>NZ_CEEDBP010000041.1:0-58689 GCF_979252845.1 Belnapia sp. AC561
ACGACATCCTCGCCGCCATCCAGCGCTTCTGCCTCCGTTCCCAACAGATCGGAGGAACTACGGAATCAGGACACTAGTTCAGCTTGAACGGAAAGATGGGCATCCAGGGATCGGGGGGCAGCGATCCTTCTACGGCAGTCCGGCCTGGAGCGCCAATGGCCGGGTCCGTGCAACAACGCCTCGTGTGGCCGTCCTGAACGGCTTCACTTCACTTGGAATACCCGTCACTGAAGCCATAAGATAAAGCTGTCCGGGGAAAGGAGAACCCTGACCGTCAGCTCTTTGTGAAACACAGCTAAAGCAAGGTGTAAATTTAGTCGCGGTAATTTAAATCAATTTGAAAGAGCTATTATGGATCCCATAATTATATGTCCGTACCTTTATGACCATGAAAAACTGGAAATCGAGCAAAAATTCTTTTTAAACAACATAAACGGGAAACATCTCAAATTCTTCTTTTGGCAAGACAAAAAAATGATAGGCCCAGAGTTGGCATTTGAGTTTTGTTGGAGCCAATTTCCTGATCGCGATATAATAATAATTCATTCGGACATGGCTCCATTGGACGAATATTCAAACAACTCATGGTTTGATCAGCTTTTGCACTTCCGCGAAATGCTTCCTTATGCAGGCATCATTGGGTGTAATTTATTTTACCCCAGAACATCCCAATTGGAACCGATTATCGTTCAATGTGCTGGAGGGACGTTCTTGGAAGGCCGTATCGGACATTTACATGGACCAGTTAGTCATAAGCTTGGATCTGAGGGGATTGCAGCATCCACACTAAATCAAATTCGGAAAGTGCCTTGGGCAACGTTTGGCGGAGTTTTCATACGAAGGTCAGTTATCGATGCGTGCGGCAACTTTGATAGACGGTATAGTTGGGCTTATGTGCGTGATGTTGATTATTGTTTTGAGGCGCGAATGCGCGGTTTCCAAGTTTTTCAAGTTCCTGTCTCTTTGCAGCATGAGGAAAGCAGGACCACACGCCCTTTGATGTTGGCAAATTCGCAACTCGGCACGCAGGCAGCTGACAATCTTAAAATTTTCTATAAAAAATGGAAGTCTAATATATCTTTGGAGTTGTAAGATGCGGTCTTGGGATGAGATGTTGCGGAATGATTTAAAGTTTGTCGGATACTTAGTCCAAGCAGCGCAAATGGCCTTAAAGGAAATTCGCCATTGCAACGCCTTGCGGCTTGGCGAAGGCGTAAACGAGGGCTAGGTGTGCAGTCCCGGAGTGTGGTGCGTTCTCTCGTGACCAGGAGGACGCCCTATGGCAGCAGGTCTTCACGGCTCAGCCCGAACGACGCCACGAGTTCGAGCCGAACTCCAAGCGGCGCAAGCGTCGACCCGCGCCCTTGCCGCCCAGTACGGCCTAAACTCCAAAACCGTGGCCAAGTGGCGTGCCACCTCAAGGCGCTGCGATGGCAAACACCCTTCCAGGCCATCTGCGACGCCTGGACCAAGGATCCGTCAGGCTTCAAGATCAACCCGCACCACCTCATCCCGGGACCACGCAATGCGAAATAAAATAAAATCATGGCTTAACAAAACTAGGCAAGCCAATAGCTACTCAGTGAATTTCGAAATTTTTCAGGAACCTTGGAATCAAAGCTATTCTAGCTCCGCATCCGAAATGGATATATTGCAATGTTTTCGTCTGTTGCTCGGTCGCAATCCGCACCGTGAAGAATGGGCTGGGCATGCTGCCCGCGCTGGGGAACGACTTGAAACAGTTGTCGCTACTTATCTAAGCAGTCTCGAGTTTGAACGGCGAGGCCTGCTCTCGCACAAAAGTTCCATGGAGTTGAGTATCGTTTCTGCACAAGGCTTTCAAATTTATGTTTCGCGCAGCGATACGGACGTCGGCTCCCATGTCGCTACGGATAACTACGAGCCGGACGTGACCGCCGTCTTCGGCCGGGTACTGCGGCCGGGCATGGGGGTCATCGATATCGGCGCCAACATCGGCTACTTCAGCATGCTGTCCGCAAGGCTGGTCGGCCCCCAAGGCCATGTCCTGGCGGTCGAGCCCAACCCGCGCAACGCCAGGATGCTCGAGGCCAGCCGCCGACTGAACGACTATGCCCATGTGGCCATCGCGCAGGTCGCCGCCGGCCGCACGACCGGCCTGCTGGCGCTGCACGTCGGGCAATCGAACGGGACCACCTCCACACCCTCCGACGATCTGGACACGCTGCTCGGCGCGCAAACCGTCGCCAGCCTCAGGATCGACGACATCGCCGGCGCCGACCGCTCCGTCGGGCTAATTAAGCTCGATGTGGAAGGCGCCGAGTACAACGCGATCCTCGGATGCGAAGGGATCATCACTCGGGACCGTCCTACCATCATTAGCGAGTTCAGCCCGGATCAGATGCCCGGCATTTCCGGGGTATCGGGCCCCGATTACCTCCGCTGGCTGCTGTCTCGAGGCTATCGGATCGGCTGCATCCAGCCGGACGGTTCGGTCTCCACGCCGGGCAACGAGCCCGAGCCGATCATGGCAGAATACGCCGCGCGTCAGCGCGACCACATCGACATCGTCGCAACGCCCGGCTGACCGCACGCGGCACGCGCCCGTCACCCTTGAGCCAATGCCAATGCCAGGATAGCCGCATGACCTTCGTCTCCTATGCGCAGAATTTTGAAGATATCCTGCTGTGGCGTGCGCTGCGCCATGTCGGCCGCGGCTTCTACATCGACGTCGGCGCAGCCCATCCGGACGTCGATTCCGTCACCCGCGCCTTCTACGATCGCGGCTGGACCGGCATCAACGTCGAGCCGGTGGGAGGCTATGCCCAGCGCCTGGAAGCGGCACGGCCACAGGACACGACCCTGCGCCTCGCCTTGGGGGAAAGCCCGGGCCAAGCGCCGTTCTTCACCGTGCCTGGAACCGGCCTCTCCACCCTGGAAAGCAGCGTGGCGCAGGACTACCGCACGCAGGGCTTCACCGTCGAGGAAGGCACGGTGGCGATCGAGACCCTGGCGGCGATCTGCCGTCGGCATGCCCCGGCCCGGATCCATTTCCTCAAGGTGGATGTGGAGGGTGCCGAGCGCGCCGTCCTCGCCGGCGCCGACTTCGACGCATTCCGCCCCTGGATCATCCTGGTCGAAGCGACCAAGCCGATGTCGTCCGAGGAGACCCATGCGACCTGGGAACCGCTGCTGCTAGCGGCCGACTACTGCTTCGCCTGGTTCGACGGGCTCAACCGCTTCTACGTCGCCGCGGAGCACCACGCCGCCCTGGCACCGCATTTCCGGACGCCGCCGAACGTCTTCGACGACTTCCTGCGCGTCGCCGATACCGAATGGGCGCGGCGCATCAACGCGGCGGAAGCGGCCGCCGATGCGTTGCGGGACCGGACGCAGGTAGCGGAAGCCTGGACGCGGCTCGCGGAGGACCGCGCCGATACAGCATCGCGCCAGGTGCTCGGCACCATCGCGGAGGCTTCGCGGGCCAGGACACTGGGGCATGAGGTGACGGCGCTGCAGGCCAGCCTCGGCCAGCAGCGCGCACTGGCCGGCCAGCTGCGCACGCAGGCCGGCCAGCAGCAGGCCCGGGCCGAGCAGGCGGAAGCTTGGCTGGCCCTTATGCGCGCCAGCACCTCGTGGCGCATCACCGGGCCGTTGCGCCGCGCAGTGCGGCTGCTGAGGCCCGGCCGGGCGCAGCCGCCAGCGGCGGCACCGATCCCGGCCGCGCCGCCGTCCCTGCCCGAGCCGGCCGTCCAGCCGCAGGCGCTGCACCTGCCACCCCCCGTGCTGCCCGCGCCGCCGGTCATGCCGCGCCGGCCGATCCGCACCGTGCATCAGTTCCATTCCGGATCAGCGGTCGGCGATGCGGTCACCAACGGTATGCTGCTGACCCGCGCCCTGCTGCGCCGGCTCGGCTATGCCAGCGAGATCTTCGTCGAGCACCGCGATCCGCTGCTGGAGCATGAATTGCGGCTGCTGGACGAGATGCCGCAGCATGCCGACTACGTGCTGATCCTCCACCATTCCATGGGCTACGACGCCTTCGCCCGCGTGGTGGCGCTGCCGGCGACCAAGGTGCTGAGCTACCACAACATCACGCCGCCCGAATTCCTGGCCGGCAGCACGGTGTCGCAGGCCTATGCACGGCTGGGGCGCCAGCAGCTCGCGCTACTGCGCCCGCACGTCGTCGCCGCCCTGGCAATGAGCGAGTACAACGCCATCGAGCTGCGGGGCCTCGGCTTCGATCCGGTCCGCGCCTGCACCCTGCTGTTCGACATCGACGCGCTGCGAGCCCATGCGCTGCGCCGGCCGGCACCGCCGCACCCGGTCTTCACCATCCTCTTCGTCGGCCGGATCACCGCCTCGAAGGGCCAGCTCGAACTGGTCAAGGCCTTTGCTCGCTTCCTGGCCGGCTACCGCCAGGCTTCGCGCCTGGTGCTCGTCGGCCGGCCCGACGACGGCAGCGGCTACATCGAAGAACTGCGGTCGTGCGTTACCGAGGCGGGGCTCGAGGCGCACGTCCTGGTCACCGGCCTAGTCTCTGATGCGGAGCTACACGGCTGGTATGCGGCGGCCGATCTGTACGTCTCGCTCAGCCTGCACGAAGGCTTCGGCGTGCCGCTAGTCGAGGCGATGGCACGCGGTGTCCCGGTGCTGGCCTGGCCCAGCGGCGCGGTGCCCTATACGCTGGGCAACCTGGATGCGGGCGGGGTGCCCGGCCTGCTGGCGGACCGTGGCGCCGCCGCGGTGGCGGCACGGCTGCAGGCGCTGGCGAGCGATCCGACCGCACTGGCGGCCCTGGGCCAGGCCCAGCGCCGGTCCGCCGGGCGCTTCAGCCTGGACCGGCAGGTGCCGGCCCTGGTCGAGGCCCTGGCCCTGGCCGGCGCCGCGCCGCCATGCGATGGCACCACCAGGGCCGCGCTCGACGCCAACCTACGTTTCACCGTCACCGGCCATGCCAGCGGCAGCTACAGCCTGGCCTCGGTCAATCGGACCCTGGCGCTGGTACTGGACGCCGCCCGCCCCGGCCGGGCCAGGCTGGCGCCCATCGAGGGCCATGCGTCGGCGCCGCTGACCCAGCTCCCAGCCGGGACCGCCGCCGCCGTCACCGCCCTGGCCGCCCGCGATGCCTTCGACACCGGGCCGCATGTCATCGTCAGCAACCACTATCCGGTGCATGTCCCGGCCGAGCCCAGCGACCTGTCGCTGGCGCTGTTCTACTGGGAGGAATCGCTGATCCCGGCCGCGACCATCGCGGTGCTCGAAGCCGGGTTCCAGGGCGTGGTGGTGGCGACCGCCTCCGTGGCCAAGGCCCTGGTCGACTCCGGGCTCACCATCCCGGTCAGGCTGCTGGGCCAGGCGCTCGACCTCGCCCCCTTCGAGGCCCTGGCGCGGGCCCGCGGCGTGCGGCCGCCCGGCACGCCGGTCACCCTGCTGCATGTCTCCTCCTGCTTCCCCCGCAAGGGCGTCGACGTCCTGCTGGCGGCCTATGCGCGCGCCTTCCGCGCCGGGGATCCGGTGCGGCTGGTCATCAAGGGCTTTCCCAACCCGCACAACGACGTGGCCGAACAGATCGCCGCCCTGCGGGCGCGCGACCCCGGCTTGCCGGACATCCATCTCATCGACCGCGACATCGATGCGGCCGCCATGCTCGCGCTTTATGCCGAGGCCGATGTCATGGTCCTGCCCACCCGCGGCGAGGGCTTCAACATGGCCGCCGCCGAAGCCATGGCAGCCGGCCTGCCGTTGATCGTCACCGGCGCCGGCGGACACCGTGATTTTTGCGGCCCGGAGACGGCGCGCCTGATCGACTGGCGCCATGCCCCGTCCCGCACCCATCTGACCATGGCGCATTCGCTCTGGTTCGAGCCGGACGAGGCCGACCTCGTGCTGGCGCTGCGGGAGACGGTGGCCGCCTGCCGGGATCCCGGCCAGGCCGGGCTGGCCCTGGCGGCCCGGAGCCGCCGCGCCCAGGCCGCGATCGCCGCCGCGACCGACGGGCCCGCGCTGGCGGCCCGCCTCGCCGACATCGCCACCGCGCTGCTGCTGGCGCCGCCGCCGCGGCCCCTGCGCCAGGCCTGGGTTACCAGCTGGGCGGTGCGCTGCGGCGTCGCCGAATATTCTCGCCATCTGCTGGAGAGCGTCCCGGAGACCATGGCCGGGGTGACCGTGCTGGCGGATGCGCGGACCGCACCGGTGGACCGGCCCGATGCCGGGATGCCACGGGTCCGGGTGGCCTGGCGCATGGGCGATGCGGCCAGCATGGACCAGCTCACCCAGGCCATCGCGGCGGAAGACCCCGAAATCCTGGTGATCCAGCACCAGCCCGGCCTGTTCGGCTTCGACGCCCTGGCGCGCCTGCTGGGGTCGCCGGCGCTGGCCGGGCGGGTGGTCAGCGTCACCCTGCACACGGTGGAGCAACTGGTGGACGAGGCCGGTTCGGTCCGCGACCGGACGGTCGTCGCCCTGGCCACCGCCAGCCGCATCATCGTGCATACCCTGGCCGACCTCGAAAGGCTGCGGCTGCTCGGCCTGGTGGCGAATGCGGTGCTGATCCCGCAGGGGACCCCGCCCGCCGGGGCCGCCCAGGCCCTGCGGCCGCTGGGGCAGGAGGACGCGCCACGGATCGGCTGCTACGGCTTCTTCCTGCCGGGCAAGGGCATCCCGCAGCTGATCGAGGCGGCGGGCCTGCTGCGCCGGCGCTGGCCCGGCCTGCGGCTGCGCCTGGTCAATGCCGAATACGATGCCCCGGATTCCGCCGCCGAAATCTCCGCATGCCGGGCCCTCGCCGCGGCGGCCGGGCTGGCCGATGCCATCGAATGGCAGACGGATTTCCTGCCCGATGCGGATTCAATGGCCCGGCTGGCCGAATGCGACGTGGTGGCGCTGCCGACCCAGGCCTCGAAGGAAGGTTCGAGCGCTTCGCTGCGCAGCGTCCTGGCGGCCGGCGTGCCGGTCATCGTCACCCCACTGGCCTTCTACGCTGAAGCCGGAGAGGCGGTGGCGCGGTTCGCTGGCACCGGGCCCGAGGCCCTGGCCCAGGGGCTGGACGCCCTGCTCGGCGACCTCGCCGCCCGCCGGCAGTGCCAGTCCGCCGCCGGTCGCTGGATGACGAACCGCAGTTGGGATGTCATCGGACCCAGGACGCAACGAATGCTGGCCGGGCTGCACGCGGCCGGGCACCTGTATCGGTGGCCAAGACGTTAATGTTTTGATGAAAATTTAAACCCGGGATTGTAAAATAAACTGCGTTTGGCCTGCATCCATTGTGCCTTGGGCAACGTATTGCTGAAAGCGGTCACACGGCCGTGGCGTGGATAGAGCCTTAGAGCCGGGTGACACCGGCTGATGCTCCATCCGGCAGGTGAGAAGGAAACTTCCATGTCTCAGAACGATGCGAATGAAGAAGAAAATGTCAACGTGAATCGCCGCGGCATTTTCGCGCGGGCCGGTTTGGGCGCCGTTGCGCTCGGTGCCATGGCGTCGGCGGGCGTGGTCCTTCCCTCAGCTCCGGTGCAGGCCCAAGGCATTACCGACGTCGATATTTTCAACTTCGCCCTGAATCTCGAATACCTGGAAGCCGAATTCTACCTGCGCGCCGCGACCGGCCAGGGCCTTGCCGCCAGCGACACCACCGGGACCGGCGCGCTCGGCGCGGTGACCGGCGGCAGCCGGGTGCCTTTCCAGAGCACTTACGTGCGGCAGTATGCCGAGAAGATCGCGATCGACGAGCAGGTGCATGTGAAGTTCATCCGCGCCGTGCTCGGCAGCAGCGCGGTGGCCCGCCCGGCGATCGACCTGCAGCAGAGCTTCACCACCCTCGCCCTGGCGGCCGGCCTGATCGTTCCGGGCCAGACCTTCAACCCCTTCGCCGATGAGATCAGCTTCCTCCTCGGCGCCTTCGTGTTCGAGGACGTCGGCGTCACCGCCTATGGCGGCGCGGCATCGCTCATCAGCAACCGCGACCTGCTCTCCTATGCAGCCTCGGTGCTGGCGGTCGAGGCCTATCACGGTGGTGCCATTCGCGCCCTGCTGGCGAATCTCGGCGGCCAAGCGACGGTCGGCCGCATCACCGCACTCCGTTCGGTGCTGTCCGGTGCTGATGACGAGCGCGGCATCTCCTTCCAGGGGAACAACTACTTCATCGCGCCGACCGACCAGCAGGGCCAGACCTTCCGCCGCAGCCCGCGCCAGGTCCTGAACATCGTCTATGGCGGCGTCAACGCCACCTCCGGCCTGTTCTTCCCGAGCGCCATGAACGGCACCATCCGGGCCTAAGCCAGCGGCTCGAGCCCAGGACCGGCATGGGACGGCGTCACCGCCGCCCCATGCCATCCCCTGTCACCGACGCATGGCCGCCGGCGCCTCGAACAACCGCCGGGCGGCATTGACCACGCGGCCGCGATAGGCCGCATGCAGCCCGGGTGTCCGCGAATGGTAATTGCCGACCGCCTGCATCAGGTCGCCATCGGCAGCATCCAAATAGCCCCGCAGGATGGCGCCCGCCGCCGCGATGTTGAAGCAGGCCCGATGGATCAGCCGGTCCCGCACCTCGGCTTCCGGCAGGCCGGTGTAGCGCGCCAGTGCCGGCAGCCAGAGCGTGTTGACCTGCATGACGCCGAGATCCTCGCTGCCGTTGGTGTTCCTGGCGACGGACCCCGGGCGGCCGCCCTCGATCGCCTGGATGGACGGCAGCACGCGCGGCGGCAGCTGGTAGATCGAGGCGACGAGGGCCATGCAGGCGAGATAGGGAAGACCCATGGACGTCGTGCCCGTGCTGCTGCTGGATGCGGCGGCGGTTGCAGCACCCGCCCCTAGCCATGCCACGTCCGCCCCTGCGCCGAAAGGAATTTTGCCGATGCCTCGCCGTGCTGCCGCCCTGTCCCGCCACTCCGGACGCGACGCGGGCTTCACCCTGCTCGAGGTCCTCGTGGTCATCGCCATCCTCGGTCTGCTGATTGGCCTGGTGGCACCGGCGGCACTCCGGCAGCTGGGCGGGGCGCGGGTATCCGTGGCGCGGCAGTCGATCGAACGGCTGGCCTCCGTCCTCGACATCTATCAGCTCGACACCGGCGGCTACCCGAGCACCGACCAGGGGCTCGCAGCGCTGAATACCCGCCCGCCCGGCCTGGGCGGCTGGAACGGCCCGTACCTGCGGGCCGAGGGCGTGCCCATGGACCCCTGGAACCGTCCCTGGGTCTACCGCAATCCCTCCAGCCGCAGCGGCCGGAGCTACGACCTCTGCTCGAACGGCGCGGACGGGACCGGCGCGCAGGACCAGCTCATCTGCAACCGCTGACGCGGATGATCACGCGCTAGTCCTCCTCGATGCCCCAGGCCAGGATCTGGAAGGGCGCCCCGTTGCTGCCTTCGCCGACGCGCACGACGGCGCGGCGGGCGAAGCGGGCAACGTCCGCGGCAGGCGTGCCGCCACCGCCGCGGCCGCGCTGGATGGCAGTCGCGGCGATGGCCACCACGCGGCGGCCGGTCTGCGGCGATGCCGCGAATTCTTGCGCCCCGAGCGACCCGCGCAGGGCGCGCAGCACCAGCGGATCGGCCAGGCCCGGCTCCGGGTCGCCGTCGTTGAACAGGCTGAGATGCGGCGCCAGCCGCGCCAGCAGGGGCGGCGTCATGCCGAGCACCGCGCCGAGCTCGCCGATGCTTTGGAAGGGTGCATCCGGCGGGCCGTAGCCGAGCCCGGCATTGCGGTATTCCCGCGCCTTGGCGCCGAAGGGGCGGGCTTCGGCGGTCGGTGCGCGCCAGTCGGCGATGGCGGCGGCAAGACGGGTGGCGCCCTGGCTGTCCACGCCGAGCTGGCGCAGCAGCGCCGTCAGCAACTCGACCGAGGCGAGGTTCGGATTGACCTTGCCCGCCTGGTCATCGAGCCGGAGGAGGATCTCGCCGCGCGGCATCGGCAGCGTCCGGGTCCGGCCATCGGGGCGCCAGCGCGCCGGCGAGGTATCCAGCATGCGGAAGATCGCTTCCTGCACCGCGCCGTCGGCCGCCGCCTCGAGTACCGCCGCGTTGCGCAGGTTGGCCGCGACCAGCACCGCGCCATGGCCCGAGGCGGTGACCCGGGTCGCCACGAAGGACAGCATCACCATGGCCCACAGCACGATCAGCAGCGCGAAGCCGCGCTGGTCCTGCCGACCGGGCCGGGTCGCCGGTTTCACCGCTCCAGGCCGAGCCGCCGGCGGACCCGCGCCTGCGGGTCGGGCAGGCCCGAGCGTGGCAGCGTGTTCAGCTGATCCTGCACCGCGGCGGCGTTCAGCACCTGCTCGCGCAGGTCCTCGGTCAAGGCCCTCGCATCGCGCTGGTCGTGAATGACCCGCGGCGTGATGAGCACCAGCAGCTCGGTCCGCTGCCGCCGGTTGTCCTGCTGGCTGAACAGCGAGCCGAGCAGCGGGATGCTGCGCAGCCAGGGCAGGCCGCTGTTGCCGCGCGTGACGTTGTCGCGGATGAGCCCGGCGAGGCCGATGGTCTGGCCATCCTGCACCGCGACGCGGGAGCGGACGGTGCGCTGCAGGAAGGTGGGCGAGTTGATCCCCGTGGTCGTGGTGTTCGGATCGACGTCGCTGACCTCCTGAGCGATGTCGAGCGTCACCAGCCCGCCGCTGTTCACCCGCGGCGTGACCTCCATGATGACGCCGGTCTCCCGATAGGACACCGAACTCACGATCGGCGCACCCGCGGTCAGCGTGCTCTGCGCGCTCTGCGTGAGGTAGGGCACCAGCGAGCCGACCTGCAGCCGGGCCGGCTCGTTGTCCAGCACCATCAGCTGCGGCGACGACAGCACCCGCACGTCGGTGACGGACTGCAGCGCCGAGATCGCCAGCGGCGCGCCGGTCGCGGCGCGGCCGGCGAAGACGAAGCCGGGAAAGCCGCTGGCCAGCGTCGCGGTCGCGGCGGTGGTCAGCACGTTGTTGAACTCGCCGGTGCGGAAGAAGAACTGCGTGCCGTACTGCAGCGCGTCGTTCAGCGTGACCTCGGCGATCACCGCGTCGATGCGCACCTGCAGCGGCAGGATGTCGAGCCGGCGCAGCGTCGTCTCGATGGTGTCGCGTTCTTGAGGGGTCGCATAGATCAGCAGCGCGTTGTTCTGCGGATTGGGGACGATCCGCATGGCCTCCGGCGCGGCTTCCCCGCCGCCGCCCGGCTCGAGCCCGCCGAGCAGCGGGTTGCCAGAGCCGGGCTGCTGCCCGCCGCCGCCGGCAATCCCCTGGGCGCCCGACTGGCCGCTGCCCGATTGATCGCCGCCGAGGCCGGAGGGCTGCCCGCCCCCCTGGGCCAGCCCGCCGCCGCCGCCGCCGCCGATGCCGCTTACCGTCCCGCCGCCCGGCATGCCGCCGCCGCCGCCGGTGCCGCCGTTCAGCTGCCGCGTCCCGCGGCCCGGCGCCGTGCTGCCCACCGGGGTCGGCTGCGCCGTGACGTTGCGCGGGGTGAAGGCCTGCTGCAAGACATAGGCGATGTCGTTGCTGCGGCTGTTCTGCAAGTAGTAGACGTTCCAGCCGCGCAGGGTCTGGCGCCGCACCCGCTCGACCAGGGCATAGACCCGCCGGGCCTGGTCGATCGCGCTGCGCTGGGCCGAGACCACCAGCACGGCGTTGATCCGCTGCATCGGCACCACCCGCACCACCCCGGCCAGGCTGCCGCCGCCCGGGCCGCCACCTCCGCCGCCCTGGCCGCGCAGCGCATCCTGCATGGCCGCGGCAAAATCGCGCGCATCGCCCGAGGTGACCGGCAGCAGCGCGTAGGACTGGCCGGCCAGCTGGTCCACGTCGAAGGCCCGCACCAGGCCGAGCAGCACGTCCCGCGTCAGCGGGTCCCCGCTGATGAGCAGCAGGTTGCGCCCGGGGTCGGCGGTGATGCGGCCACCCGCGCCGACGAAGGGCTGCAGCACCCGCGCCAGCTCCTCGGCCGCGGCGAAGCGCAGCGGCACCACGGTGCCGCCGGCATCGGCCCGCCCGCCGCCGGCCGCGCCGCCCGCCGGCGCGCCGGGCGGGGCGGCGGCGGGTGCCGCGCCGCTGCTCGGCAGCACGCGGTAGATGCCGCCCGACTGCACCAGGGTTGCGCCGTTCTGCGCCAGCAGGGTCTGCAGGATCGGCAGCAGCTGCGCGCGGGAGACCGGCTGCGCGGTCCGCAGGGTGGCGGTACCGCCCACGCCGGGGTCGATGGTGTAGCTCGCGCCGAGGATGCCCCCGAGCACCTGCGAGACCACCTCCCGGATGTCGGTTTCCGCGAAATTCAGCGAGATGTCGCCGCCACCGGCCATCCCGGGCTGGCCGGGCGGGCTGATGAACGGGGCGGTGCCGTAGCTGCTCTGCGCCCCCCCCAGGGCATCGGGCGAGCCCAGCGGGCCGCTGAGGCGTGGCGCCGCGACCTGCTCAGTGGTGCCGAAGGGCGGCTGCGGGAGGGGCCGCAGCAAGGGCTCGCGGACCCTCTCGCAACTGGCCGCCAGCAACGGCAGGAGAAACAGCGGAAGCGACAGGCGGCGTATCATCGGGTGGGAAATGCTCCAGCGCGGCCGGGCAGGGCGGGGCGAAAGGCTGGTGGGGCGAAGCCGCGGACGGTCGCATCGACGCCGGCTTCGGGGGTGTCCGGCGACGCCGGGGGGGCGGCATCGGCGGCTTGCCGTGCCGCGTTGCGCAGGATGTCGAGGCCGGATGGCGCGGGGTTCGCCGCGAAGGCCGCCGCCGTGCCAGCCGCGGGCCGGCCGGCGGCGGCCCGGTCCTTGTCCTCCCCCGCCGGGCTGAAGCTCGGCCGCACCAGCCGCGGGCCGGCAGGACCGGTCAGGCTCACCTGGCCGCCCGAGATCTCCCGCACCACGAAGCCGCCGATGCCGCCACCCTCCCGCACCGCCAGGCTGCGCTCGCCCACGGCGAAGATCGCCTGGCGACCGGCCGAGGTGATGAGGATGCCGGTGAGGCGCGGCGGCTCCTCGGCGCGGTCGCCGGCAGCCCCCGCCGCGCCGGCCGGGGCCGGCCGGCGGTCCGAGCTGAACAGCGGCCGGGCCAGGCTCTGGGCGATCCAGTCGTCCTGGCGGCGCTCCGCCGCGGCGGCCGGCGATGCGGGCGCCGGACGCCGTGGCGAGGCGAGGACCGGGACCTCGGGCGTCGTGAAATCCTCCAGCTCCAGCACGATCGCCGCGGCAAGGCCGGCGGCGAGCAGGCCCAGCAGCAGCAGCAGCCGCGTCATGGCGCGGCCACGGCGGCGCGGAAGGCGAAGACGGTGAAGGTCGCGTTGACCGGACGGGTGGTCTCGGTGCCGAGCGACAGCGCCGCCTGCAGCTGCATGTCGTCGACCAGCATGCGCGGGCTCGCCTGCTCGAGCGCCTGTAGCAGCCGGACCAGCACCGGCCAGGCGCCCGCCGCGGTGACCCGCATGCCAATCCGGCGAAACACGCCGATGGCCTCGGCCGGCAGGGCTTCCGCGCTGGCGAGACTGACGCCGGCCTGGTTGGCCAGTTCGCGCACCCGCACCTGCAGGGCCGCCCCGGCCAGCGCATCCGTCGTGCCCTCCAGCAGCGCGGCGGCGGGGGCGCGGTCCTGGCCTTCGCCCCGGGCCTGCTGGCGCAGCGCCGGCAAGGTCTCGGCCGCCAGCGCCATGCGCCGGGCGACGGCGCCGCGGTTGTCCACCGCGTCCGTCAGCGCCGTCTTCCAGCCCAGCAGCGGGTCCACCACCACGGCCCAGACCAGGGCGAGCGCCAGGACGGTCAGGCCCAGCGCCAGCAGGCGGCCGCGCACTCCGGTCGGCAGGTTGGCGATCATCCTAGCGCCCCAGCTCCAGCCGCAGCGAGAAGAGCTCGGCCCGGCTCGGCTCGGCCCGGGTGACCGGCGACAGGAAGGCGACGTCGCGCAGCATCGGGTCGGCCGACAAGCGGGGGATCAGCCGGGCCGCATCCGCCGACTGCCCGGTCAGCGTCACCTGCCGCTGCCGGAGCGTGAAGGCGGTGAGGTAGGTGTCGTCCGGCAAGACCTCGGTCAGCAGGGCGATCGCCTCGAGCGCCTTGCCCAGCCGTGCCTCCTCCGCGCCGAGCGCGTCGTCGGCGCTGGTGCGCTCGGAGATCCGCCGCCGCAGCGCCGTCACCTCGTCGAGCTGCGGTCGCAGCCGCTCGATATCCGCCTCGATCCGCGCCAGGGCGCGGTAGGGCAGCAGGATCGGCAGGCCGACCGCGACCAGGGCGAGCACGGCACAGAGCCCGCCGGCCGCCAGCAGCACCCGGCGCCGGCCGCGCCCGGCGCGCGGATCCTCCGCCGCCAGCCCGATGTGGCGCGGCTCGCCGTCCCGGGCCATGACCCGCAACCCGGTCGGCGTCTGCCCGGCCGCCCGCAGCGTGTCGACGACCGGCGCCAGCAGGGCCTTGGGCACCAGGGACAGCCGCACCCGCATGTCCCGCCGCGCCCGGTCCTGCTGCAGCACCGTCCAGGACCAGTAGACATCGGCTGCGGCGAACGGCGTGAAACGGTCGAATTCGTAGCCGAGCACGCGGCCGAGGTCGCGTTCGGCGACCAGGGGCAGGGTGACGGTGCGCTCCAGCAGCCGGTCGGCCGGCAGGCGCAGCAGGGTCGCCGCGGGGCGCTGGCCGTGCAGCAGGCCGCGGAGCCCGGGCGCCGCCGCAGCGTCGAGCGGCAGGTGGCCCAGCGAGACCTCCCGGCCGCGGCGGCGCAGGGCGATGCCGAGCCTCGCCTCGGCCCCCTCCCCGTACGGCTCGATCAGCAACGCATCCCCGCCGTCCCGGTCCGTGGGATGGAAGCGGGAGGGGATGAGCCCGGCCATCTGCCCGGCCCACCAGTGCATGGCATCGGCGAAAAGACTCACGGACTGGCCAATTCCCGCACGATTCGTCCCCGTGGCAAGCCGCTTGTCTTATCGAGGCTTTCGTATACCTCGCGTCGGGTCCGCCTCAAAGGCGCTTACCGCAGCGGCGCCTCGCGCAGGGGTGCCGCGACGATATCGGGCCAGCGCCGCGGGTCGCCGGCCCGGAACCGCAGCCGGAGCCGTACCAGCGAGGGCAGCGCCTCCTCGCGCCAGTCCGGCTGCCAGGCATTCCGGCCCCAATAGGCGATCTCCAGGGCTTCGACGCCCCGCAGCAACTCGGCCTCGGCCGGCGGCGGCGGCGCGGCGAAGCGGGTGGCATGCAGATGCGGCCGCCAGCGGAGTAGCAGCCGGCCGGCTTCCACCGACAGACGGATATCCGCATCCCGCGTGCCGAGGGCGCCGGCGGCCGGGCCGAGATCGGTCGTCGCCGCGAAGCCGCGCGCGGTGCCGAGCAGCCGGGACGGCTCGCGCCGGGTGCCAGGGTCGAGCTGCTGCACCAGCCGGCGCAGCAGCCGGTCCACCGCATCCAGCTCGCTCCGCCGCGCCACCACCTGCGCCTGGCGGTCCCAGGCCAGCAGGCCGAAGCGGAAGCCCTGGACCAGCCCAACCATCAGGAAGCCGAGCACGGTCAGCGCCACCAGCGTCTCGAGCAAGGTGAAGCCGGCCTCGCCGCCGCGCCCAGCCTCGCCACCGTGCCCCGGCTTGTCCCTCATGGCGGCGGCGGCGGCGCCACGCCGAGCCGCCGGGTCTGCAGCGTGACCTCCCGCGCCGTGCCGCCGCTGCCCCAGGCGATGGTCACCGCGACGTCGTACAGCACCTGCGACAGCTCGCCCGCCCCCCCCGGGCGGGTTGCCAGCGGCGCGATACGGACCCGCCAACGGTAGCCACTGCCGTCGTCGCCGCCCCGGTCCTCCGCCGCCAGCGGCGCCCCCTGGCCGAGCACGGCTAGGCGCGACCGCGCGCGCGACACCGCCTCCTCCGTGCGGCCGGCGAGATCGGCGGCGCGCAGGCCGCCGAGCGAGCCCTGGAACAGCGCACCCAGCCCGATCGCCGCGATCAGCAGGGCGACCAGGACCTCGAGCAGGGTGAAGCCCCGCTCCCCGGCGGCGGCTCGGTCAGGGCGCATCGGTCACGCTGACCCGGCCGGTCAGCCAGTCGACGCCGACCCGCAGCCGGCGCTGGCCCGCGGCGAGCTCGATCCGGCCGCCCGTGGAGCTGCCGTCCGGCAGGAAGCCGATGCCGCCAAGGCGGTTGCCGGCGGTCTGCTCGGCCACCGCCGTCAGGCTGAGGCTCAGGCCGCGCGGCAACGGCTGCACCGGCCCCTCCCCCACGCGGTAGCTGCCAGCCGCGACATCCAGCGTGAAGACCACCCGCCGGCCGCGCGCGATCGCCTCGGCCCGCGCCAGCCGCAGGCCCTGCGCCACCTGCCCGGCGGCGGCGCGGGCATCGAGCGTCGGGCTGCGCCACGGCCCGCGCTCCAGCAGCAGGCCGAGCGACAAGCCCAGCACCGCCAGCACCACCAGCACCTCGATCAGGGTGAAGCCCCCGTCGCCGCCTGCCGCCGGCCAGCCCCTAGGTCGCAAGGTCGTTGAGGCTCAGCATGGCGAGCAGCAGCGCCGAGACGATGCCGGCCACCGCGGCGCCCATCACGATGGTGATGACCGGCACCAGCAGCGACACCAGCCGCTGCAACCCGGTCCGCGATTTCTCCTCGTGGATGACGGCGGCGCGCAGGGCCATCGGCCCCAGTTCGGCTTCCTCGCCCAGTTGCAGCAGGTGGATAGTGCGGACCGGGAAGATCCCGGCCGCCGCGAGGGAGCGGGCCAGCCCGGCGCCGCCCTTCACCGCGAGCGTCGCCTGGTCCACCGCGGCCACGGCGGCGAGGTTGCCGACGGTATCCCGCAGGATGGCCATGGCGCTCACCAGCGGGACGCCGTTGTTCAGCAGCGTGCCGAGGGTCCGGGTGAAGCGCGCGGCCAGGACCTCCCGCGCTAGGCCGCCGAGGATCGGCAGGCTGAGCACCAGCCGGTCGGCGACGATCCTTGGGCCGGGCCGCCGCAGCGCCTGCCGCAGCACCAGGAAGGCCCCCGCCGCGGCCAGCACGGCATAGGCCCCGTAGCCCGAGACCAGGTCGCCGGCGGTGATGAGCAGCTGGGTCGGGCCCGGCAGCGCCGCGCCGTTCTGCTCGAACAGCGGCACGAACTGCGGCAGGACCCGGGTCAGCAGCAGGGCGATCGAGCCGATGGCCACCACCAGCAGCAGCGCGGGATAGATCAGCGCCGAGGTCACGTTCGCCGCCAGCGTGCGCTCCCGCTCCAGCAGCTCGGCCATCTGGTCGAGGGTGGCCGCCAGCGTGCCGCCCGCCTCCCCGGCCCGCACCAGCCCGACATAGAGCGGCGGGAAGCTGCGCGGCTGCCGGCCGAGCGCGGTCGCCAGCGACGCGCCGTCGCGCACCGCCTCGCGGATGTCGGCCAGCACCGCGCGGACCCGTGGCCGGGTCGTCGTCTCCAGCAGGAAGCGCAGCGCGCGGTCGAGGTCCTGGCCGGCTGCCAGCATCAGCGACAACTCGCGGGTGACCTCCGCCACATCCTGCGGCGAGAGCGCCTTGCCCCGGCCCAATTCTAGATGGAGCAGGCCGTACCAGAAGCTGCCGGTATCGGGTTCGGCATGCAGCGGGATGCTGCCGTCGCGCTGCAGCCGCACGATCACCGCCGCCTCGTCCGCCGCCTCCAGTGTGCCGCGTATCGTTTCTCCGCCCCGGGCGATCGCGGTGTAGCGGAACGCCGGCATGCCTCAGGCCTCGGCGCGGATGCTGCGAACCACTTCCTCAATGGTTGTCGTGCCGGCCAGCGCCGCCGCCACCCCGGCATCGAACATGGTCACCATGCCGGCCTGCACCGCGGCGCGCTCGATCTCGGTGTGCTCGGCATGGGCGAAGATCAACCGCTCCACCGCCGCGTCGGGGGCAAGGAATTCGGCAATCGCCTGGCGGCCGCGGAATCCGGTGCCGCGGCATTGCGGGCAGCCGACCGGATGCCACAGTGTGATCGGGCCGGCGTCGCCGGCAAAGCGCTGGTCGAGGCCGAAGCGCCGCACCACCTCCGGCGGTGCGGCCTCCGGCCGCTTGCACGCCGCGCAAAGCCGCCGCACTAGGCGTTGCGCCAGGATGCCCCGCAGCACCGCGGTCAGCAGGTAGTCCTCGAGCCCCATGTTGCGGAGGCGGGAGATGCTGGCGGCGGCCGAGTTGGTATGCAGCGTCGACAGCACCAGATGCCCGGTCAGCGCCGCCTGCACCGCGATCTGCGCGGTTTCCAGATCGCGGATCTCGCCGACCATGATGACATCCGGATCCTGCCGCAGGATCGACCGCAGCAAGGCGGCGAAGTCGAGGCCGATCTGCGGCTTCACCTGGATCTGGTTAATGCCAGGAAGCTGGTATTCGATCGGGTCCTCGACGGTGACGACCTTGCGCTCGGTGGAGTTCAGGGCCAGCAACCCGGTATAGAGCGTGGTGGTCTTGCCGCTGCCGGTCGGCCCGGTGACCAGCAGGATGCCGTTCGGCAGCGCCATGGTCTCGCCCAGCCGCGCGATGACCGCCGGCGCCAGGCCCAGCTTGGCATAGTCGAGGTCCACCGCGCTGCGGTCGAGCACCCGCAGCACAACGGTCTCGCCATGCAGGGAGGGAATCGTCGAGACCCGGAAGTCGATGTCCTGGCCACGGACCGCCAGCTTGATGCGACCATCCTGCGGCAGCCGCCGCTCGGCGATGTCGAGTCGCGCCATGATCTTGATGCGGGAGGTGATGGCCGGCGCCAGCCTAGCCGGCGGCGCTTCCGCCTCCTGCAGGACGCCGTCGTAGCGGTAGCGGACCCGCAGCCGGTCCTCGAAGGGTTCCACATGGATATCGGAGGCCCGGGTCTCGACGGCGCGGGCGATGATCTGGTTGACCAGGCGGATCACCGGCGCTTCGCTGGCCAGGTCCTTCAGCCGCTCGGCGTCGTCTTCCAGCGCCGCGCCGCGGCTCTCCTCGGCCGGCTCCCCGGCCGTGCCGTCCTCGGGATAAAGCCGGGCGAAGGCGGCCTCCAATTCGATCGGCACGGCGACCTCCAGCACGACGCGCTTCCCGGTCGCGGCGGCGATGGCCGCCGGCAGGAACGCGTCGAGCGGATCGGCCGCGGCAACGACCATGCAGCCATCCTCGATGGCGACCGGCAGGGCGCGGGCATGCCGCAGGAAGCGCAGCGACAATTGCCCCGCATCGATGGGCTGGTCCGCGGGATAGCGATCCGGCGTGGCGATCCGGGCGCCGAGCAGCTGCGCATAGGCGGACGCCAGCACCCGTTCGGTCAGCAGGCCGAGCTGGAGTAGCACCGCATCCAGCCGCTGGCCGCTTTCGCGGGAAACTTGGCGGGCACGCTCCAACGCGCGCGGCTCGCAGTGGCCTTGCGCGACCAGCGTTGCCGCCAGCCGGTCCTCGCTGTCCTCGGCCTGGTCCTGGACGGCCTGGTGTCCATCGATGCGCGTCATTGCCGCATGGCCGACATGGCTGCTAATGGCCTCGTGTCCGGGTGCCGGGCATGGGCTTCAATCTGCGGCAATGCCGTCGTTCAGGCAAGCCGATGCCAAGGATCGCGGCGCATCGAAACGTTCCTGCCGATCCTGCTTGCGCCGATCGCCGGCAGCCTGCTCGGCGTGTTGATCCGCCGCCTGCCGGAGGGGCGGCCGGTCGCCAACGCGCGATCCTGCTGCGAGACCTGCCACCGGCCGTTGCGCTGGCACGACCTAGTTCCCCTGGCGAGCTACCTCTGGCTGCGTGGCCGCTGCGGCCGGTGCGGAGCGCCGATCGGCCGCTTCCATCTCGCGGTGGAGATCGCCGCCGTCGCCGTCGCGGCTTGGGCCGTGCTCGCCGCGGCGGAGCCGCAGCATGCCCTGGCGAATGCCCTGCTGGGCTGGGTCCTCTTGGCGCTGGCCGGGATAGACGCCGACCATTTCCGCCTGCCGGACGTGCTCACGCTGCCGCTCATTGTCGCGGGATTGGTCGCTACCTGGCTGTTGGAGCCTTGGGTGCTGGCCGAGCATGCCGTCGGGGCAATCGCTGGCTACCTGCTGTTCCGGCTGCTGGCCGCGGCGTTTCGCCGTTGGCGGGGCTATGACGGACTGGGCATCGGCGACGCGAAGCTGCTGGCAGCCGGCGGCGCTTGGGTTGGCTTGGGAGCACTGCCCATGGTGATCTCCATCGCCGCCCTGGCGGGTATAGGTTGGATAACACTGCGGCACGGCGATCGCCATCGCGCCATTCCCTTCGGGCCCTTTCTTGCCTTGGGCATCTGGTTGATGCGATTACACGGCGACCTGATGCTACCATGACATCAGCGTCATTTCTTCTGGATGTACGGTGCGAAAGTGGGTTTGTGCAGTACAGGGAAACGTCACGACACCACTATCGCAACGGTATTTACGGCTCAACCTGCCGAGTTGCACGGATCAGCAGGATGAGGTGGCCCCCTCCGTCGGACAGTTTGACGGCCTGACTAAACTCGGTTCTGGTTTCCGTCAGGCCGCCAATCTCTCCACCACGCCTGCCCCATATGCCTCGTCGGGGGTCTGCCCCGCCAGAGTGCTGTGAGGGCGTGCCGTGTTGTAGTAGTTGATCCACTTCGACAGGCCAGCCCGCAGCTCGGTTCCGGTCTCGAAGGCATGCAGGTAGACGCACTCGTACTTCAGGCTGCGCCACAGCCGCTCGATGAAGACGTTATCCATCCACCGGCCGCGGCCGTCCATCGAGATGCGCACCCCGGCCTGCTGCAGCACCCCGGTGAAGCGTGGCGAGGTGAGTTGGCCCCCCTGATCGCTGTTGAAGATCTCTGGCCGCCCGAACTGCGCTAGGGCTTCTTCCAAAGCCTCAATGCAGAATTCCACATTCATGGAGTTGGACACCCGCCAGGCCAGCACCTTGCGCGTCGCCCAATCCATGATGGCGATGAGGTAGAGGAAGCCACGGCGCATGGGTAGGTAGGTGATGTCGGTGCACCAGACCTGGTTAGAGCGATCAATTGTAAGATCGCGCAGCAGGTAGGGAAAGATCCGGTGCTCAGGGTTCGGCACCGTCGTCCGCGGCCGTTGGTAGATCGGTGCCAGGCTCATCTTGGTCATCAGCCGCCGGATCCGCTTGCGGCCGACTGTGTAGCCTTCACGCCGAAGATGCCGCGCCATCTGCCGAGACCCGTACCAGGGCGTCTCCAGGAACTGCGCGTCGATCAGCTGCATCAGCTCCAGGTTCAGTGCCGTCTCGCCCGCAGGCGCGTGATAGAACCCCGATCGGCTGATCGAGACCAGTTGGCACTGCCGCACCACCGACAACTGCGGGTGCTCCGGCTCGATCATCTGCCGCCTCCGCTCCAGGCTCATCGACCGGAGGCTTTCGCCAAAAAATCCCGCTCCACCACTTGCTGCCCGATCTTGGCGTGCAGCTTCTCGACGTCAGCCTCGGCCGCCTGCGCGCTCTCCTGCGCTGCCGTCTTGCCAGAGAACACCGCCGTCAGCCCTTCCATGGCCTGCCGCTTCCACTCGCCGACCATCGTCTGGTGAATGCCATGCTTGGTCGCCAGCTGGGCCGTCGTAAGCTCACCCCGGAGCACTTCAAGCGCTACCTTCGCTTTGAAGTCTGCCGAATACCGCGTCCGCTTGCCCGCCATCAGGGGATATTCTTCTCATAGCGAACCGAACTTAACCATCTGTCCAAGATCCGGGGACCACCTCACAGCGTCCGACTCGGGCGGCATGGTCGTCACCGCTGGCTCAGTGGGATGGCAGGCGATGCGGCTGGGGGCGAGAGCTGGCCCGCAGCCCATCCGGTGAGAGGCGGGTGCCGGCGGGGATACGGACTTTGGCCAGAGCGGCACGGCGGCGGAGGATGCGCCAGACCCCCTGTGGGCTGAGCCGGTCCTCCAGCGTCCCCGCCGCGGTCACCCGGCGGAAGACCGCGCCGTAGTCGATCCGCGCCTGCCGCAACCAGGCCTCCAGGGCGCGGAGCGCGGCCTCGTCCAGCACCGCGGCGGGCCGCGCTGGGGCGACCGGGCCGGCGACGAGCCGGTGGAGGGTGGCGCGGATCGCCGGCTGGGCCGGATCCCACGGGTGGCCGCCGCGGCGGTGCCGGTCGGCGATCACCGCCAGCCGGCGGCGCAGGCCGCTCGGGCCGAGCCGGCCGGCCAGGCTGGCCAGATGCCCGGCGACGGCCTCCGGGGTGGCCGGCAGCGCCGGCTGTCCGGCGGCGGCGCACCACCCGGCAAAAGCCTGCCAGTCGGCGGCATAGACGCGGCGGGTATGCGCCGACTGTGGCGGCCCGGAGGTGGCGTGGTGGGTGGTGATGGCGCTGGGTCCCCTGCCCCGGTTCGGCCCGGCTGGCGGCAGTCCAGAACCTGCCATGCCGGGATCAATCGGGGCAATCCGGCTGATGTCAGCATGAAGGCACGATAACATACCAAGCATCACTAGAATCATGCCAAGTCGCTGATATCAGGCGTTATTCTTCAGAAACGCTGGTGATGCTGCTTCCCAGCCCCATTCCGTCCGCTAATCCTGCTTTGCGGACGTGAAGATCTCTCAAATTGAGTTCGACCCAACCAAGTTTCCAGATAGTCGAGAACCGATATTATCCGTTCGCTGAGTGGGGGGCGCCGGCGCAGGTCGAGGACCTACGAGAAGTCGATCGACCCCTGGATGTGATCGCCAGCAGATGATGCGGACCCCGTGGTCCGGCCGCCATCCCGACCGGCCCGGGGCCTCGGAAATTTTAGCAGGCAGGCTAGGGCGAGGACGGCAACATCTGTTATCGTTCTGCGTCCGCAAACGCCGGTCATCGAGGGGCTAATCTATGGGCTTGTTAAATTGGTTGTGGTCGGAAACCGCGCTGGAGCAAGTTCGCGAGGTGGAGCAAACAGCGCCAAGTTTCGAGCAGCGCCTGGAGCGGATCGTTCGGAACTCCCAGGGGCTAAGCGGCCGCTCCCAGGAGGAACGCCAGATCCTCATTGAGGACGTCACGGAGGCGCTCGACATCGTAGAGGCCGCCATCGGCGCGCTTGAGGCCACAGAGCTCGCCGACCGCGCGAAGCGGACCCGGACTCGTCTCCGGACCATCCGCACCCGAGCTGAGCGGGCGGCCTGACGGTGGGGCGGTTCGCTCGCCTCGCCGAGCAGATGGGCGACATCGAACGGCTGGCCTGGGAGGAGGTCTGGATGGTGGCCGAGGATTGCTCGGAAATCATCCGCAGTATGCCACACCACCGCCGCAAGCGGGTGGCCTCCGCCCTAATCGCGGAGATGCTGGAAGCTCAGGGCGGCATTTGTCCACTCTGCGAGAACGCCATTGAGCGATCAACCTTGGGCACCTACCACGTCGACCATGTCATCCCCTTCACCCGGGGTGGCGGCTATGAGCGTGACAACCTCCAGGTCACGCATCCGTCCTGTAACATGTCCAAAGGCGACGACGTGATGCTGGAGGATCTTGTTCCTTACCTGGAGCGGAAGGCGGAGGAACTGGGCTTCTGAGGCCCCGGCAGGCCGGGTAGTGGGCCCATCGCGCACGACACATTGGACCAGCAATTCCACCACTCGCGCCTTTCCATTCGGACGCAACCGCTCGCTCAGGACCGTCCTCCACGAAAAAAAAGCAAAATCTGAAATCTGCACCGTCGACGCCCTTTGATTGTGGCATGTCACTTCCAACACGCGGAACGCGCCAAGAATGCGTGTTAGGGGGCGGCTGCCAAACCGCATTTGCGGACATCACGAGAATGTCCTGGCCGGCGCCGCCAAGCGTGATTCCGCTCACGCGGGTGTCGCCTATTCCCGGTTGTCAGACCGCGGACATGCTCCCGCCCCAGCGCCAGCCGGGCGCCATGCGGGAGGCGCCATGTCGAAACACGTCATCATCGCCAGCGCCCTGTCACCGCAGCCCCAGCCAGTGCCGTTGCGCTACTTCCTTGGCTATCATGATGAAGACGCTTGGTTTGAGCCGCTTTGGACCTTTGATCCCTGGCAGGCGCGCTGGGTTGATGCCCAGGAAGCGGCGATCGAGACCGCATTGCTCACCCACCTTTGCCCCGGCGATCACTTGCAATCCTGGTCGCTGGACCGGGTAGGAACGCCCAAGATCGGCTGATCCCTTCGCGGCCGCACTGGCCCGCGCTAGCCTCGGGTAATGGCCCCGCCTCGGCCCCGGGACTTGCTGCAGCGTTACCCTGTCGACCCCAGGTGCTGGGCACCCGGAGCAGACCGTCACAATGCAGGAATGCAGGCCCTCGCCGCCCGCGCCTGCGGCGCTGGCACCCGCCGCACCTACTGTTCCGCCTGGCGGGTCTATGAGGCTTGGTGCAGCGGCCTCGGTCGGTCGCCGCTCGCCGGCGACCCGGAGACGGTGACAATGTACGCGGTCCACACCGCCGACCGCGGCCTCAGCCTCAGCCTCTCCAGCCTCCGGGTGACGCTGGCCGCCATCCAGGCCGCGCATCGCCTTCGACCTCCGCCACCCCCGCCTGGTCATACTGCTCGAGGGGATCGCCCGCACCAAGAGCTCCCGCCCGGCCAAGCAGGCGAACGCCGCCGAACCCGAGGCGCTGCGGCGGATGCTGACGACCCGGCCCGGGCCGGAGATGCCGCTCCGCGCCCGCGACCGGGCGCTCCTGCTACTGGGCTTTGCCGGGGCGCTGCGCCGCTCGGAGCTGGTCGGCCTGACGCTCAGCGACGTCGAGGTGGTGCCGCAGCGCGGCTTCTGCCTGCTGATCCGCTGCTCTTAGACTGATCAGCGCGGCGCCGGCCACGCTATCGCCCTCTGGGCCAACCCCAAGGAGCCCGGCCTATGCTCGGCCCGGGCGCTCGACGCTTGGCTCGGCTTTCGCCAGGGCGGCGGCGACCACACCGGGGGCGCCTCGGATTCGGCGCTGCCGCTATTCGTCGGGCTGAGCAGGGCCGGCAGGCTCTCTGGCTTGGCCCTTTTGGACAAGGCGGTCTGGCGCCTGGTCAAGCAGGCCGCCCGAGACGCCGGCTTGGCAAATCGGGAGGGCTACTCCGGCCACTCGCTTCGCGCTGGTCTCGCCACCGCCGCCGGTGAGGCCGGCGCCGATCTCGCCGCCGTCATGCGCCAGACCCGCCACCGCTCCGCCGAGGTGGCGCCGGGCTACCTCCGCCCGGCCAAGCTTTGGCGCAACAATGCTTCGCAGTAGGTTTGGGACAACGCTTAGTAGAAGACAGACGACGCGCCGTAAGACCAGCAAAACAACCAATTCTGGAGACATTACCCGCACCGTGCGGAACGCCAGCGGATTTCAGGGTTTGTGCTAAAAACCTCTGGCGGTCGTCTGGTCCGGTCCTAGCGTGGGATGCTTGGTCAGGCCCAGCCGTCCCTTGATCCTCACCGCTTTGTCCGGAGCCGATCACGTCTTTTCCCGCATAACCACGCCAGGCCCCCATCCCAAGCCCGAGGACACGCAGATTCTCCACATCACTACGCGCCGGCGAGCCCACCGGCATCGTCGGCCCATGCTGCGACCTGGCGTGATGCTTTTCCGGCCTGTCCGACCCTGACCGTGCCGCCGGCTGACAGCCCTCCCGCGGCCGAAACGCCGGCTCTGCCGGTCGGCCATGTGAGGCCCGGCTGAGAGCCCTTGCTGGCACCGATTGCGGCGACCGCCGTCCTGCAGCCCTCTCCCCTGTGCCGGGCGCCGCCGAAAGTTCCGCGCCCGGTGCTGCAGCGGGCAAACAGGTGGAGTTTTGCCAATCCCTTCGCAGCCGAGAATGCCGGCGCCAATTGCCTCCGCTGCGGCTATCTGGTTTCGCCGGCGCGGGAAAGGCGTGGCCTCACGACCTGCACCCGATGCCGCTGAGGGTCGAGGGCCGCAGCTTTTCAGGACGGGCGGCCACTCGGGATCCCGTTGGCGTTGCCAAGACCGGGGGGCAGCTCGGCGTCGCGGGCAATTTGCAGGCCTCCTCGCGGGACCAGCGCCTCAGGCGGCCGGCAACGAACATCCAGGACTGTTTCGGCTAAAGCGTGGACTTGGCCATTGCGACTCTCGAACACGATGACGCAGGGCTCAATACTGCTGCCGTATCCACCAAGCCCGACCCTGACGCCACGGCCGAACCCACCCTGCCAAACCCGGAGCCGATGCTCGGCCAAATCGACGGCGTGCTGCCTGGGTGGCTCAGATTACAGTGGAGCAGGCGCCGTCATAGCTGCGCTGGGGAACGCCGGGGCCCGCGATGAGATCGGCTTCCGGGCGGACCGACATAGGTCCTCATGCGCCGGTCGAATTCCGACGGGCTGGTGCCGGGGCAACCGGCAAGCAGGCTGAGGACGGCAAGCCGAACCCTCATCATGGATATCCACTTTCTCACAACTCTGGCCGTCAGCGCCGGCGTTGTAGTACCAGCACAAGCATCAGCGGAGGATACCGGCGTCGCACGAATTTGCTTGCGGAAGGGCGCAGGAGGCGAAGCTTGGTCCTCACGGCTTCTACTTGGCTGCTAAAGGGCAGCCAAGGCCGAGGATCACTCAAAGGGTGCCCACCACCTCTTCTTCGCAAGCCCTGGGCTAATCTCTCCATAACATCCGCAAGGGGGCGTTCGTCAGTCCTGCTCCGCGAACGGAAATATTGCTCAGCTGCACAACTGCGGCAAGCTCCGCATAACACGCGGAAATGGGGATGTTGCCATGCTACACACGCCCGCAAACATTCAGCCGGCTGAATGTTTGCGGGTCATTACGAGGCGGCTGAAAGCGGACGTCACGTGCTACCGTCGAAGCGAAGCCAGGAGGGTGTCTCTTGGGCGACGTTGCGGGGGCACGGCATGCATCGGATAGTAATCAGTAGTCCAAAAGGCGGTTGTGGAAAAACGAATACAACACGCAATCTCGCCGCCGCAGCGGCACATGATGGTTACATCGTCGCCACCGCCGATCTTGACGAGCAGCGGACCTTGACGCGTTGGGCGCGGCGCCGGCCGGACAGCGTGCCTGGCATCACGAACTACGAAGTGGAGTGGGGCAGCGTCGAGGCGCTTGTCACGGCGGGCGGGATCGAGCCGGCCGACCTGCTCTTCGTTGACACGCCGCCGTCGATTGAGGCGCACCCGGGCGGCATGAAGCGGCTGATCGCCGCGGCCGACCTGCTGCTGGTGCCTTGCCAAGCGTCGTTCGACGACGTTGAGAGCGCGGTGCCCTACCTGCGAGCGCTGCGCCGCGGCGGTGCGGCTCCGGTGGTGGTGGTCAACCGTTCACGGCCACGGCTGAACGTGGCGATCGAGCGGGGCATGCTGATCGAAGCGGCCGAGTTATGCCCGATGGAGTTGGGCGAGCGGGCCGACTACGCTCGGGCCGGGGCCAGGGGGCTTGGGCTGGCCGACGTGGCGGGGCATGTTGGCGGCGACGAAGTGCGGGCGATGTGGGCCTACGTCAAGCAGCGGCTGCGGCTGGCGCCGGCGAAGCCCGCCCGGGTACGGAGGCCGCGCCATGCCGCCGTCTAAGACCGTCTCGCGCAAGCTGCTAGGCGACCGGGCGGTGCCGGTCGAGGTGATGGTTGAGGGGGACAGCCGGATCGCCGCGCTGGAGGGGGCGGTGGTGCCCTACGAGCGGCGCGAGGACTATGTCCGCGAGATCGGCGCGCTGTGGAGCCGGGCGCAGAACACCTTCCTGACCATCGGCGCCTACCTCAACCTCGCCAAGGAACGGCTGGCGCATGGCGAGTTCAACGCGATGATCAGCCGCGACCTGCCGTTCGGGCCGACGACCGCGTTCCACATCCGGGCGGCGGCCGAGGCGGTGAACAGCGGGCGCTTACCACGGGAGCAGATGCCGCCGAACTACACGACGATCTACACCCTGAGCACCTTGCCGGACGAGGATCTGGCGAAGGCGCGCAAGGCCGGGCTGCTGCGGCCGGACTTGCGACGGATTGAAGTACTGGAGTTCAAGAAGCGGCTGGTGACGATCGAGGGGGAGGCAGATCCGGTGGCGCTCAGAGCGCGGCGGCTGACCGATCTGCGCCGCCGGCTGGCCAACCTGCAACGCCAGGAGGCCGAGGTCGAGGCCGAGATTGTCCGGCTGGAAGGGGAGGGGGGATAGGTGGCGCCCGTTAACCCCCCACCGCGATCAATCTGGGGGCGACCGGCGGGCGGGAGGGGTGGAGGATCAGCCCGCGTTCCTCATCAAACTCGAGGCGGGCTTCCGGGTAGGCCGAGGCCGCCGGCGCCAACGCTACCTTAAAGTCGCGGCGGAAGTGGGTGGCGCGGCTGCGGTGTGCGCCGAACTGCTCCTGCAGCGCCGCCCAGCGGACGGGCGTCGGCTTGGTCAGGGTGTGCAGCCGGTATGCCAGCCAGATGTACAGGTCGAGCGAGGCCGAGCGGGCGGCCAGTTCCCGCAGCGCCGCCTCCCGCAGTGGGACCGGGTGCTGTCGGAGGGCCTCGTAGAACACCTCGTCGAGGACGACGCGATCCTCCCAAAGCCCTGACTGGCGGGCATCCTCGTCGCCGCTAGCGTGGAAGCGCAGGCCGGAGCGGACGAAGCGGCCCGCGGCCCAGCCGTCGGCGTCCTCGCCTTCCCAGAAGAACTTGAGTGAGCACGCGGCGATGCGGGCGGCCTGTTCGCGCAGCGCCCGGCCGGTCTCGCCGCCCCAGGACAGTCCCATACGGCCCATCCACTCGCGCAGCGATCTGCCGAGTTCGACCTCACGGCATTTAGTGCGGATCGCCTGAGTCTGTAGGTAGAGCAGGATCATGCGCGCCCGGGCACCGTAGGGGACGCCGTGCAGCTTGGCCGGGCCGGGCCCATGGCGCATGCGGCCCGGCTCGACCATGAGGACGACTTTGTGGCCGCGCTTTTCCCAAACCTGATCGTCGGCCAGGCGTTTATGGGGCAGGGCGGTCAGGCAGAAGCCTGTGTAGGTGATGCCGATGAGCTGGGCATCATCGCCCATGACCTGGGCTGCGATGTCGATGAGCGGGCGCTGCTCGGGCTCGACCATCTTGCGGGCGGCGTCGCGGCCGTGCGCTAACACCAAGCGCCGTGCGCCGCCGTCGACTTCGCTCATCGCCAACCCCCAATCTTTGGTGACCATCGGGGTGTGTTGTCCTCCGCGTCAATGGGGGGTTAACGGGCGGGGCTAGTAGAAAGGTAGTTGAATTTTAGCTAGTAGAATCGGCCCGTTATCCCCCCGTGGATAAGCCAGGTTTTGCCCGTTATCCCCCCGAATTCTGCCCGTTAACCCCCTGGGATAACCGGTCGGGGCTGTGGATGACAGGCCGCCCGTTAACCCCCCACCTTTGACGACTCGGATGGGCACCGGCAGGTGCATAAGCCAGCTGTTGCAGCCGCCGAGGTTAACCGGTGGTCGCTCGCGCTCGTGGTGTCGATTCCTGGGTCAGGCAACTGAAGCCGATGCCGTTGCGAACCAGCTTCTTTACGATGCTGATGAGCTGTTGCGTGACCTTCCCCCCGTATGAGTGGACACGGCACTGAGGCTGCGGGTGGAACATGCTCCCGCCGATCACACGGCCCGCATGGCGCTTCGGCGCCATGCGCCGCCAAGGGCCGAACCCTGACAAGGACATGTTGCGATGGGTGACCCGGCCCGTATTCCTTTCTGGCGAACCCGGGGCGGCATCGCCGCGATCAACTTCGGGTTGATCGCGGCCTCCTATCTGCTGCGGGAGCACGCCGCACACACCCTGGGGGCGCTGTCCTATCTGCTGCTGCTGGCTTGCCTGCTGATGCACCTTTTCATGCATCACGGCCATGGCGGGTACCACGCACGGCGACACCGAGATGCCGCCCTGAATCCACCGCCGGGAGATGCGTCGTGACGCCAGTTCGGTACCCTCATCCGACCGACCCGGGTATCCCAGCCCCGCCCGCGGTAGCCGTTCCGCTGCACCAGCCGGGCGGGGTCGCGCTCCCCGTGCGCTGCGCCGGTGCGGGCATGGACTTCGGCCTTCATCAGCCGTTCGGCGGCGAAGCCCAGCATCCTGCGCACCAGGTCGGCATCGGCACGCTTCTCGATCAGCTCCAGCAGCGCCATTCTGTCCTCGGTCATCGTCATCTCCTGGCTCGGGGTTCTCGTTTGCAACTCGAACCTTAGCCGGGGATCGACGATGGCCACCCCCACTCGGGCGGCCATGCTGTGGGTAAGTAGCCTGCCTACGCTCCGCTCACGGGGCACACTGCGGCAGGCCACTTACCCACAGCTGCTACACCACGCCTTGGGGCACGATCGCGAGCCGCGAGTGTCGATTCCTCTTGACGCCAAAAAGCATTACAGCTGTAATGCGTTATCGCTGTAACGCCTCTTCCGGTCCTAACAAACATGCCCAAGGATCTCGCCCTCAAGCTGGTAGAAACCGTCCATACGCTGCGGCGTGACCTGGCCGAGGCAACCGAGCACGCCTCTGAACTGCCAATATACCTTGACCAGCTACTCCGAGAAGCTCGGGAAACCATCGAAAAGCTAGAGCGGCGACGGACCGAGCTACGGACTCATCATCCTACGCCAGTTCCCAGCGAGAAGCCTAATGTTGCCGGTGTCCAGAAACGCGAGATGCTGATCGAAACCCTGGCGCTGTTAGGTCGGGCGGCGGCGCCGACTACGGTTTCTCGCACCGCAGCGCTGCTCTACGACGCCGAGATCGCGCCATCGCAATTCGCGTCCATCCGCAAGGGTGATGAACGTACCTACTTCCGCGGCCGGCGTCTCCGGATCATCCTGGTCCCGGCGCTGTCCGCCAACGATCTAACGGCGCGCGCTGGCACCATCACCCTGTCTGACTGGCCATTAGAGCACCGCATCATCGGTCAGTTCAGCGAGCGGGTCGACGCCCTCCACGTAATGCTACGCCTTCTCAATCTGCATGAGGAGCAGCCTCACCGGAATTGGTTCTCGATTCTGCGTCCTCTGGCGCAGAGCTTCCGCATCCAGGCAGTGGCACCGAAGGACACTGGCCTTATCCGTGACGTCGTCTACCAAGAACTTGCCGTCATCGAAGCGAAGGACCTGGCAGAGCGTCAACAGGCACTGGCACGGGCCGCGAGGCTCCCAGAGAACCGCCGCCTTTTCGGGGCACTAGCCAGCATTGCGAATGCGGGAGAGGTGGTATGAGCGCTCCCCGTCGCACTGCCGCAGCCACTCTCCGCGGCTCACTGCCTAGCGCCTCGCTCGATGCCCGGGCCATCGGGCGGCTAGCCAAAAATCCTCAGTGCCAACGCTTGGCCGCTCTTACCCTGGCCGGCTCCTCACCGGGCGAGGCTATGAAGCATCTGTTCGTGTCTAGCTTCAAAGAGGAACAGTCAAAATTCGCCATTGCCAAGGGCACACGCTTCGAGAGCATTCAAGTTGAGCACGGCGGTGCCCGCCTGATCGCCAGCCTGCAGGAGGCCGGAATCCTCGGACAGCGGGACGTGTCCTTCCGCAACATTGAGATCGAGACCGCCCATATCCGCAACCTCGTCGCCAGGAAGCAGCGGGCTATGGCGCTGACCGATGAGATCCTGCGCCTTAAGGCGGTCGGCGATCCAACGGCTCCGGCCTTGGTCTACCAGGCAGCCCTTGGCGTGCCGCTCGGCTATGGCGAGGTTGCCTGCGTACGCCCTGACATGCTGGTGGCACGCCCGGATCAGCCGATGTACGGGTCCGGTGAGCTGAAGAGTTACGCCTATTTGCATCACCTGACCGACAGCCAGGACGTCGGACAAGCTGCGTCGCAGATGGGGGTGTACGGTATGGCGCTCGAGCGCCGCCTCGAACACCTACGCCTTTCAAGGCCCATACCCACCACTGGAGTGCTTGTCCTGGTGCGCCCCGGCGGCTTGCAGTCGGTCGCGCACCTGCAAAATATTGAGCGCGACATATCAACGGCACGCCGCATCATTGACGTCCGCCCGCGCACGCTGGCGGAGGTAGCCGCTGCCATCGGCCACGGAAACGCGCTGGACCAGCCCGAGGTCATCCTGCGGCTTAGCCCATGCTATAGCGGCAAGTGCCGGGCTTTTTGCGCGCTCCACGACATCTGCCGCGGCGAGGCAACAGCAAACGGCAACCCAGCCATTCTGGGTGACGAAGCCGAAGCCATGCTTGCTGCTGCGGGTTGCAATCTCTCTCGTACCGTCGAGCTCCTTTTGGGCAACCCACCGGCTACACCCGAGGAGGCAGATCTGCAGCGAAAATTGCAACTGCTTGATACCGAATGGAGGGCTGCATCATGAGCATGTACTCTGCATACGGGCGGCTGCAGGCGCTCCTCACTGGCGAGGCGGCCCGCCTAAGCCGCATCCGTAATTTCCCAATTTCAGACCTGCCGTTGGTGCTGATTCCTATCCAAATGGCTGGAGAGGCCCCGGCTCTGTTTGCGCTCGGGGTCGGCGACCTCGCGGGCAACCTGCGGATTTATTCTTGCCCGAACCCGACCAACCGCGACCACCAGTATGCGCTCCTGGCAGACGCCGCGACTGACATCCAGACTACGCTCGACGCTTGGCAGTCAGATCCGACGCTGATGCCGCAGCTGATTTGCCAGAGCGACGCAGCGGTGACGCTCATGCTCGCCGTGTTCGACCGTATGGCCTATGTCGACGCGGGCGCCGCGCCGTCCACAATCATCGCGGCTGTCGGCCGTCCACTAGTCTTCTTCGACAAGCGCTTCGAGCGTTCCGACAGCGCTGCTGTGATTGCCGCCACTCGTGCCGTCAATGAGCTATATGCTACCGGGCAGGATCCCCACGCCGATACCCACTTGGGCGCCTTGGCCGAATGGCTGAAACCAGCCGATGGCAACGTGCTTGCACGCGTGCGTGAAGCCGAGGCGACGCCAGCCTCAATCTCGACCGATCCCGTGCTCGACAATCTCCACCTTGATCCGCTGGTCTCAGCCTTCTACCAAGCCGAGCGCAACGGAGACCGAGCTACCGCCGACAATGCACGGCAGCAGATTTATGACCTTCTGGCACCGGAAATCGAACGCCGATACATACTCGTCCTGGATGCTCTCGTGGCGGTAACCCGCATCCCACCAGCGGAGCGGGCCCGATCCATCCAGCATGCCGATAGGCGAGCATTTGACGATCACGTTGCGTTCGTGGCGGTGGACCCACGGCTGCCGCGTGGGTTTACCGGGGACGCAGGCATAGTCGAGTACGTCTTTCGTGATCTCGCTCACCAGGATCACCTCAGCGAGACAGTCAGCTCGGGCGGTCGGCAAAGAGCGGAAGCTCGTCTTAGCGGCGAGGTGCTACACGGGCAGGTTATCGACCGCCAGGAGGGCCGCAACGGCAGGGCCAGGATCATCGTCTATGAGATACTGACGGGTCAGGAGCGGACCCGCCTTCGCCCCGGCGTCAAGCTCGCCCTGTTGGACAATCCCGCCGGCTTTCTTTTTCGAGTGGAAGAAGCGGAGCAACGGGCGGCTGGCTTCGTGGTGACCTTGCGCATGATCGCTGGCATGACCAAGGGCGGCCAGCCGGCGTTCGGCAACGAGGTGGAGTTTGGTCCGCCCCAGCGCTTCGCCCGCCGTGGCCAGCATGCCCGCGACCGGTTGCGTAATGCTGGTGTACACCCACAGGTCTCCGGTCCTGGCACACGCGGAGCCGACTATCTCACCATAATTGCGCAGCTGGAGAGCCGATCATGACCATTGCGCTTGCCGGCGTCATCAGCAACAACGTCCTCAATTCCCTAGCCCATGATGTTGAAGACATTGTTGTCGAGGCACCGCCAGGTTCTGGAAAGACCTATCTTTTGGAGAGCTGCGCTGCGCTGAATTCTCTGCATTTCGGTAGGATAACGCTTATCGCCTGCAACACCAACGAGCAAGCGAACGACGTGACCCGACGAATCGCCATTCGTTTTTTTGGCATGAGGATTCTGCGTCTCACCGCATCTGGCGCGGACGGCATTCCTAGCTTGTCAGTACTGCCGAACGTCGGTCAGTACAGCACGATGCAGCTGGGCTTTCGGGTCATTGTGACAACGGTAGCCAAGCTGATCGAGAGTCCAGGTCCGCCCCGAGCTGATGTCCTGATGATGGACGAGGCCTTCCAGCTTAAGTACAGCGATTTCATGCTGATCCGCGGTCTTGCTCCTCGCGCTTTGCACATTGGTGATCCTGGGCAGATCGATCCTATCGTGCCGATCTCGGTGCGGCATTGGGCTGCGTCGCCTGACGGGCCGCACCTGCCAGCACCACGCGTCGTTCTGGCACGTGCCGAGGCGCGGCGCTTCCAGTTGCCGGTGTCACGCCGCCTTCCAACCGACAGCGCCGAGATCGTCCGCACGGCTTTTTATCCCGGCATGAGCTTCACCGGACTGGCCTCGCCGGAAAACCGGCGCCTTCAGCTGCACTCGACTGGAATGACTCGTGTCGACGGCTTGCTAAATGAAGCCATTGCCTGTGGGTCTTTTGCAGCTTTGACATTGCCGCAACAGATTACGCCGCCCGTCGACCCGGAGCTGGTGGCTTTACTGGTCAACCTAATCCATCGGATTCTTGCTCGTAGTCCGGTGGTTATTGACGATGGGACCGCTACTGCTCTGCAACCGGTGGACATTGGAGTGGTTGTGTCCCGACGTGAACAAGTCACCGCCGTTGCTCAGGCTTTAGGTCCCTTGTCGCATCAGATCCTGGTTGAAACAGCTAACAAGTTTCAAGGACTGGAGCGCAAGGTTGTGTTAACCATGCATCCGTTGAGCGGCCACCTGAGACCAGGCGAGTTCGAGTTTAATCCCGGCCGCATGTGCGTCTCGATGAGCCGGCATAGCGTCTTGTGCATCCTGTTGACTCGAGCCGGGTTGCGGGAAACCTTGGCCGGTCATATGCCGGATGAGGAACGCTTTCTAGGCCAGCCGGATGATCCGTCCTTCATCGGCTGGCGAGCCCATGAGGCTTTGTGGCGCCGCTTGCAAGTTGAAGGGCGTTTGTTGTCAGCTGCATGATCGCTTCCGTCAGCAGGTGCTTCGTCGCTTACTACCACGTCTCGATCGATAAGCAGGGCCGCTTCAGCCTCGGCATTGGCGCCTAGCGCGCGGCCATCGCCCGCACCCCACCAGAATGCAACGACACCGTTGGGCATCGTCCAGGCTTGTCTTGGTCGTGGCCGCGTTTCCTTGAAAGCCTCGAAACCTTCCAAGGTGCGTACGCCTACGGTGACGGCCGCCTTCCGGCGATGGGTTGAACCTGTCTTCTGATCTTATCGACGCTCGTAGGAGCGTTGCTAAGGATGGGGGGGCGGTTTGGGGCATGGAGATCATCAGCGGCGTTGAGCGCCGGCGGCAATGGCGGGTTGTGGACAAGCTGCGGATCGTGGCGGGTGCAGGGCACTGCCCTGCACGAGCGTCCCGGCGCATGCTCCGTCGAGGTCGCCCCGCGGCACGAAGTGAGCCGGAGCGTGCTGTGGGCTTGGCGCAAGCAGGCGCGGCAGGGTGTGCTGGTGGCCAAGCCTGCCGCGATGTTCCTGCCGCTGCAGGTGGCAACGGATCTACCGGCGCCGATCGCTCGAGATGACGCTGCATCGGCCGTTCCGCCAACTTCCGGTTCGGCCAGCATTGGCCGGATCGAGATAGCCTTGCCGGACGGCACGGTGATCCGTGTCGATGAGGCGATCGGCGCCGCGGCGTTGCGGCGTGTCGTGACGGTGCTGCGCGGATGATCCCGGTCCCCTCCGGTGTCCGGGTCTGGCTGGCGGTGGGCCACACGGATATGCGGCGCGGCATGAATGGCCTTGCCTTGCAGGTGCAGCAGGCGCTGGGTCGGGATCCCCATGCTGGCGATCTCTACGTTTTTCGTGGCCGCCGCGGCGACCTGGTGAAAATCGTCTGGCATGACGGCCTGGGCATGTCGCTCTACGCCAAGCGGCTGGAACGCGGGCGGTTCATCTGGCCTTCGCCGGCGGACGGTTCGGTGGCCATCTCGGCGTCGCAGCTGGCCTATATGCTGGACGGCATCGACTGGCGCAATCCGCAGCGCACCTGGCGGCCGGAGATCGCCGGATAGGGCTGGCGAAACAGCGCGGCGCGTGATTCAATTCCGGCGTGATGGCAGCGCCGGATGACACGCCCGACGATATCGACGCGCTACGCGCCGCGCTGGCGGCCGAACAGGTGGCGCGGCGTGAGGCCGAGGCCCGCGCCTCCGGCGCTGAGGCGCTGGTCCTGCAGCTCAAGCTGCTGATCGCCAAGCTCAAGCACGACAAGTTCGGCGCCTCCTCCGAGCGTGGCCGCAAGCTGATCGACCAGTTGGAGCTGCAGCTCGACGAGCTGGTCACCGCAGCCAGCGAGGCGGCGACCGGGGCGGAGAACCCGGTACCCAAGGATCCCACAGGCGATCACCCCGCGCCGCCGGCGCGTAAGCCGGAGCGGGCACCGCTGCCGGCGTACCTACCGCGCGAGCGGGTGGTGGTGCCGGCGCCGGCGGCCTGCTCCTGCTGCGGGGGCAAGCTGTCCAAGCTGGGCGAGGACATCACGGAGACCTTGGAGGTCATCCCGCGGCAATGGAAGGTGGTGCAGACCGTGCGCGAGCGGTTCAGCTGCCGCAGCTGCGAGGTCGTCACTCAGCCACCGGCCCCGTTCCACCCGATCCTCCGCGGCCGCGCCGGGCCGAACCTGCTGGCGATGATCCTGGAGGCCAAGTTCGGCCAGCATCTGCCGCTGAACCGCCAGAGCGACAGCTATGCCCGCGAGGGCATCGAGCTCAGCGTCTCGACCATCGCCGACTGGGTCGGCACCTGCACCGCCATGCTGGCACCCCTGGTGACGCTGATCGACGCGCATGCCATGGCAGCCGGGCGGTTGCATGGCGACGACACCACGGTGCCGTTGCTGGCCAAGGGCCAGACCGTCACGGCGCGGGTCTGGACCTATGTGCGCGACGCCCGGCCATTTGCCGGCCCGGCGCCGCCAGCGGCGATGTTCCGCTATTCACGCGACCGCACCGGGGAGCATCCGCAGCGGCATCTGGCCGGTTAAGCCGGGATCCTGCAGGCCGATGCTTATGCCGGGTTCAACGAGCTGTACATGCCGGGACGCAAGCCAGAGCCGATCACCGAGGCTGCATGTTGGGCGCATGGCCGGCGCAAGCTGTTCAAGCTGGCGGAGGTGGCGCGGGCGCCGTTGGCGGCCGAGGCGGTGCGCCGGATCGACCTGATCTTTGATGCCGAGCGGGCCATCAACGGCCTGTCGGCCGAGCGGCGCCTGGCGGTGCGGCAACAGGATATCGCGCCGCTGGTTGTCGAGCTGGAATGCTGGATGCGCGAGCAGCACGCCCGGCTGTCCCGGCACAACGACCTGGCCAAGGCGATGAACTACATGCTGACGCGCTGGGCCGCATTCACCGCGTTTCTCAAGGATGGCCGGATCTGCCTGACCAATAACGCAGCGGAACGCGCGCTGCGCGGCATTGCCCTCGGGCGAAAGTCTTGGTTGTTCGCGGGATCAGACCGTGGCGGCGAGCGGGCTGCGGCAATGTACTCGCTCATCGTCACCGCCAAACTGAACGATGCCGATCCCCGCGCCTGGCTGGCCGATGTGCTGGCCCGGATCGCCGGCCATCCCGCATCCCGGCTGCACGAGTTGCTGCCTTGGCACTGGAAAACCGCACAGGCCCAGCAGGCCGCTGCCGCCTGATCAGCTACCAACCGCGGCCTTGGCCGGATGCGTACCAAGGTGCTGCGGCCAGAGACCGGATCGGAACCAGGCCGGTTAGCCAGACAGTCCGTTCACAGACCCTAGGGCTATTGGGCCAATCCAGAAGCATCTGTGAGGCGCACCGTTGGAACCTGCTTGGGGAAGAACAAAGAACAGGCCAAAAGCGAGACAGCAAGGTGAAGCAGCGCAGTGAAAAGCCGATGAGCTGCAGAACAAGCTGGGCGAGCGCCTCACCTACCTCCTGCCCAAGCGGGACTAATTGCGCGAATCTCTATAGAACTGCGAAGGCGTCGCGCCTTTCCTTGAGCAGAGCGGCAAGGCCGACAGGTTCGTACAGCCCCTCAATGGGAATGTCCCAGTCGTGACGGCGGAAGACGAAGTTGCCCCTGTCACTTCGCTTTCCCGGCCAGCCTTTCTCACCAACCTCCTTAATCCGCTTCTGATCGGCCCAGCCCAGCATGAGCGCAGGGGGTGCTGTCTCGAATGGCTCTTGCCCTGAAATTTCTACAAACGCATATAGGCAATCCTCCAGCCCCCCTAAGCCGAGATTAACATTGTAATGCTGAAGCGGAGGGTACGGACTGTCCGCGCCTCGGCGCTTGGCCTTCACCTCGATCCGTACGCCGTTGACGACGAAGTCGTCGTTCTTAACCTTCTTTGTGTAATCATTCCTGAACGGCGTGTGCGACGGGTAAAAACCTTTCATCATTAGCCAACGCAGAAAGCATAGCTCACCGTACTTCCCCTTAATGTGGGAGAGTTCGTCGTTCTTACGCTCAGCGGCTGGCGTACAGTGCGCGCCGGGGCGCTGTGAATGTTGATGGACAAGTTGCCCGTAATCTTTCGCCACGGCATACGTGCTCTCCCGCAGCGGAACCTTGGTAAAGTTGACTGCCATCGGTGTAGCTTGAGCGTCTACGACCGCAGACGCGGGACGAAGTCGAATGTCGGACGCGTTGCAGTGGCTAAGTCGCTGACAAGTGCTGGCGAAGCCTCCGACCACTCGATCCGCTGTGTGATGCGCTTTAGATCCGGCGCGGCATAGACATAGCGTTCATCGTACCGGAGGTAGAGCGCTTGAAAGAATTGCTCGATTCGTAACGGGCTATCCTCTTTCGGAAAGTCAGGGAGAATTACGCCCGGTGTCGAACTGTTGGACTCGACCAGTGCCAGACAGACCGCCTCATAACGGCTGACGTCGTCGCGAATGCCACGCCGCCCGGTCAGCTCGCGCAGTGCATTGTGATAGCGGATCACTGATTCCACGACATCGCCGCCCCGGGAGAGAGCAATGTCATTGGCCTGTAGCTGCCGGGCGGGTGAAGCGCTCTGTCCCGCAACGGCAGCAATTGCTTGCTCCTCCGAGCGATTGGCGCGGATCACCGACATAAAGCCGCTCACCATGGCTGGGTAGGTGATGTGAAGATTTGTGCAGTCTCCAACCGCTTCTTCCATGCGATTGGTCAGGTTGCGGAATGCGCCAATCGTACCTTTGCATGACACAGCCATGACCGGGCCTAAGGCTCGCTTCGTAACCACGACATCAACGTTCTTCGTCTTCAAGCCGCCGAGAATAGTGCTCTCCGAGCCGGTAGCTCGCGACGGATCAAATATCAATAGTCTCTCAGTGCCACGCTCTTGCACCCGGAACGGCGGATGCGGATTGATCTCATCGGGGTGGAACCCACCTTCCACGACGAGGCGGCACGCCACGTACCAGTGCAGGGGCTTGATGTGCTGCTGGCTCTGGGTCGGACCGGTGTAAGACGCAAAGTGCTCAAGTGCATCGTGGGCGCCAATCCATTGACAAACGCGGGCGCCCTCTCCGATCTCAATCGGCATAGTGTCTCCAAGCCTGCATCGCAGCGATCCCGGCCTCGACCAAATGCAGTTCAATGTCGTCCAATGCGCTCGCGTCGGGAAGCATAATTCGGCCTGCTTCACGCGGTTCGAGCTTCAGCATTCCCCCACCAAGGGGGTGGCCCTCCAGCTCGCAGCTGAGCTGGAAGATAGGCGAGTCCCGCATTTTTAATAGATCACAGAGGAGCGCGGGATCCTTAAGTTTTACGGCATGCACCGAGTTCGTGCAGCTGGCACCGGCTTCGTTCCTAACTAGTCCTACCCGCCGCCCGGACATGTAGGTCAGGAAGAAATCCGGAATGCGCACGTCTGGGACCGAGTACCAAGGGTCGCGCGTACGGCATTTAAACGCCTTTCTTGCCTTCCTGCCCTGCTCCGTATCTAGATAACGCTTCAAGCTAGCCGTCAGTTTTACATCTTTCGGTAAGCGCAATAGTAGGATTGGCTCGTCTTGCCGCTGCCATTTTTCAATGTGCGCAGCAGTCAGCTGTCCCTCCGGCAAGGCGCGGCCATTGCGAACCGTGATATGGAGGAGCGCCTTCGGAAGGCGCAATTGTGCAGCCTCCGACGGCCTTAAATGAAAGAAATCATTATCGCCAGTTACGTAACCGATTCCGATTGTCGCAATGTTGGCGAGACGGCGGCTATCCGGCCGTGCTGCCAGATTACGGTAGAGCTCACGCACTGCTGCAGGCATGAGAAACGGGCGAAGCCGCCGATTCCAGATATTCCTCCACTCCGCCACCGGGATCTGCATGGCCGGCAAAGGTGGCGCGCCGAGGTAGGTGAACTGCTGGAGCGCGGTGAAGCCGATCTTCGCCGTCGTTCCACCATAGCCTTCAGCGTAGAGCAGCCAGCAGTCCTCAGAGAGATCGGGAAAAAGCTTCTCCTTTACCGCAATGATGTGGACAGTGGAGAAATGGCCGACAAGATACTCCAGCAGCGGCGCGCTGTAAGGAGCGTGGCCAATTTCAGCCGGCACGACAAACGCCATGCGGCCACCTTCCTTGAGAAGGCTGGCGGTGACGACCAGGAACGGTGCCCATGACGAGCTTAGGCCGCTGAAATCTGCGCCGAGCGCCGCGCACAGTGCCTGCGCCTGCTGGCGGACCTCACCCTTAAAGGTCTGATACCGAATAAACGGCGGATTTCCTGCCGCGCATTCGAAGCGAAGGGCGGTTTCAACCGCCCAGGTGAAAAAGTCCCCAATACGAACGTCGGCAGTAGGCGCCCGTCGTTTCGACTCTGCGGCCGACCGTTCGTTCTGCTCAACGCCAAAGCTCTTGCAGTGGACGGCAAGAAAATGGCCGCTGCCGCAAGCTGGATCGAGCAGCATGTCGGCCTCGTGGTGGACGGCCCAACTGACCAACGAGCGCACGACCGGATCAGGGGTGAAGTAGGCCCCGCTCTCTTTGGGAGCATCCGGAACGAAGTGTTCTGCCTCTATATTGGCAATAGAATCCACGGCGAGTGTCAGATCCTGTGAGGTGCCGATTCGCAGGCAAGTTAACACGCAGGCCAGCGTGCCGCGATCAACCAAAATAGTCCTTGCTCGGCTGCGGGCTTTCTAATCAAACGTAGTAGCCAGCTGGAGGACCTCTTAGCAGCAGGGGCATCATGTCGCGCCATCAGTTGTCACGAACCGTCAATTGGTCCTTTGGATCCGTGACAAACCCACAGGGCAGGGGTAGAACCCACCCCACATGCCAGCCGACCCTAGGAATCCTGTCCAGGCGCTCGCCGCCAGCCCGATCGGGCCGGTGCGCTACGTCGCCTACTTCCGGGTCAGCACCGAACGCCAGGGGCGCTCCGGCCTCGGGCTCGACGCCCAGCGCGAGGCGGTGGCCCGCCACGTCGCCGCCACCGGCGGGGAGGTCGCCGCCGAGTTCCAGGAGATCGAGAGCGGCAAGCGGGCCGACCGGCCGCAGCTCGCCGCGGCACTCGCCGCCTGCCGGGCGCAGCGCGCCACGCTGCTGATCGCCAAGCTCGACCGGCTGACCCGGAATGCGCGCTTCCTGCTCGGCGTCGTCGAGGGCAGCGGGGAGGGGGGTGTGGTGTTCTGCGACCTGCCCACCGTCCCACCCGGCCCGGTCGGCAAGTTCCTGGTGACGCAGATGGCCGCCGTCGCCGAGCTCGAGGCCGGGCTGATCAGCCAACGCACCCGTGCGGCGCTGGCCATGGCCAAGGCGCGGGGCGTGGCGCTCGGCAACCCGCGCCTGCGCGCCGGCACGCCCGACCAGGCGCGCGCGGCGGCGGCGGTGAAGCAGCAGATGTCGCGCGCCCGCGCCGCCGATGTGCTGCCCTACGTCGAGGCGGCGCGTCGTGCCGGCGCGACGACATTGCGCGAGCTCGCCGCGGCGCTCACCGCGCGCGGCGTACCGGCACCGACTGGTGGGCGTGTCTGGCACCCGATGCAGGTAAAGCGCGTCGTCGATGCCAAACGGGAGCTAATACTGAGCAGCCAAAGTTCCGACCCGTGGCCGTAGGGCCAAGGCGGCGCCCAGCGCCCAGCGCTTGGTAGACGCTCCGCGTAAGCAAAGCCGATCATATCTGCCCTCGAAGGAGACATCGCATGATCCTCCCGGCCCCTTGGCTAACCACCTTCGTCCAACACGCCTACGTCCACGGCAAGACCCTCGCCGCGATCGCTACCCAATGTGGGACATCGCTGCATAGCACGAATCAAATCTGGCACGGCGACCGCACAAGGCGAGCCAGCAACATCGGAAAGATCACCGCTACCCTGATGCGGACGCAGTGAAACCGCGCAGACTGGTCGCATAACCTTGCATCCACTCGACGGATATTTGCTGACCTCGATGCGGCAGTATGGGCTAATCGGTCATCTGCTGCTTTCAGCTCAGGCGTACGGTGGTGGTTTTGCGACGCTACGCAAAGCGACTTTGGCCATGCATCGGAAGCGAGGAAAATATCTCAAGGCTGATTATGCGCTAGTCAAAGTGCATGGGCACGCAGGCATCGTACGGGGCAATCTGACCGCCTTCGAGTTTGCTTACGTCGCCCGCTTCGTGCGGCGCAATCGGCCGGCGTTGTTAGCTCATTGGCAAGGCAACCTTGATAGCCTTGAGTTCGTCAAAGCGCTGCTACCCTTCCGCTACCGACAACGACGTTATTGCTGCCGGCACAAAAAGGCAGGATCTTAGGTCGGCATCCTCGGCTCGGGGGTCTGTATGATTAGCTGCCCGCAAGATGTTTTTGCAACATCTGAGCCAGCTGTAGGAATTTTTTGGTTCGTAGACCATGCTCAATCTCCCTTTCTCCTTGCCGATCTGTGCACGCTGAACGCGAGCGAGATTTATGGGGACTTTCATACGTACGGGGGCCACTACGAATACTGGAGCGTTCTCGCCGCACTCGGGGCCGGCGAGCTTCGCCGACGCCACTTACCGGTGGTACCTGCTTGGTCCGAATATGAGGAATGGCCGCGTGGCCGTGTCGTTCATCACATTCCGACCGGACGCTTCATTCTCTACGCCGACCGCCAGCTTCAGCATCCGAAAACGCTTGGCCTGATCGCCAGTCGGTTCGGCCTCCCGGAGGGCCACGCCGTGCGGAGCGATGCACATTACGTGAGTACAAGAATGCTGCGCTTACCGTGACCGTCCGACCTCGATTTCAGCGTGCCTTCCTCACCTGGTTGGAGGAGGCGCGACTGCGCTTCGCGCTGCAGCCTGTTGTACGGCAGCGGACTGATACCTCACTTCGTCTGGCTTTCGAAGGCGTTGGTCCCGCAATCGAATGCTGGCTTTACCGCTGGCGGGACGACTCAACGTCTTTTCACGCCACCGTCCATCTCCATGACTCGATGGGCGGTCAGAGGTGGTCCTTAGACGGTGGCCTCATGCTACGTGGCTACCGCCTGTATAAAGGCGACGTCGGGGTCTACCCGGTCACGGGCGGCTATGCGCAAACACCATGGCCAGACGCCGATAAGATCTACGCCAGCCGGGAAGTCCTGTGGCGTGACGGCCTGTTCGAGCCGCTGCTACTCTGGATCAACAAAGAATTGGCGCAAGCAGACGCGGTTTCGGTGGGCGCGGGCCTGATGTTGGATTCTTACTTCACCCGTATCCGCGAGGATGTGAACTGCGATGAATTTGCTGTCGACAGCGTGGAGAAGGTCGTCGACGACAAAAGCGAGGTCGGCGAGACCTTCCCCGAAGTCAGGGGCACAATTGAGATCGTCGAATTTTGGATTCCCGCTGCTCGGCTGGTCCGCGCTGGCGAGCCGCTCGACAATTCGGAATGGCGCCATCTTCGCCTCGCGCCGCTGCGGTGGGAGGGCCGCCATGGGGCAGAAGCAGGACCACCGCAACCTAACATCGTAAGCCTAGCCGAAGTGTCAGTCCAGCCAGCGAGGCAGTAAGATGGAAGAAACGCAGTTGATCCAGCGAATTGAACATCTGCTTGGCCCGCGAGGAGGTAAGCCAGGGATCCTGCAACGCGATGGCCGCGTGATGATGAGCGACTGGGGCACGGTAAAGAAGTCGCCCTACTATGTCCTAGCGATCAATCCCGGTGGTGCCGAAGCTAATCCTGCACCAGTGGGTCGACGCATCGGCGACTCGCTGTGCGAAAAAAGGGACACCAAGTGGAGTTACTGGTTGGATGAAGCCCAGTCCAATGACAGGGCCTACTTCAAAAGGGTGATGGATGGCTTGGAGAGCGATCCCCTCTCCGCGCCGCCTGTTAGCAACGCCCTATTCCTGCGCAGTCTGGGTGAGGGCTTCTTTCCTGCGGACGCAGATGCAGTCTTCGCTTCACACTGCGCTTCGGTCCACGAACTCCTACTTGGCATCGTGAAGCCGCGTGTTGTGGTCTGCTTTGGAAATCGAACCTGGAAATTTATGGTTGGCCGCGATGCGCCAAGCCATTGGCGGTTCAACGCCGACATATCCTTCAAAGGCGCTGGCATTGACTACTCTTGCGGTGTGCTCTTGCTGCCGCATTTCGCGGCACGTGCGAAGATTTGGACGGAGAACACGGATACACTGACACAGGCAATCGCCGATGCGTGCGAGTATGCCAAACCTGCCGGTTAGAGCGGTTCCTGCCTGACTGAATCGCTTGTGATCCACAAAGCGATGTGGAGATGATTCAGTTGCTCCTCGGCAAAGGGGTGGTGGGTATGTCGAAGGCGCTGTCGGTCGATTTGCGAGAACGCGTGGTGGCGGTTGTGACGGGATCGTCGTGCCGGGCTGCGGTGGTCCGTTTTGGGTTGAGCGCGGCTAGTGCGGTCCGATGGGCGGCGCTGACACGAAAGGTGGGTTCGGTCGCGCCAGGGCCGCTCGGTAGGTACCGGCGCTCGGCGCAGACTGAGGCACATGCGGCGCTGATCCTGCGCCCTATCGACCAGAAGTCCGACATGACGCTGAAGAGATCCGGGCCGAGCTGGCGAAGGCTGGTGTGTCCGCTGGCATCGGCACGCTGTGGCGCTTCTTCGACCGGCACCGAATGACATGGAAAAAAAGTCTGCTCATGCCGAGGAGCAGGACCGGCCGGACATCCTGAGGCGGCGTTGGACTTGGTTCGAGGCTCAGCCCGACTTCGATCCAGACCGCCTGGTATTCATCGATGAAACCTGGGCTTCGACCAACATGGCACGCACTCACGGCCGGGCACCCCGGGGCGAGCGGCTGCGGGCAGGCCCTATCACCGGTCATAGGCATTTCCAGCCGGCGCCCAATCCGCCACGCCGGGCTGCTGCTTCGGTGCCCCCGGCGTGAGATCCGGACGGCGTGCCGGCTCCGGCTTCGGCGCAGCCTCGCCATCCGGCAGGACGGCGTAGCCCATCGCAGCCAGCCCTTCGGCTGCGGCGCGGTCATCCTTGGTCTGCCAGTCGGCTGGTTTCAGGCCACCGTCCTGGTCCTCGTGCCTGCGATGCTCCCGGCCCTGCCCGCGCGGCTCCGCCATTCCATCGTCAAGGCCCTGGCCATAGAGATACCACCACCGATAGCCGGGCCAGAGGTCGTAGCCGGGAAACTGGTCCTCGGTCCTGCTGCAAACACGATGCGACCCGGTGCTCGAGGCGGCATGCTTGGCGGCAGCGGGTGAGGCCTGTCTGGTCTGGAACTCGGGTCTGCCTGGTGTCCAAACTGCTAAGCTGTCGCCGGTCTGCATGACCACGACCCGGATACGGGGGACGCGGCTTGCCACATCCTCCGGCAGCAGGGAGAGCAGTTCCGCCATGGCCTCCTCCGGGATGCGGAGGGAGCCATCGGTTGCGGCATCGGTCAGCGGGCCACCATGGAGCAGGATCTCCGACCGCCCGTTGGCCTGCGCCTCCAGCGCCTGCCCGGACATCGGACGCAAGACGAGGGCACCCAGCATGCCGAACACCCGCTGGCGTTCCAGCCGGTCATGCCCGGGCACTAGGCGGATGATCTCGTATTCGCCTGTCGGGGTATCGCCATAGTGCCACAGTGGATCTCGCCCGGCATTACCGTTTGCCGCTGCCAAGCCCGCATCCGCGCGTCCCAGGGCGGGCCAGGGACCGCTTAGGATGGCGCCACGGGCATCCAGGGCGGTGAGCACGCCCGCCATATCCCGCCCGGCAGGCAGCAGGACCTCGATGCGGACCACGCCACCGAAGGTGGGCCGCTCCGGTGCAGGCTGATCAGGGATCGCCGCGGGCCGGGCCTCCGGCGGTCGGCTGGCGGGACCCGCGCCACGCTTCGGCCGCAGCGTGCCGCCCAGGAGACGGCCTAGCCATCCGAACATGCTTCCTGTCCCCCTCAGCGTCCCGTCAGGGCGTACTTGTAGGCCTCGGCCATGCCTGCCATGGAAAACCGCTCCCGTGCCCGCCTGCGGCCCGCCTCGCCCATGACACGGGCCAGTGCCGGATCGCGCAGGATGCCGGCGATGGCGGTTGCCAGCGCCCAGGCATAAGTGTCCGGATCGGCAGCGTCGGGCACAAGCCGGCCCGTCTCGCCATTGATGACCTGTTCCGCCGTGCCGCCATCCGGGTTGGCCACCACCGGGAGGCTGCAAGCCATCGCTTCGAGCGAGGTATTCGGGCAACCCTGCTCGGAGGAGACCATGAGCAGGCAGGCGAACCGGGGCAGAAACCCCGTCGCCCGGTGGTCCGGGCCGGCAAGATGGAGGTTTGGCGGCAGGCCCTCGGGGCCGCAGGCATCGAGCAGCATCCGCCAGCCGGCGTCGCCGCCTTCGTCGTGCATGCCGCCGACCACAGTCAGGGTCGCGCCCGGCAGTAGGCGGCCAAGTGCCCGGGCGACAAGGGGCAGCAAGTCAGGTCGCTTCTCCGGCACCAGCCGGCTCAGGGTCACCACGGCGCGTGCCGGATCGGCACCATCGGGCGGACCGGGGCCCTCGCCTGGTAGCAGGGGAGGGCCAGGGTCGGGGACGCCGTTCGGGATGATCGCCAGGCTCCGGGGCCGGCCGCAACCCGGTAGTGGACCACCGCCCTGGTATTTGGCGACCAGCAGGTCTAGGGCGGCGAGATATTGGTCCGGCTCCAGCGCCAGGGCCTGGCCCGACAGCAGCCTGACCCGCTCGAGGCTGGCGTGGGACATCGGGCCCGGACTCACGTCGGCCAAGCGGATCGGGCCACCCGCCATGGCCTTGGCTACGGCAGTCCTGGTTTCCGGATCGAGGTTCCAGAAGACCAGCGCCTCGGGCGCCAGGGTACGGGCCAGCGCCATGATCCGCCCCGCCCGCCTGTCCAGGCCGCCATCGCCGGCGAGATCGAGGAACGCCACCCCCATCGCCTGCGCCCGCTCCATGAAGCCGGGCACGCCGACCGGACCACAAACCGCGACGGTCGGCCTGATCCCCCACGCCGGCAGTTCTGCGACGAGGTTGCACAGGCTGCGCTGGGCGCCGCCCACATCGAGATTCGACGTGACGAAGAGAAGGCGGCCGGACACCGGCCGGAGGGGGGCGCCCGGGCCAAGGGCAAGTGTCCAGGGCCAGGCATGCGCTACCGCCTGCCGCAGCCAGTCGGGTCGGGACATGCCGGGACCAGGAGGACGCACGACGGCGCGCAGGATGGCATCGGCCCAACCCCCGGCCGGCGTGCCGGGCGGCAGCAGTTCGTCGCCGAGACCGATCGCCTCGGCCTGCCCGCCGACGTCCGCGGTCACCACCGGCACGCCGGCCGCCACGGCTTCGAGGCTGGCGATGGATACGCCTTCGTAGTCGCTGGTGGTCAGGACGACGTCGAAGGCCTGCAGCAGGGCTGCCGCATTCGCCACGGGACCGGGGATAGCGATGGCGGCACGGACGTCGAGCCGCGCCGCCTCGGCCTCCAGCGCCGCCCGCGCCGCCTGCCCCTGACTGCCACGAGTGGCCCCGAGGATGGCGAGGCGGGCGGGAACGCCGCGCGTACGCAGCGCGGCAAGAATGCGGACGGCACGGTCATGCCGCTTCTGCGGCACGATCCGTCCGACCATGCCGATCAGCAGTGTCTCCGGCTGGCAGCCGAGGGCCAGACGAATCACCATGCGCTGACCAGCCTCCAGCGGTGGCGGCGCCGGCACGGCATGGCGGAAGACCCGGATGGGCTTGCGCAGGCCGCGTACCGCAAGGTCGCGGGCGACCGCCTCGCCACAGGCGACGACGAAGGGAACGAGGGGGGAGGCATCCCAGGCCATTGGGTCATCCGTCCATCCCAGGGCCGCGTTGTGCGCTACCGGGACGGTCGGACACCCCAAGGCCCAGAGCGTGCGGAGATCCGCGGCGGAGAGCACGTGACAATAGGCGGCCAGGCCCGATGCCTGGGCAAGATCCGCGGCCATTTCCATGCGCGCCGGGTGTGGCAGGCTGCCGAGGCGGTGCAGGGTGATGCCCGGCTGTTCAGCAAGCGGATGCTCCTGGGGCGCATCATGCAGGGCCACGATGACTGCTTCGGTGCCGCATTCCGCGAAGGCCCGAGCGAGATCGGCGACCATGCGCTCGGCCCCGCCCAGGCTCAGCGACGAAACGACATGGACGTGGAGGGGCGGGCGGGAGGCGGTATGGCGGGACAGCCCCGCGTCCGTGACTGGTTTCCATGCAGGCGCGGACACCAGGAGACTGCCCGCGCTGCTGTCCATTGCTGCCCTTGTCACCTGCGTCTTTTGGTAGGATGCCGAGCAGATCTTCGACTGGCAATCGACATGCCCATACGGCGGCAGGATGCGGCGCATGGCTTTGCTATCGAACCGTTCACAAAACGGACCGGTCTAGCACCACCAAGACAACCTGCTTTCAGGTTACACGCCCATTGCCTATATGGACCCGACTTAGTCCAGTCCGGAGGCAGCATGCAAACGGTCAACATTCACGCCGCAAAGACCCAGCTCTCCCGCCTGGTCGACGAAGCCGCGGCAGGGCAGGAGATCGTCATCGCCCGTGCCGGCAAGCCGGTGGCCCGGCTGATGCCCTTGGCGTCGCCGTCGCCGCCCGTGCCACGACGCGTCCTCGGCATCCTGGCAGGCCAACTCCAGGTGCCCGCTGATTTCGACGCGCCCTTGTCCGACGACGACCTCGCCGGCTTCGAGGGGCGCTGATGCGCCTGCTGCTCGACACCCACATCCTGCTCTGGGCGCTCGACACGCCAGCCCGGCTGGATGACAGAACCCGGGCCCTGCTCGAGGATCCGGCGAATGAGGTGCTGTTCAGCGCCGCCAGCATCTGGGAGATCGCCATCAAGGCCAGGCTCGGCCGCGCCGACTTTCCCATGCGCCCGGAGCAGATCGCCCAGGCAGCCCGTGACACCGGCTTCACCGAGCTGCCTGTCCGGGCCGATGCCGCGGCGCGGGTCGCCGACCTGCCGCTGCATCACCGTGATCCCTTCGACCGCCTGCTGGTGGCACAGGCGATGGTCGAGCCGATGCGGCTTTACACGGCCGATCCGCTGCTGCCGCCTTATTCTGAACTGGTGTCGCTGGTCGGCTGAGAGCGGACCGCCCCACGCCTCGGGCCTGCTGGTAGGGCGCGCTACCTCCGCTTCGCTGCGCCGATGTAGTGATGCCACCGCGCGACATGAAAGCCGCACAATCCCGATATGAGGTTGTGCGGCTTCCGACGCCTTAAGGTTTTGATGGAGGCTTCCGGTTTATGCCGCGACCATCCTTGGGGGCATCATCCGGTGCAGGACCCTCCTCTGCCAGGCGCCGCAGATAGGCCCGGGCTTCCTCGCGGTCCTCGTCCAGCCCGGTGAGGTAGGCAGCGCCAGCCGCGGCCCGCAGCCCGCGGTCGTAGTGCTGCTCGTGGACCCGACCACCGATGCCGAGCAATACAGCGCCAATGCCGGGCGTATCCGGCGCCATGAGGGGTGCTGTGGTGCCGATGCTGTGCCGGAAGCGATGCACCCCGAAGGCATTCTCCGGCCCAAAGCGCTTGGCCGAACACCAGCGGATGCGCTTTTCGATCCCGGCCTCCTCCAGAATCTTGCCACCCCAGTTGATCCACATCGCGTCGCTGACCTCGCCGTCCAGCAATTCGCGCCGTTCGACCGCGACGTAGCGCTCGAACCATGGCGTCAGGCTGGCGGGCAGGGGGACGCGATGGGGCTTGTCGGTCTTGATGTCGGGGACGTCGAGCGTCATCCACCACTCCACGCCGTCGAACCGGATCTGCTGGCCGAGCCGCATGACCTGCACCGAGCCCAGGCGTGGTCCGGCCGCGGCCAGCAAGGCGATCAACAGCCCGTCCCGCAGCATGACCCGCCGTCTGCAGGGCGCTGACAGAGTCAGGGCCTCCTCCATCAACTCGAAGCCCCAGGCGTAGAGGGTGGCGCTGTGATGTACCTCGAAGCTGCGCTTCTCCATCGCCAGCTGCTGCCGCAGGGGCACCCCGCCCGGCCGGCTCAGCCAGGCGACCTGGGCGCGCGGCTCCATGATACGGATTGCCGTCTGCAGTTCCTGGAAGCGGCCGACGATGGTGTAGTCGCGGTTGCCGAGGGCGACCAGCTCGTCGAGGTAGGCCGCTGCCCGGTCCTCATCCAGGCGCGCCAGCGGCCCGACCTCGGGGTCAAGCCAGCCGTAATACTGCAGAAACCCAAGCCAGCGACCATAGCCTTCCATCGTCTTCTCGAGGCTGGCGGGGGCCAGCCGCGCGGCCAGGCCGCGCTTCGAGAACCGACCCCGGCGGGCGGCGATCGCCGCCTCCCAGAGGCGGTGGTCGGTTTTGGGCCAGTCTGGCGGGACGAAGCAGCGGCGGCGTGGGTCGATGATGCGTGCCATGATGCCGTCCTCCCTCAGCGCCGGCCCTTGGGCGTCTTGCTGACTGCCCTGGCGCGGACCAGCCGCCGCGCCTCGGTCTTGTCCTGCTCCAGGCCACCGTGGAACAGCCGCGCGGCCGCCTCGCCTTCCAGGCCGCAGTAGGTCCCGATGGTGGTCTCGATCGAACTGTGGCCCAGAGCGCGCCGGACGATCTCGTACTGCCCGGGGTAGCGGTTCAGGTGCCGCCACGCCGCGAAGTGCCGCAGCAGATGCGGATGCACCGCGAGGTCCAGCTCACGCCGGATGAGACCCTTGATGCCCTCGGCGAGGGCGGCCTGGCTCTTGGAATTCGCCGCGTCGAGCGCCGGAAAGAGGTGGGCGTTGGCCATGCCGTGGCCGGCCATCACCGGACGCCAGACCCGGCACCAGACCTCCAGCAGCTTCGCCGTCGCCGGCGGCACCGGCCATTCCACCACATCATGGTTCTTGGTCTCGGTGCCCTCGATGACGATGTGGGTGACCGAGCGGCCGCCCGGGCCAAGCCGCTTCAGGTGACGGTCCAGCCGCAGCCCGGTCAGGTTCTTCATCCGCAGCGGGCAAGCCAGCAGTACCTCGATGGCAACCGCGATCATGAACCGCTGCGCCATCTTCGCATCTGTCGGATCGACGGCGCGCGCTTCCTGCTCGATCCCCTCCGGCAGCAACAGCAGGCGGCTGCGGTTGTAGGGCTGGATCAGCTGCATCAGGCGCTCGCGCACCTTGCCGGTCAGGCCGACCTTGCGGCGGGGCTGCGTCAGCTTGCGCATCTCGCGGAGCTCGTCCGCCACCTCGCCGGTCAATCCGAGGAAATGCACCCCGATGATGAACAGCGTGTCGGCGATCACCGCGAGCTGGCCACCGACGATCTCCGGCTCCTCCTCATCATCATCCCGCTGCTTCGGGGGCAGCCGGGCGATGGCGCGTGCCTCGAAGAAGTCGAGGATGTCGCTGGCATAGCGAATTATATAGTCAAAGCCGGTGATGGCGGCCGGATCGTGCCCCATCTGCACAAGGGCACCCAGCATCTGCAGGACGGAAAAGCTGCGTGTCTTGAGGGTGGCAGGCCTGCCCCGGCGCCTGCCGCGGCGTCCTTTGAAATGGCTCCTGCCCTGGCTGGGGCTCATCCACTCTCGGTGCTCGGCGTACTCCGCTTGCAGACTCTCCGGAAAGTACGTGATGGGAAAGGTATAGGGCTCGCGCTGCCGTGGCGCCTGCAGAGGCTGGCACCGCTGCAAAGCAGGGCTGCTGGCAATGATCCGGTTCCAGGCGCGGACGATGGTCGGGCCCCGCTTCGAGGCCTTGCCATCCAGCCGGGTGATCACCTCCTCCGCCAGGAAGTCCGCGAAGACCGGGTCGGTGAGTTGGTCGGGCTCGATGAACCGGATAGCGCAGAACCGGGCCATCCGCCGCAGGCCGGCCCGCTGCGGTACGACGAGGGCGGCATCGAGCACCGCGATCCAGGCCGGGGAGAGGCCCGCCTCGCCGCAGATCCGCGGCTGCCGTAGCCCGATAAACTCTAGAGCTTTGCGGTCCGACAGCTTGATGTTGCGGAATCGTTCGTAGCTTTTGCCGAAGTCGGTGCAGTCCTTACGGAACAGGTTGTGGTTCAGCCAGATGACGTCGCAGGGCACGGCTGTAGGCGACAATCCCAACATCGCCGCGGTCGTCCGGAGATCCGATGACCAGATGCGTTTTTGATCTCTGGTCAACGTGTCAGAGGTCTCGATTGTGGTGATCAGGTCCTCGAAATTAAGGTCGAGCCGGGTGATGATCCGGGGCTGGCGTTGGGCGGTGATCGTCTGTGAAATGGCGTTCATTGGGGACCTCGAGAGCGGAGCGGACAGGCGCGGACAGGAGCGGCCATCATGGGGACGTAGCACCATTCACCACGGCAATTAGCGGTGCGGCGCTTTCATGCGGACCGCTAAATCCGTTGGCCCATCTACGTTTTCGTCATCCTCCACCGAGACAAGCCGCAGCAGATCGGACTCGCGGATCCGCACCGCGCCACCGACCGTCACGGCGCGCAGCACGCGTTGCTGACGCCATCGCCGGAGGGTGCGATCGCTGATGTTGAGCCAGGTGCAGGCCTCGGCGACGGTGAGCAGCCGGTCATCATCCATGCGCATGATGCGGCTCCTTCGCAGTCGTCGGCGCGGCATTCAGACGCGTGCGGCGACGACCGATCCACGCGGCATGGCTGGCCGGCGTGGTGGTCGTGGTGGATTGCCGCGTAACCCGACCAGGACCATGGAGGATTGGTGGGCAGTGACCGACAGGGCAGGCAGGCGAGGGGAGACGCGCAGCCAATGGCTGCGGTGATGGGGAGGGAAACATGGAGACGTGCCTCAGTCTGGCCCGATGCAATCGGACCTCGCCGCGCCCCAGCGGCGACAAACGGGGCAGCCCGGCTTTCGAGGTCCGGGAGGCTGGGTGCTCTCCCAGCGTGCGGCGCCGGAGCGCCGCTGACGAGCAAGGGTGCCAATAGCTGCCGGCACCAGGATAAAGGCGTGATCTTGATCACGCTCTATCGGGGCAAGAAAATCCTATCCCTGGTTGATGTGCCTGGCAATCGGATTTGTTTGCGAATGACTGCGGACGCCAATACAGTACGAAATAGTATTGAAATGATGGGGTGGCGTACCCATCTGTACTGCACGAGAGGCACGACCTCGCCGGCACCCTCGCTCCCCTGACAGCAACGCAGTCCGGGTCTTTCCCGGAAGGGTCGAGCACCAAGCCGGCCGGCGCAGGATCGCGCTGCCATTGCCTGCACGTCCCGGCAGCCCTCCCGCGCCGCCCCTGACCGGGCCCAGGGCCGGGTCGTGGGCCTCTCGTCTCTCCTCGTCCCCCGCCGCGGCGGAGCCCGCGTGGCGCCCTCCTGGACGCCGCCCGCGCCCGGCACCGCGCATCCGGCACTGAGCCGGCCGCACCTGCGAACCCTTGCCCTGCCAGCGGTGGCAGGACGGCGGCATGGATGAGGCTCACCCGGCGCCGCCCCGGACCCCTCCGGGATGCTGCGCCGGCCTGCCGCATACGTGCGGCAGCGGCGCGGGCCAGTCCCGCGCTAGGCAGTGCGGTGTCCGGCCATGGCCGGCTGCCGTGCCGGGCCCGGTCGCCATCGCGCGGCCGGACCCACCTGCCGCCCCTTTGGATCTCCAACCCGTCTCCCGTGGTCTCGGCAGCTCCGAGCCGACCGTTGCGGCCCGATTGAGCATGGGCCGAAACCCGATGTTGGAGATCCCAATGACCCCCATCGACAGCCTCAACTACCAGGGCACGCCCATTCGCCGCCGCGGCACCATGCTCAACCTGACCGACATGTGGCAGGCAGCCGACCGCCCGGCGAACCGGCGCCCTTCCGACTGGCTGCTCCTGGAGGAGACCCGGCGCTTCCGTGCCCATGCAGGCACCCACTGGACCGAGCTCGACGAGCCGGTCGCCGCAAATGCCGGCCACACCGGCATTTGGCACCTCGACACCGATGGCTTCATCGCCACCGTCCGCGGCCACCAGGGCGGGACCTGGGGGCACTGGCAGCTCGCGCTGGCCTATGCCCGCTATCTCGCCCCCGCCTTCCACCTCTGGTGCAACACCGTCGTCCGCGCCGCCATGGAGCGACCGGACGAACCTTCGGCCAGCAGCCTCGAGCGGCTGGCCCACCAGATCGCCCAGCAGATTCGGCAGCTGCACGACCGGCTCGATGTCCTCGACCGGCATGCCGCCGACCTGATGCTCCTGCAGCTTTCGGCGCAGGACCTGCTGCTGGGCCAGAGGAACAAGTTCTCGGGCGAGACCAAGGCCATCATCGTCAAGGTCACCGCGGCCGCGCCCTTCCTCGGCCGGTGTCCCTGCTGCGGCATTACACCGGTCCTCACCCTCGAGCGCCAGCCGGTCCCCGGCGCCGAGTTCGACCATGTCTTCCATCGCGGCCTGAACCGGCCGGAGCATGGCTGGCTGGTCTGCGCGGCGTGCCACCGTGAGCTGACCTACGGCGGCTACCTCGTGCGCTTTGAGCGGATCCCCAAGTTCCGGGCCTTCCAGGCCAAGGTCCTCGAATACCGCCGACGTAGCCGTCTCCAGCGCGCGTCGCTGGTGCCGTAGCCGTCACTCAAAGGTCCTCCCTCAGGGGAGGACCCACAAAGCCCCATGCCCTCAAACCGAGGTCATGGGGCTTTTTGTGTTCTGGACTTGCATGCGCCTTTCCCGAAAGCAATCGCGCTTCAGGTCCGATTGAAGAGCTTGGCATCGGCATTGCGGCCGTCGATGCTGGCAGCGGTCGCTGCTTCGAATTTCATGGCAGAGCGAAAAGCACCGCGCTTGATCTGTCGCACTTGAACCCGCGGCCATTCCGTCAGCGGCAGCTTACTGCATCTCGATACCGGCGGCCTTGATGGCCGCGGCGTTCCGCTCGATGTCGGCGGAGATGCGTTCGCGGAAGCGCCCGGGATCCAGCACGAAAATATCGCCTTGGGCCAACAGGGGAGCGCGCGCCGAGGGCGATGTCGCAGCCACCTGCATCATGGCATATAGCTTCTGCACCAGTTCGGGTGGCGTGTTGGCGGGCGCGACCAACCCGTTCCAGAAGACGGCGCTGAAGTCGGCGTAGCCGGCCTCCTTGACGGTCGGCACCTCCGGTAATTCACGCCATCGAGCTTCGCCAGTGGTGGCCAATGCCGCAAAGGTCCCTGCCTGGATCAGTGGCCCGCCCGTGGTGGGGGTGTCCAACAGCACGTCCACCTCACCGGCTACCATGGCGTTGGTGGCAACCGACGAACCGCGGTAGGGCACGTGCAGCATTCGGATACCGGCCACGGTCAGCAGTTGCTCCATATGCAGGTGTTGCAGGTTCCCGACGCCGGCCGAGGCGTAGGTGACCTGTCCTGGCTGACGCCGCGCCAGTGCGATCAGATCCTCGAGCGTACGTACGCCTTGGGTGCGCGGGTTGCGCGGATTGATCACCAGGATGAAGGGGCTGATGGTGATCGTGGCGATGGGCAGCAGGTCGCGCAGCGGATGGTAGCGCGTATCGCGGTAGAGCAGATGGTTGACGGTCATGGTGCTGGTGTTGCTGATCAGCAGGGTGTGCCCGTCCGTCGCTGCGGCCACGTGTGCGGCGCCGAGGGAGCCGTTGGCGCCGGTGCGGTTCTCGACCACCATGGGTTGGGGCAGGCGGGTGCGGAAGTCCTCGGCCAGGATGCGGGCGCAGATGTCGGTGGACCCGCCGGCGGGGTAGCCGACGATCAGCCGCACCGGGCGGTTCGGCCACGCAGCGAGGTCGGCTTGCGCCAGCCTGGGTGTCGCCAACATCGGAAGCGCGGCGGCGCCCAGGGCGCGCCGACCAAACAATGCTTTCATAGCCGATCTTCCTCCCGCAGCGCTTATGAAGCAGAGGCGCCGTTGCCGGGATCAGACCAGCTTCGCTGCGAACGGTCCAGACAAACGCTACCGGCGTCGTGCCATGCTGGTCGGCTGACGGATACGTTCACGGCGACGCAAACGCCATCGGCGTTGCCCGGCGATCTGGACACTCGTTCCCAGTTTCGCCACGAAAACCACCTCGGACTTCGTTGTCATCGCACCAGCGATGGTGAAACACCTTATCCAGCTGAACTACCGCTGATCAGGCCATGAAAATTCCCTGCCAGACTGTCCGGCCAATAACCGGATAGTCATGATCGTGTTCCAGCCTTACCCCGCTTCGTTCAGAGGCCAACTGCCCATGCTGCCGCCTCAAGCATCGTCCTATCGGCAGCGCCAAGAACGGCACGCGCCAGGCGCGCCGCGCTACGGCTAGACATTTCCTCGGCGCGTGCCAGCAGCGCTACGGCAACTGCTTCAGCCGTGACTCCAAGCACAGCGGCGAGATCCTGTACCGCACCGAGCTTTGCCACCGCCTCCAGATGCGTCAGCACGTCGGACGGCACGTTGCCCTGCAGCACACCCCGCCGCATTGCCTCCAGGTTGCCGGTCCAATCCACCCGGCCGAGGCAGGCCCTAAGATTTGAGAGCAGAGGCGCTGTTGGCAGTAGCGGCACTGGCGAGCCGGCCTTGGGAGAGTTTTGATTCAGCACGCGGTGAAATAGTCTGCCGGTGCCAGTTTGGCGCGGAGAGTTCCGGATGGACGGAGCCTGCTGGCCTCGGCCACCACCGCCGCTGGGCAATGCGCCGGCGCAGGCCGCAGGGGGTGGAGGTAACGCTGCCGCAGCACGAGCCGAGGTGCGCATGGCGGGCGTTCTGGATACCGAAGGGATGGCGGCGTCCATCGGGATGAGCGGATGCGGGTCAGCCAAGAGCCCCAGGGACATGAGCGGCACCTTGCGCTGGGCCGGGATGCCCTGCTGCGCCTCGCCCGCCGCATCCACCAGGACCATCGAGGTGAGGTGGCATACCACGCCTTCGGCCTCTGCCAGCGCCGCGGCTTCCTCCTCCGCCATGCACGGCAGCGCCAGCCAGGCCGCATAGGCGGCGATTGCGCGGCCCGCTTCGGCTTCGGCGGCAGTGGCGGACAGCGATAGGTGCTGGGCAGGCTCCCAGCGGGCGGTGACCATCATGCCGCCCATCAAGGTCGCGGCGGCCTCCGGCGCCTCACCCTCGATCCTCGGCTGGTGCAACCGGCCGCCGCGCAAGGAGGCGATGGCCTGTCGCAGCACCTCGGCAAGGTCGAGGCCGGAGGAGACGAAGATCTGCCCGCCGGTCAGCGCCGCCAGGTGCCCGACATTCGCCGCCAGGCTGTCCTCCCCGACCAGCACCACGGTGAAGCGGGCACCACGCCGCGCCAGCGCGTGAACGTCGAGGGCATGGCTTTGGCCATCGGTCACCAGCAGCACGTCCGCACCTTCACGGCCTGCCAGTACAGCCTCGATCGCCTGTCCCGTCTCGGTCCCGCCGGTCGGCGGCTGCAGCCGGGCAACCAACCTGCCCATGGCAGCAGCACCGATCCCGAGGCCCAGATGCCGCGGGAGGCTATTGAACTCCCAGATATCCAGCCGGTCGGTGGGATGCAGGCCGGCGACGATGCCTTTGAGGCCGCGCAGGGCCACCTCATGCTTGGAGGGTATCCGGACCTGACTCCCATGGCTGCCGGCCGCGGCCTCGTTCATGGAGCCGGAGTTGTCCAGCAGCAGGACGCCATCGAGCGCCGCGTCGCCCGGGGCCGCGGGCTCGACCGTCAGGGCAACAGTACGCCCATCCGCGGCGACACCGCGGAGGATCTGCGGCGCCGCACCGGCCACCCGGATGACAATGGGGGCATTGAGGGTGACGCGGGCCTTGCCCTCTACCAGCCTGCCGCCCTCGAGGGAGACGACGCCGCTGTCGCAGCTTACCTCGAGATCGGCCTCCAACAGGATGGGGGCATGGGTCAGGTCGTCGCTGTCCGGCAGCGGGCTGCGGCCATAGACGTCGCCGACCGTGGTTGGGATGAGCAGGATGGCGCCGTCCCCGGCGGCGGCCAGCGGGATAGCCCAGGTGCCAAGGACGGCGACCTCCTGGCCCGGCGGGACGTGGCCGACGCTGATCATGTGCACCCCCCGCAGCGCCTCCTCATGCAGCACGGCGGTGCGGCCGTCATCGATCGCCGTCTCGTAGGTTTCGCGGGCCGCCGACTTGCGCTGGGTGGCGGCAACGACCCGCCGCTCACCGATCCGCGCCGACATGCCGACCAGCGCCGCCTGGACCGGCACCGGGAAGGTCATGGTGGCCTCAATCGACTCCCCTTCGTCATTGCGGAAGCACCGCTCCGCCGTCACCAGCGCCAGATTGCCGAGGATGCGGATCGTGAAGCGGGTCGCGGCCAGCGGGATGGGCCGCTGCGTGCCGGCCACCATCGCCAGATGGCGGAACCCGCCCAGCGGGTCCTGGGCGGTGATCGAGCTAAGCGGCATCGGGGGTTTCCTTGGAACTGTGCTTGAGGAGGGCGTCGAGCGCAGCCTCGGCGAGATCGCCGATGGCGCGGGGGTGGGTATCGGGGGTGAGGAGCGCCGGGGTGACGACCAGCGTCACGCCGGGCGCCAGGGCGATCCGCGTACCGTCCCCCGCATTGGCCTCGGCTTCGAGCAGGATCCGGATCTGCGCCGGCTTGTAGTCCTGCCGCAGCCGCTGGTAGCGGCGGATCGCCTCGACATGGCTCT
>NZ_CEEDBP010000042.1:0-53636 GCF_979252845.1 Belnapia sp. AC561
CCCTTGACCTTCCTATAGTGGGAGACCCCACATCGGGACCATGCCCGAAGCGCCCCTGCCCCCGACCCCCATCCTCAGCCTGCCCATCTCCGGCATGACCTGCGCCAGCTGCGCCGGGCGGGTGGAGCGTGCCTTGGGCAAGCTGCCCGGCGTCACCGCGGCCAGCGTCAACCTAGCGACGGAGCGGGCGGAGGTGCGGGGGGACGTGCCGCTGGATACGGCGATCGGGGCGGTGGTGCAGGCGGGCTATGGCGTGCCGGAGCAGCGCTTCGACCTCGGCATCGGCGGGATGACCTGCGCGACCTGCGCCGGGCGGGTGGAACGGGCGCTGGCCAAGGTACCGGGGGTGCTGGAGGCCAGCGTGAACCTCGCCACCGAGCGGGCCATGGTGCGGGCGGTGGCCGGCACGCCGGAGGCGGCGCTGGCCGCGGCGGTGGCCAAGGCCGGCTACAGCCTGCGGGAGAGCACGCCGGAGGGGACCCCAAAGGGGACCGGGACCGAGGGCGGGCGGGAGAAGCGGGACCTGATCCTGGCCGCGGTGCTGGCCGCGCCCTTCCTGCTCGGCATGGTCGGGATGGGTTTCGGGCAGGACTGGATGCCGCATCCCTGGGTGCAGGCAGCGCTGGCCGCGCCGGTGCAATTCTGGCTCGGCGCCCGCTTCTACCGGGCCGGCTGGGCGGCGCTGCGGGCGGGGACCGGCAACATGGACCTGCTGGTGGCGCTCGGGACCTCGGCGGCCTTCGGGCTTTCCGCCTGGATGCTGCTGACGCGCGGCGCCGCGCATGCCGGGCACCACCTGTATTTCGAGGCGAGCGCGGTCGTCATCCTGTTCATCCTGCTGGGCAAGTGGCTGGAGGCGCGGGCGCGGCGGGCGACCGGGGCGGCGATCCGCGCCCTGCTGGAGCTGCGGCCGCGCACCGCGCATCGGATCGGCGCCGATGGCGTGGAGGAGGAGGTGCCGGCCGCCGCCTTGGTGGTGGGCGACCTGGTCGCGGTGCGGCCGGGCGAGCGTATCCCGGCCGATGGGCTGGTGCGGGAGGGCCGCGCCGGGGTGGATGAGAGCGCGCTGACCGGGGAGAGCGTGCCGGTCGAGAAGGAGCCAGGCGCGAAGGTCTCGACCGGGACCATCGCGCTCGACGGCCGGCTGGTGATCGAGGCCCGGGCGATCGGCGCCGAGACGGTGCTGGCGCGGGTCGCCGCCATGGTCGCCGCGGCCCAGGCCAGCCGGGCGCCGGTGCAGCGGCTGGTGGACCGGGTGAGCGCGGTCTTCGTCCCGGTGGTGGTCGGCATCGCGCTGGTGACCCTGCTCGGCTGGCTGCTGGCGGGCGCCGGGGGCGAGGTGGCGGTGATGCGGGCGGTGGCGGTGCTGGTCATCGCCTGCCCCTGCGCGCTCGGGCTGGCGACGCCGGCGGCGATCATGGCCGGGACCGGGGCGGCGGCACGGGCGGGCATCCTGATCCGCGATGCCGAGGCGATCGAGCGGGCGCAGGGCGTGACCCTGGTTGCCTTCGACAAGACCGGCACCCTGACCGAGGGCCGGCCGCGGCTGGCGGCGGTGCATGTCGCCGCGGGCGTGACCGAGGCCGGGGCGGTGCGGCTGGCGGCCGGGCTGCAGGCGGGCAGCGAGCATCCGCTGGCGCGGGCGGTGCTGGCCCGGGCGGGCGGCGACGTGCCGAAGGTCGAGGCGTTCCGCGCCCTGCCCGGCCGCGGCGTCTCGGCGACGATCGATGGGCAGGCGCTGCTGCTGGGCAGCCCGCGGGCGCTGGGCGAGAGCGGGGCCGAGGCGGGTGCGCTGGCCGCCGCCGCCGAGGCGGAGTCTGCCCAGGGCCGGACCCTCGCCTGGCTGGTGGAGACGGCGCCCGATCCGCGGGTGCTGGCGATGCTGGCCTTCGAGGATGCGGAGAAGCCGGGCGCGGCGGCGGCCATCGCCGGGCTGCGGGCACTCGGCGTGAAGGCGGCGATGATCAGCGGCGACAGCAAGGCGGCCGCCGGCGCGGTGGCCGCGCGGCTGGGCCTCGACGACGTGGCGGCGGAGGTGCTGCCGGCCGGCAAGGCGGAGCGCGTCGCCGCCTGGCAGCAGGCCGGGGATCGGGTGGCGATGGTGGGCGACGGGGTGAACGACGCCCCTGCCCTGGCGGCGGCCGAGCTCGGCATCGCCATGGGCACCGGGACCGACGTGGCGATCCAGGCGGCGGGGATCACCCTGCTGCGGGGCGACCCGGCGCTGGTCCCGGCGGCGCTGGACGTCACCCGGCGGACGCTGGTGAAGATCCGGCAGAATCTGGGCTGGGCCTTCGGCTACAACCTGGTGGGCGTGCCGCTGGCGGCCTTCGGCTATCTCTCGCCGCTGGTGGCGGGGGCGGCGATGGCCTTGTCCTCGGTCTCGGTGCTGGGGAATGCCCTGCTGCTGGCCCGGTGGAGGCCGCGCGCATGAATATCGGCGAGGCTTCGCGCGGCTCCGGCGTCTCGGAGAAGATGATCCGGCATTACGAGGCGATCGGCCTGCTGGCACCGGTGCGGCAGGCGAATGGCTACCGGCGCTATGCCGAAGCCGATATCGCCGTGCTGCGCTTCATCCGCCATGCCCGGGACTTGGCCTTCCCGCTGGAGGAGGTGCGGAAGCTGCTGGCCCTGTGGCAGGACCGCGGCCGGGCCAGCGCCGAGGTCCGGGGCATCGCCCTGGCCCATGTGGCGGCGCTGGAGGAGAAGGCGGCGAGCCTCGCCGCCATGGCGGCCAGCCTGCGGCACCTGGCCTCCCATTGCCACGGCGACGGGCGGCCGGATTGCCCGATACTCGATGGATTGGCCCAAAGGATTGGAGAAAAACAGGATGATCACCCTGCATGTTGACGGCATGACCTGCGGCCATTGCGTCCGCGCGGTGACCCAGGCGATCCAGGCGTTGGACCCCGCGGCCAAGGTCCAGGTGGACCTGGCGACGAAGACCGTGCAGGCCGAGACCGGCCTGGCACGGGACGCCGTGGCGGCGGCCATCACCGAGGAAGGCTACAAGGTCGCTTGACCTGGGCGGCGGGCCGGAGGATCACCGCCGCCACCCCTTTCCACGGTGCCATAGCCATGCAGCGCGTCTTCTCGGGCATCCAGCCCTCCGGCATCCCGACCCTCGGCAATTACCTCGGCGCCATCCGCAACTGGGTGCCGATGCAGGACACGCATGAGAGCATCTTCTGCGTGGTGGACCTGCATGCCATCACCGTCTGGCAGGACCCCAAGGAGCTGGCGACCCAGACGCGGGAGATGGCGGCGGCGCTGATCGCCTGCGGGCTCGACCCGCATCGCTGCATCCTGTTCGTGCAGAGCCATGTGCATGCGCATGCCCGGCTGGCCTGGATCTTCAATTGCGTGGCCCGGCTCGGCTGGCTGAACCGGATGACCCAGTTCAAGGACAAGGCGGGCAAGGACCGGGAGTCGGCCTCCGCCGGCCTTTATGTCTATCCGAACCTGATGGCGGCCGATATCCACGCCTATCACGCGGTGAAGGTGCCGGTCGGCGACGACCAGAAGCAGCACCTCGAGCTCGCCAACGACATCGCGCAGAAGTTCAACCACGACTACGGCGTGGAGTTCTTCCCGACGATCGAGCCGATGATCCAGACGGTCGCGGCGCGCGTCATGTCGCTGCGCGACGGCTCGAAGAAGATGTCGAAGTCGGATGCCTCCGACCAGTCGCGCATCAACCTGACCGACGATGCCGATGCCATCGCGCTGAAGATCCGCCGCGCCAAGACCGACCCGGAGCCGCTGCCCGAGCATGTGGGCGGCTTCGAGGGGCGGCCCGAGGCGCGCAACCTGGTCGGCATCCTGGCCGGCATCGGCAATACCACACCGGATGCGGTGCTGCGCGAGCATGGTGGCAAGGGCTTCGGCGCCTTCAAGGAAGTGCTGGCGGAAGCCCTTGTCGCGCATCTCTCGCCGATCCAGGCGGAGATGAACCGGCTGCTGGAGGACAAGGGCGCGCTGGATGCGGCGCTGCGCCTCGGGGCGCAGCGGGCGGCGGCGATCGCCGAGCCGATCGTGACCGAGGCGGAGCGGCTGGTGGGCTTCCTGCCTCGCTGATCAGCCGACGCGCAGCAGCGCCGGCCCGTTCTCCTTCAGCCACGCCACCGCGGCCTCGCGGTTCGGCGTGAGTTGCTGGAGGATATCCCAGAAGCGTGGGGAATGGTTCAGCTCCCGCAGATGCGCGACCTCATGCGCGACGACGTAGTCGAGCACCCAGCCCGGCGCCATCACCAGCCGCCAGGAGAAGGCGAGCGTGCCGTCCGGCGCGCAGCTGCCCCAGCGGCTGCGGGTATCCTTCAGGCGCAGCCGGCGCCAGGTGACGCCGAGCGTCTCGGCGTGGCCGGCGACCAGGACCTCGATGCGGCGCTGGGCTTCGTCCCGCAGGAATTGCGCGACGCGGGCCGGTGCAGCCGCGGCATCCCCGCCGGTGATGATGGCGCCGGGCCGCAGCCAGGTATCGCCGGCATGGCCAGGCACGGCGCGGATGACATGCAGCGCGCCACCGAGCGGGACTTCAGAGCCGGGTTCCAGCGCGATGGGCGGAGCGAGCGCGGCGAGCTTTTCCCGCACCCAGGCGGCATGGGTGGCGAGCAGGGCAACGCCGGCCTGGCGGCCGGCACGCTGCGGCAGGGTGACGACCACGGCGCCGCGGCGGGCATCGATCCGCAGGCTGACGCGCTGGGCGCGGGACGACCGGCGCCATAGCACTGGACCCGGCAGGACGGGGCACGACAGCAACTGCTCCGTCTCCCCCTGCTGGAGGGAGACGGCCCCGTCTTCGAATTGATCCATGGGATCACAATGCGCATCTCGCGGTCGAAACTTCAACCGCTTGACACGGGCTGTTGCGCGACGGGGTCGCCGTCGCGCGGCTTCGTCAGCCGGCGAGGCTCTTGAGTTCGGTCTCGACGAAGGACAGGAAGCCGGTGCCGCCATTGACCACGTTGTGCTCGGCGCCGGCGACGCGGGTATAGGAGACGCCGGCCTTCAGCTCCGCGGTCATGGTCTCGCCGCCCGGCAATTCGATCATCAGCGTGCCGTCGTGGATCGGCACCACGACGTAGAGCCAGCCGTGGCGATGCCAGCCGGTCTCCGCGCCGGGATTGAAATCCCAGCGCGTGACGCGGATGTTCTCGTCGTCGATCTGCACGGTGCCCGTCGCCGGTTCGCGGCAGCGCAAGGGTTCGCTCATTCGGCAGCGGCCTTCACCGCGAGGCCCGGCAGCGGGATGGCGCCCGCAGCCTGGAAGGCGGACCACACCGCATCGGCCTGCGCCTTCTCCAGCTTCAGGTGCGGCGGGCGGATGGTGCGCCAGCCGTCGTCGCCGGTGGAGCGGGCGATGATCTCGCGCAGGCCGGGGATCAGCGGCACGCTGGTCGCGGCCTTGCGGGTGGCGTTCAGCACGGCCTGCGCGGCATCGGCTTCCGGCCCGGTGCGCTTCGCATAGACGATGCCGCCCCAGTGGCTGTTGGTGTTGCTCGCCGCGGTGATGCAGCCGGCGCCGCCATCGGCCAGGATGGTCTGCAGGAATTCGTCGGAGCCCGAGTAGACCTCGAAGCCGTCCTTGGCGAAGGCATCGACCATGGCCTTCATGTTGGCATAGACGCCGCTGCTGTCCTTCACGCCCTTCACCGCGCCGGGGAAGGCCTTCAGCAGGCGGGCGATGATGTCGAGGCTGAAGGGCACCGCCGACTGCTGCGGGAAGTGATAGAGGTAGATGGCGATGCCGCCGCCGACCCGAGTGATGACCTCGGAGAAGTAGGCGAACAGCCCGTCGTCGCTCGGCGCCTTGTAGTAGAAGGGCGGCAGCACGAGCACGCCGCGGCAGCCCTGGGCGCGGGCATGCTGGATCAGCTCCACCGTGTCGGTGAAGTTGGCGGTGCCGGTGCCGGGCATGATGACGCCGGCGGGGATGCCGCGGGCGATCAGCCCTTCCAGGATCTGCTTGCGCTCGGTGAGGCCGAAGCTGGCCGCCTCGCCGGTGGTGCCGAGGATGCCGAGGCCGTTGCAGCCATTGGCCAGCAGCCAATGCGCATGCGCCGCCATGCGGTCGAGGTCGGGCGACATGTCCGGCTTCATCGCGGTCAGCACGGCGGCATTCACGCCGCCGAAGAGGGCATCCTTCATCACGCTTTTCCTTTTGTGGGTTTTGGAGGTTTCGCCGAGCGGGGCAAGGTGCCCGGCCAGCGGACGATATGGTCCTCGAAGGCACCGGCCTCGCGCTCGGTCACGGCGCGGCCGCGGACGGAGACGCCGGCCTCATGCACGGTATCGGGGCTGCCGGAGAGCAGTGGATGCCACCAGAACAGGTCGCGGCCTTCCTTCACCAGGCGATAGGCGCAGGTGGGCGGCAGCCAGTCGATCGCGGCGACCTTGGCGGGCGTCAGCTTCACGCAATCGGGGACGTGCTGCTTGCGGTTCGGATAGTCGCGGCAGAGGCAGCTGCCGGTGTCCAGCAGGCGGCAGGCGACATTGGTGAAGACCAGTTCCTCGGTATCCTCGTCCCGCATCTTGTGCAGGCAGCAGCGGCCGCAGCCGTCGCAGAGGCTTTCCCATTCCGCACGACTCATCGTGCCGAGGGTCTTGGTCTTCCAGAAGGGAGGGGCATCGCTCACCGGGGGAGTGTAGCGCTAGAGGCCCAGCAGATCGAGCGTGCGGCCGACCACCTTTTCCTCATCGAAGAGGTCGAGGGCGCGGGTGCGGCCGGCGGCGCCGAGGCGGGCGCGCAGCGCCGGGTCGGCGGCGAGGGCGGCCAGCGCCTCGGCCAACGGCGCGATGGTGGCGGGGGGGACGAGGAAGCCGGTCTGGCCGGGCAGGACCATCTCGCGGGAGCCGCGGATATCGGTGGCGACCACCGGCAGGCCCGTCAGCATGGCCTCGATGATCGACATCGGCAGGCCCTCGAAATGGCTCGGCAGGGTGAAGGCATCGGCGGCGGCCAGCACCCGGGCGACGTCGTGGCGATAGCCGAGGCGGCGGAAGCGGGGGCCGAGCCGGGTGGCGGCGCGGGCGAAGTCGGGCTCGAGGTCGGCGCCGTGGTCCGAGGCGAGGCGTTCGCCGACCACCCAGAGATGCGCGCCGGGGACGACCTCCATCGCCCGCAGCAACTCCGGATAGCCCTTGTGCCGGACCAGGCGGGAAACGGCGACGATGACGCAATCCCCCGGCCCGGCGCCGAATTCGGCGCGCAGCGCGGCGCGGGCAGCGGGGTCGGGGTGAAACAGCGCGGGGTCGCGGCCGTTCAGCACGGCCGTCGCGCGGGGATGGATGCCGAGGCGGCGGGCATCGGCCGCCTCCTCGGCGCTGACCGTGAGAAAGGTCTCGGTGATGCGGCCGGCGGTCCATTCGAGGCCGAGCGAGAGGCCGCGCCGCCAGGCCGGGCCGGGCTGGTTGAAGAGGAAGCCGTGGCAGGTATAGGCGATATGCGGCACCCCGGCGGCCCGGGCGGCGGCGCGGGCCAGCAGCCCGCTGATCGGCATGTGGCCATGCACCAGGTCGAAGCGCTCGGTGCGGAAGACCTCGCGCAGGGCGGCGTAGCAGCGGGCCTGGACCCGGGGGTTCAGGCTGCGGGCCATGGGCACCGGGATGATGCGGAAGCCCTCGGCGCGCGGGATATCCAGCAACGGGCCCTCGGCGCAGAGGCCGACGACCTCATGGCCGCGGTCGCGGGCGCCGCGCATCAGCGGCAGCAGGAAGTGCCGCAGCGAGAAGTCGACATTGGTGACCTCGGCCAGTTTCAAGGCAGGGGAGGCGTCAGCCTTCCCCCGGCCCGCCGGCGATCAACCGCTCGAGCGCCCATTGGACGATCTCCTCGCCCGGATCGGCGGTCAGCACGATCTGGCTGTTCTGCCGCTGGTCGCCGCCGAGGTAGACGCTCTCCTCCAGCCCGACCTTGGCGCCCTTGGTCCGCAGGCGCCAGCCCTGGCCGGAGGGCAGGCGCAGCAGCACCGCGCCGTCTTCCTCCTGCAGGCTGGCGTTGACGGCGGGATGCAGGTGGAAGCGGACGGCGAAGCCGGGCGGGCGGGCGCCGGCCTCGGCCATCTCGATGATGTCCTCGCCGCGCAGGTCGTCGCCGGTTTCCGCCAGGTACAGGCGGCGGCGATGCACCGCGCCGAAGCGCTTGCGGTAGCCGTCGTGGCTGGCTTCCAGCCATTGCGCGCCGTTCTGTTCCTGGCGTTCCTGCTCCACCCGTTCCGGGCGGCGGCCGAGGCCTTCCTCGCTGAGCTCGCTGCTGTTGGTATCGGCCAGCACCAGGGTGGAATGGGCGGCGGTGGCGCGCAGGGCATCGCGCCATTCGGGCGCCGCCGCCGGGGCGGCGCCGCAATTGACGATGAGGCGGTCGCGGCCGACCGACATCTCGAAGCTCAGCGTGCCGGCATGGGCGAAGCGGTCGGCGCCGCGCGGCAGGCCGGTCGCCGCATCCTTGGCGCGGGCGGGCGGCGGCGCGGCGGCATCGGCGATGATCAGGGTGCGGCCGGCCTGGAGGCGGTGGAAGCCGCTTTCCTCCAGCAGCATCGGCGCCCGGCCGCGGGCCTGGCCCTGGGTCAGGACCAGGTCGACCAGGCCGGCGCCATCCTCCCGCGTGCCGTTGAACTGGGCGAGGCCGCCGTCGCCGTGGCGGAACAGCCGCAGCGCCTGGCCGGCGCGTTCCAGCACCGTGGCCAGCAGGGCGGGCGGGTTGATGCCGGCGCCGTTCAGCAGGTTGCGGATCTCGATCAGGTCCTGCAGCGCGAGCAGGAGCTGGGCGGGGGAGCGCTCGATATGGCCGCCGTCGGGGTGGAACTGGCGTTCCAGCTCGCCGGGCAGGAAACGCAGCGCCCGGGTCATCCAGCCCTCGTCCTCCAGCGCCACGGCGGCGGCGATGGCGCCCTTCAGCGTGACCAGGGCACCGCGGTGCATGGCCTCGGCCGGCAGGGCGGCGACGACGCCGCGGGCATCCTGGGCGAGGCGGACCAGCAGGCGCTTGCGGAAGCCGTCGTCCGCGGTGGCGGCGAGGAAGTCCCAATGGCCGAGCCAGGCGGAGACGCGGGCGGCGGCGACCTCCGGGGCCTGGGCCAGCGGCTCCTCGGCGCCGCGGCCAAGCCAATCCTCGGCCAGGTCGCGGGCGCGGGTCCGGGCGGCATCGGTGCCCAGCGCCCGGAGGTCGCGCAGCCAGGCGAAGCCATGCGCGGCGCGGCGCCAGGCGAGGGGGCCGGCGGCGGCATCCCAGCCGGACGGTGCCTCGGGGCTGGAATCGAGCCGGTGGGTGGTGCCGGCGGTCTCGAAATCGCCGCGCAGCAGGCTGGCGCCCCGGCCGGGGTCACCGGGCCAAAGGTCCCGGAAGGCCCGGGCCGGGGCATCCGGGACCTTGACCGGGCGCAGGCCCGAGATGAAGCGCCGCGTGCCGCGGATAATGTCGCGCATCAGGCAAAAACCTCGGTTCGGGATGCGGGCACGCGCAGGGCGGCGATGGCCGCGGCATAGTCCGGGGCGCCGAAGATCGCGGTGCCGGCGACCAGGACATCGGCCCCGGCGGCGATGCAGCGCGGGGCGGTCTCGGTCGTGACGCCGCCATCGACCTGCAGCGCCACCGGCTGCCCGCCGGCGGCGACATGGGCATCGATCATCCGCCGCAGGCTGGCGATCTTTCCGAGCTGGCTGCCCAGGAAGGATTGCCCGCCGAAGCCGGGATTGACCGACATCACCAGGATGAGGTCGCAGAGATCGAGCACATTCTCCACCGCCGAGAGAGGCGTCGCCGGATTAAGGACCACGCCGGCCTGTTTGCCCAGGGCACGGATGGTCTGCAAGCTGCGGTGCAGGTGCGCACCGGCTTCCGGATGGAGGCTGATCAGGTCGGCCCCGGCGGCGGCGAAGGCCTCCAGGTAGGGATCGGCCGGGGCGATCATCAGATGGACGTCGAAGGGGATGGAGAGGTGCTTGCGCAGCGCCTTCACCACGACCGGGCCGAAGCTGATGTTGGGGACGAAATGGCCGTCCATGATGTCGAGGTGCAGCCAATCCGCGCCGGCGGCGGCGACGGCGCGCGCCTCCTCGCCGAGGCGGGCGAAGTCGGCGGCGAGGAGAGATGGGGCGATCCGGATGGGGCGGGTTGGCATCCGCCCGGTTCTAGCGGCGGCAGGATGGCGCGGGCAAGGCGGTGACAGATGCTTTGCACCACCGGAAAGCCAGGGAATCCGTCATGCGTTGCAGAATCGGATCGAAATGCGCGCCTGAGGTGAATTGCCTTCCTCAGACTTTCATCCAACGGGCGATGAAGAAGCCATCCATGCCGCCCAGCTCGGGCCAATAATCCGGCCGCGCGCGTAAGGCGCCGCCAGGGACGATCATATGGGCCAGGCCGGGCACTTCCTCGGGCCGGACCGGGACGGGGCGCAGGCCGGGCAAGGCGGCGGCGAGATGGGCCTCGCCTTCCTCCGGCTGGAGCGAGCAGGTGGCGAAGACCAGCCTGCCGCCGGGTGCCAGGCGCTGGGCCGCGGCGGCCAGGAGCTTGCGCTGGAGGTCCGCCATGGGCGGGATGTCGCGGAAGCGCTTCAGGTAGGGCACGTCCGGGTGGCGGCGGATGGTCCCGGTTGCGGTGCAGGGGGCATCGAGCAGCACGGCATCGAACAGCGCGCCGCCGGCATCCCAGGCGGTGGCATCGGCCTCGACCACCTCGGCCGCCATGCGCAACCGGGCGAGGTTCTCGCGCAGCCGGGCGGCGCGCTTGGGCTCGCGTTCCACCGCGGTGACCTGGCCGCCGGCAGCGACGAGCTGGGCGGTCTTGCCGCCGGGGGCGGCGCAGAGGTCCAGCACCTTCTCCCCGGGCCGCAGGGCCAGGATGCGGGCCGGCAGGGTGGCGGCGGCATCCTGCACCCAGAAGGCGCCCTCGGCGAAACCCGCCAGGCCGGTGACATGGGTGCCGGCCGGGTAGCGCCAGCTGCCGTTGGGCAGCTCGGTGCCGCCCTCGGGCGGGGTGGCGCCGGGGGCGATGGAAAGGTCGAGCGGCGCCTCCAGGCGATGCGCGGCGGCGATCTGCCGGACCGCCGGACCGTAGGCGGCGTGCCAGACGGACCAGAGCCAGGGCGGGGTATCCAGCCGTTCGGCGTCGAGCCCCTCCAGCGCGGCGGGGCCGGCCTCGGCGACCCGGCGCAGCACCGCATTGGCCAGGCCGGCGAAGGGCTTGGGCACCAGGGTGACGCTGCTGGCGACGGCGGCATGGGCGGGCGTGCCGAGCAGCAGCAGCTCCGCCGCGCCCATCCGCAGCGCGTTCCGCACCTCGCTCGGCGGTTCGCGGCGGAGGAAGGGTTCGAGGACGGCATCGAGCGAGCCGGCGCGGCGCAGCACGGCGGCGGCGATGCGATGGGCGGCGGCCTTGTCGCGCGGGGCGATGCCCTTGGGCAGCGCATCGAGCGCTTCTTCCAGCGGGCGATGCCGGGTGATGACCGCTTCGAGCACGGCGAGGGCGGCGCGGCGGGTGGGGGAGCCGAGATGGGAGGACATGTGCGGCGGTTTATGGCCCCCGGGCGCGCCCCATGCTAGTGCGCGCCTCCATGGATACATCGCCGCCTGCACGATCGGACCGTTCCCTCGGCATCCTGCCGGAAGCGTTGCAGCGCCGGCCGAAGCTGTTCCTGGCCCTGCTCTGCCTGCTGCTCTGGCTGCCGGGCTTCTTCACCCTGCCGGCGACGGACCGGGACGAGGCGCGCTTCGCCCAGGCCAGCCGGCAGATGGTCGAGAGCGGCGACTACATCCGCATCCGCTTCGGCGAGGAGGAGCGGAACAAGAAGCCGGCCGGCATCCATTGGCTGCAGGCGGCCTCCGTCCATGTGCTGGAGGCGACGCGGCTGGGCGACCGCAACCAGATCTGGGCCTATCGGGTGCCGAGCCTCGTGGGCGCGCTGCTGGCGGTGCTGGCGACCTTCCACTGGGGCCGGGCCCTGGTCGGGCGGCGGGCGGCGCTGCTGGGGGCGGCGATGCTCGCATCATCGCTGGTGCTGGTGGCGGAGGCCCATATCGCCAAGACCGATGCCGCATTGCTGGCGACGGTGACGGCGGCGATGGGGCTGTTCGGCCTGGCCTATCTCAGGCCGGGCGCCTTCACGGCACGGCAGGCGGCGGGGTTCTGGCTGCTGCTGGGCCTCGGGGTGCTGCTGAAGGGACCGATCGGTCCGATGGTGCCGCTGCTGTGCGGCATCACCCTGGCGGTGATCGACAAGGAGGCACCCTGGCTGCGGGCGCTGCGGCCCTGGTGGGGCGTGCCGCTGATGATCGCCGCGGCGGCACCCTGGTTCGTCGCCATCGGCATCGCCACGGAGGGGCGCTTCTTCGAGCAGGCGGTGGGCGGCGACATGCTGTCCAAGATCGGCTCGGGCGAGGAGAAACACTGGGGGCCGCCCGGCTTCTACCTGCTGAGCTTCGGCATCGCCGCCTTCCCCGGCGCCTGGATCGTGCTGTGTGCCCTGCCGAATGCCTGGCGGGACCGGCTGAACCCGCCGACGCGCTTCCTGCTGGCCTGGGTCGTGCCGTCCTGGCTGGTCTTCGAGGCGGTGCAGACCAAGCTGCCGCATTATACCCTGCCGCTGTTCCCGGCACTGATGCTGCTGGGCGCGGCCTGGGCGATGGACCCGGTGCGGCGGCTGCCGGCCCGGGGCTGGCGCTGGGCCGGCGTGGCCGCGCTGGTCGGGGTCGCGGCGGGCATGGCGATCGCGGCGCAGGGCCTGTCCTGGTATCTGCTGCGGGCCCTGCTGCCGGCCGGGCTGGTGCTGCTGCCGCTGGCGGCGCTGCTGCTTTTTTTGCTGCTGGGTGCGGCGCGGCGGCGGGAATACGGCCGGGCGGGCCTGCTCGGCGCGCTGCTGGCAGTGCCCTTCTATGCACTGGTGCTGGAAGGCGTGGTGCCGCGGCTGACGCCGTTCTGGGTCGCGCCGCGACTGGCGGAGGTGCTGGCGGCAAGGGTGCCTAACCTGCCCGCCAACCAGTTCGGCATCACCAGCTATTCCGAGCCTTCCGTGCTTTTCGCCCTGGGCCAGGATGTGCGATTGTTGCGGACCGGTGCCGATGCTGCCCAGTTCCTGGCCGGTGGCCCAGGCCGGGTTGTTGCGGTGGGGGACCGGGCGGAGGTTGCTTTCCGCCAGCAGGCCACCATCCTCAGCCTCCTGCCGCAGGAGATCGCCAGCGTGACCGGATTCAATTATTCCCGCGGCCGATGGGTCACGCTGCTGCTCTATCGCACCACGCCGTGATCGCCGGATGATCGCCCGATGATCGATTGGGCAGCCGGGCTGGTGGCCTCGGGCGGGCTGGCGGGGGTCTTCCTGCTGATGGTGGCGGAGAACCTGTTCCCGCCAATGCCCTCGGAGGTGATCATGCCGCTGGCGGGCTTCGCCGCGGCGCGCGGGCAGATGTGGCTGCCCGGGGTGGTGCTGGCGGGCGTCGCCGGGTCCCTGGTGGGCAATGCCTTCTGGTACGAGCTGGCCCGGGCCTATGGCGCCGAGCGGATGCGGCGGATGGTGGACCGCTTCGGCCGCTATGTCGGGCTGAGCCGGGACATCGTGCTGAAGGCGGAGGAAGCGCTGCGGCGCAACGGGCCGGCCGCGGTCTGCCTGGCGCGGATGATGCCGGGGATCCGCACCGGCATCTCCATCCCGGCCGGGCTGGTCGCGCTGCCGCGGACGGTCTTCTACACCTGGACGGCGCTGGGCACCGGGCTCTGGACCGGCGGGCTGGCCTGCACCGGCTATCTGCTGGAGGACCAGTTCCACCTGGTGGAGGACTGGGCCGGGCCGGTCGGCCTCGGCTTCATGCTGGTCGTCTTCGCCGCGATCGGCTGGCAGATCTGGAAGGGGCGGCGCGCGGGATAGGCGCGCTACTCGGCCTCCCGGTGGAGGTCGTGGGTGACGATGCCGGGGTCCTCGGGCGGCAATTGCAGCCAGTCCCGCCGGGCCAGGGTGCGGACGGTATCCTCATGCCCGCTGGCCCAGTGCTCCCGCATGGTCTCGGGGCCGAATTCATAGTCCTTGGCCTGCCCTTCGTAGACCTTGGCTTGATAGACCAGCTGCAGGATGGCGAGCTGCGGCAGGGTGGCGAGCTGGTCGCGCATCGCCTTCTCCTCCGCCGTCAGCGCCGCTTCCGGCACCTTGGCCAGGGCGCGCTTCAGGCGGAGCTGCCACTGGCGCTGGCGGGTGAAGGCATCGGTGTTCATCCGGGTGCGGGAGGAGAAGCGGATGTCCTTCTCCCGGCTGAAGACGTCGTTCATGTCCCGCGGCAGCGGGCCGCGGGCGGGAAAGAGATCCACCTGGAAGACCAGCGCGTCGCGGCCGTCGGTCTCGTCCTCCAGCAGGTATTGCAGCGGGGTATTGGAGACCAGGCCGCCGTCCCAGAACCAGCCGCCGTCGATCTTCACCATGGGCAGGCCGGGCGGCAGGGCGCCGGAGGCCATGATGTGCTCGGGCGAGAGGCGCTGCGCGGCGCTGTCGAAATACTGGAAATTGCCGGTGGTGACGTTGACGGCGCCGACCGCGAGGCGGGGATGGCCGCCGGGCTGGGCGAGCAGCTCCCAGTCCACCAGCTCCTCCAGCGTCTGCTTCAAGGGGCTGGTGTCGTAGAAGGCGGTGGCGCCGGTGGCGCCGCGCGGCGTGAGGAATGGGTTGAGCAGGTTGGGCTTGAAGAAGCCGGGGGTGCCGAGGGCGATGGTCGCCAGGGCGCTCTGTCCGTTGCGGGCGCGGCGGAGGTCGTCGCCATCGGGCGCGAAGGGCCAGATGCGGCGGGCGGTGATGCGGTCCCAGAATTCGCGGAGGGCGGCGAGGCGCCGCTCCGGCGGGTTGCCGGCGATGAGCGCGGCATTCACCGCGCCGATCGAGACGCCGGTCAGGAAGTCGGGTTCCAGCTTCGCCTCATGCAGCGCCTGGTAGACGCCGGCCTGGTAGGAGCCGAGCGCGCCGCCACCCTGGAGCACGAGGGCGATGCGGCCGAAGGGGCAAGGGACGGGATCCATCGGGGTTCTCCAGGCTGGGGGCGCCACGCCGGGGCGAGTGCTGCGCCCGATCGTGCTGCACTGCAACCATCCTCCCCGCGCCGGCGGCGCAGGCGGGGATGGGGCGGAATTCCTAGGACAGGTCGATGGTGGATCGGCCTCAGGGCCGAAATGGCTGCGCGAACCCGTCCGGTGGCGGTGCGTTCTGGGCGTTGAGTGAAGAGGACCAGCCATGACCCAGAATAGTGACAAGCACCCGGCGACGACTTCCGACGATGACGTGGAGGCGGGCGTGGAGCAGACCTTCCCGGCGAGCGACCCGGTGTCCAACACGACCTCGCAAGGGTCCCGTGCCGTTCCGCCTGGGGAGATGATGCATCCGGCGGGCTCGAAGCCGGCTGCGACCAAGGATCAGGTCACGATCACCCAGCCTTTCCCCGACCAGGAGAGCGCCAAGCTGGCGCTGGAGACGCTGGTGCGGGAGGGCCCGGTGGACCGTCGCAGCGCCGAGATCCTCTGTGAGGGGTCTGACGTGCGGCTCCAGGTGCAGGTGCCGAAGGCGGATGCGGAGCGGCTGCGGGCGAAGCTGCAGAGCGGACCGGGAACGCACTAAATCCTCGCTTTAGGAAAATAAGCTTTACTTCCGGGTCCGTTGCTAATACGTTCCTTCCTGCCGATTGCAGGAGGGCGCGATGCGAGTGTCACGGACCCCGACCGCCATTCTCCTGAGCTGCGGGCCCTTGCCGGCCCTGGCACAGGAGGTGACGCCGATGGCCTGGTCCGTGGGGCTGGTCATCGGCGCATTGGTGGTCTTCGTGGCCGGGATGGCCTGGCTGCTGGCGATCCTCGCCGGGCGGCTGCTGGCGGAGGCGCGGGTCGGCGGTGCTCCCGCACTGGCGCGGTTGACCGAGCTGCCCTGCGGGGTCCCCGACGGCACCATCCGCGCGCTGATCTCCTGCTTCATCATCATCTTCGGCTTCCTGCTGATCGGGCTGCAGAAGCCGCTGGGGCTGGCGAGCGCGGAAGCGCTGACCGGCTTCATCGGCGCGGTCATCAGCTTCTATTTCGTCACCCGCAGCGCGGAGACGCGGCCGGGGACGGCGCCGCCGGCCGCGTCTCCGGATGCGGGGCAGGCGGCGTCCGGCAGCACGGCGCTGGCGGCGGCGCGCGGCGTGCTGGATGCGGCGGGGGTGGCGACCGGGCTGGCGGCACGGCTGGCACCGGGCTCCGCGCTGGCGCAGCGGGCCGAGGCGGCGACGGCCGGCGCGCGGGAGGTGCTGGATGCTACGGCGGCGGCGCTGCATGGCGGCAATGCCGCAGCGATCGCCGGCGCGGCCGAAGCGGCCTCCGGCCTGATCCAGGGCCTCGTCGGCCGCGACAACCCGGCGACGGGGGTGATCGCGGATGCGCTGGCCGGGCTGCGCGGCGCGGCGCTGTTCGGGTTGGGAAGCTTGGGGCTGGGCGGGCCGGCCGGGCTGGTGGCGGCGGTGGGGGTCGGCGCCTTCCAGGCTATGGCCCAGGGCACCGAGCATTTCGAGCGCTGGAAGGCGCGGGTGCTGGACCGGCCCTATACGACCAACCTCTTCCCGCCCGGGCCGGTGGATGCGGCGGTGGCGCTCGCGGCGCTGGAGCAGTCGCCGATCCTCGCCCGCATCTGCCTGACCGAAGCCCTGGCACCGGCAGAGCGCTTCGCCACCGCGGCACGGCTGGCATCGCTTGTCCGGCAGGAGAGCGGTGTGGCGCGGCAGGCGCTGCTGGCGCAGGGCGGCTTCGCCAGCGCCGATGAGGCCGCGGCCGGGCTGGAGGAATTCCGTGGCCGGCTGCTGGACAAGGCGCTGGACGCGGTGGATGCGGTGCCGATCGACCTGGCCCCGGCCGGGGTGACGGGGGTGGCACCGGTGCCGCAGCAGGCGCTGCGGGATGCGCTGGCGATGCTGCGATGCGACCCGCGCTGCCGCGACCTCGACAGCCTGGTGCTGCTGCTGACCGGGATGGCGAGCAGCCCCGACCTCAAGCGGGAGGAGGCGATGGCGCTGCTGCGGCATCAGCTTGCCGCGGCGGAGGCCATGGCGGCCGGGGTGGTGCCGTGAGGCCGCTGCTGGTGCTGCTGCTGTTGGGCGGCTGCGCGGTGCAGCGGCTGGAAACGGACAAGGCGGCGCTGGCCAGGGGCGACCATGCCGCCATCGCCGACCGCGCCCCGCCCTGTGCCGGACCGGCGCCGGAATGCCGCCAGGCGCAGGCGATCCGGGCCGAGGCCTGCCGGGCGCTGGGACGGCTGGGCTGCGCCGTCACGGCCTATCGGGCGGCGGCCGGGCCAGGGGCGCCGCGACCGCTGCTGCTCAGCCTCGGCCATGCGGCGATGCAGGCGCTGGCCGAAGGGGTGGGCGAGCCGGCGGAGATGATCGCCGCGCAGCGGCTGGCCGCCGATGGCCTGCGCCGGGATGCCCCGGCGGATCCGGAAGGCTGCTACCTCGCCGGCTCGGCGCAGCTCGCGGCGGCGCTGCTGCGGCCCCCCGGCGCCGGGCGCTGCGAGAGCCTGGCCGCCGTCCCGGCCGCCTGCCGCGCCGCCGCCGCCATCCCGGGCCGGGAGGCGCAATCCCGCCTGCTGGCCACGGCCCTTGCCGCACAGAACCGGAGCCATGGCTGCCCATGAGCGACTCGATGGAATTGACCCGCACCCTCCGGCTGGCCCGGCCGATGCTGCGGGGGGAGGATGTGCTGTGGCTGCAGACGCGGTTGCAGGCAGGCGGCTGGCCGGGGGCGGTGGCCTCGATGGTGCGCGCGGCCGATGGGCTGTTCGGCCCCCGCACGGCGGAGGCGGTGGAAGCCCTGCAGCGCGGCTGCGGCCTGGCGGTGGACGGGATCGCCGGGCCGGAGGTCTGGGCCCGGCTGCGGCTCGGCCCGCCGGTGCCGGGGGATGCCGCCGCGCTGGCGGCGGAACGGCAGGCGGTGGCCCGGGCCAGCGGTCCGGCGGCCTGGCTGGCGCCGGCGGCCCTGGCCGAATTGGCGCAGCCGCATGCCCGCTTCGGCGGCGGCACCAATTGGGCCCTGACGGCGGCGGGGGTGGTGCTGGAGAGCGGGACGGTCGCCGCCAGCGCGGCGCATGACGCGACGGTGGCGCGGGTGCTGCGGGACTGGTTCCCGGCGCCGATCCAGGCGGCGGCACGGCAGCATGGCGTGCCGGTGGAGCTGATCGTCGCCTGCCTCTGCACCGAGACCTGCGGCGGGGCGGCCGATGCCCGTGCGGCGGCCAGTGCGGAACGGCGGGAGCCGGGCTTCCGCGGCTATGCCGAGACGCCCCACCGCGTCTCGATCGGCTGCATGCAGACCCTGGTCTCGACCGCATCCGGGGTGCTGGGGCGACCGGTGGCGCCGGAGGAACTGCGCCGGCCGGAGCTTTCCATCGCGGCCGGCACGGCCTGCATCGCCCAATCCGCCGGGCGGAGCCGGCTGGACCCGCCGGTGGTCGCCTGCATCTACAACGCAGGCAGCCTGCGGCACGATGCCTCGGAGGCCAATCGCTGGCGGATGCTGCAATACCCGCTGGGCAGCGGGGCGCATGCGGACCGCTTCGTCGCCTATGGCAATGCCGCACTGCGGCTGCTGCAGCGGGAGCCGAAGCTGGCGGGCGGGGCGCCGAGCTTCGCCGCCCTGCTGGCGGCGTGACCGGCGCTGGACCGTGATCCGCGCCTTTCGGCGTTACCGCCTCAGGCGATCACGCTCTATTCCGCTTTGATGCCGCTGGCGCGGATCACCTTGCCCCAGGTCTCGATCTCCGAGGCCAGCAGGCCATGCAGCGCGGCAGCGTCGCCCTGCATCAGCACCACGCCCTGCTGGGTGACCCGCTCGCCGAGCGCCGGATCCTCCAGCGTGGCGCGCAGCGCGGCATAGAGCCGCTGCTGCACCGGCTCGGGCGTGCCGGGCGGGGCGAAGAGGCCCTGCCACAGCACCCCGGCGCAGCCGGGGAAGGCCTCGGCCACCGAGGGCAGGTCGGGCAGGGTCGGCAGCCGCTCCGCCGCGGAGATGGCGACGAGCCGGACGGTGCCGTCGTTCAGCAGCGGCGCGACGTCGAGCGGCGTCGCGTAGAAGATCTGGATGCGGTCGGCCCGCAGGTCCAGCAGCGCCGGGCCGGCGCCGCGATAGGGCACGTGCTCGATCCGCACCCCGGCCTTTTGCAGCAGCAATTCGGTCAGCAGATGGTTGACCGAGCCATTGCCCGAGCTGCCGTAGTTCAGCTTGCCGGGATTGGCCTTGGCATAGGCGACCAGCCCGGCCAGGTCCTCGACCGGGACCGAGCGCTGCACCGCCAGGGCGAAGGGGCTGTAGTAGACCAGCCCGATCGGCTGCAGCTCCTTCAGCGGGTCGCGCGGGGTGCTGCCGGGCTGCAGCGCCGGGTTGATGGCGAGGCTGTTGGTGCCGATGAGCAGCGTATAGCCGTCCGGCCGGGCCTGGGCGACGGCGGTGGAGGCGATCGAGGTGCCGCCGCCGCTGCGGTTCTCCACCACCACGGTCTGGCCCAGTTCGCGGCCCAGCCGCTCCGCGACCATCCGCACCATCACGTCGGTCAGGCCGCCGGGGGCATAGCCGATGACCAGGGTGATCGGCCGGCTGGGCCAAGGGGCCTGGGCCAGGGCGGGTCTGGCAAGGGTGGGCGCGGCGGCCAGGGCGAGGCCGGCTTGGGCCAGGCGGCGGCGGGTCGGGGTGGCGGCGAAGGTCATCGGGCGCTTTCGGTTGCGGCGGCCGAAGGCGCTCAGGCGCCCGGCACGCCCTTGCTGGTGCTGTACTCGAAGTGCAGCGCCTCGCCCGGGAAGACGCGCGGGTGGATGGCATGGGCCGCCATCGCCGCCTCGGAGAAGCCCTGCAGGATCAGCTTCAGCTTGCCGGGATAGGTGGCGATGTCGCCGATGGCATGCACGCCGGGCAGGCTGGTCTCGCAGGTCGATTGCGCCACGGTGACATGGCTGTGGCTGAGGCCGAGGCCCCAGTCGGCGATCGGGCCCAATTCCATCGAGAGGCCGAAGAAGGCCAGCAGGTGGTCGGCGGGGATGGTCTTCTCCTCCCCCTTGAGGGTCGCCAGGACCACGCCGGTCAGGGTGCTGCCGTCGCCTTCCAGCCCGTGCAGCTGGTAGGGGATGGCCAGCTCGATCTCGCCGCGGGCGGCGGCCTCGTCCAGCCGGGCGGCGCTTTCCGGCGCGGCGCGGAATTTCGGCCGGCGATGGACCACCGTGACCTTGGCCGCGATCTCCTTCAGCGACAGCGCCCAGTCGACCGCGCTGTCGCCGCCGCCGGCGATGACCACGCGCTTGCCCCGGAATTCCTCGCGCTTCGAGACCAGGTAGCGGACGCCGCCGGAGGCCTCGTAGCCCGGCAGGCCGGCCAGCGGCGGGCGGTTGGGGCCGAAGGCGCCGGCGCCGGCGGCGATGATGATGGCCTTGGCACGGACCGTGTCGCCGGCGCTGGTGAGGAGCGCGTAGCCGTCCTCGGTGGGGGCGAGGCCCTCGACCCGACGGCCGAGCAGGTAGAGCGGGGCGAAGGGCGCCGCCTGTTCCTCCAGCCGGTGGATCAGCGCCGCGCCCTCGATCGCCGGATGCGCCGGGATGTCGAAGATCGGTTTCTCCGGATAGAGCGCGGTGCATTGGCCGCCGATCGCGTCCAGCGCATCGATCACCACGCTGCGCATCCGCAGCATCCCGCATTCGAACACCGCGAAAAGCCCGACCGGGCCCGCGCCGATGATCGCCACATCCGTCTCGACCGTGGCGCCTGAGGCACCGAGGCCGGGCAGTACCGCCGCCATGGGCATCTTCCCCGAACAGGCGGCGGGTCTTAGAGGATATGCCGGCGGCGACCAAGCCCGTCTCCCTCTTCGCGGACCCCGATGCCAGGCCCGATCACCCTGACCCTCCCCGACCTCGAGGCGACCGGCCGGCTGGCCGGGCGGCTGGCGCCGCTGCTGCGGCCGGGCGATGCGGTGCTGCTGGAAGGGCCGCTGGGCGCGGGTAAAAGCGCCTTCGCCCGCGCCCTGCTGCGGGCCCTGGCGGGGGATCCGGCGCTGGAGGTGCCCTCCCCCAGCTTCACCCTGGTGCAGAGCTACGACCTGCCCTCCGGCCTGGAGGTGCATCACTTCGACCTCTACCGCCTCTCCGGCCCGGCCGACCTGACGGAGCTGGGCTGGGACGAGGCGCGGCGCGGGGTGGTGCTGGTGGAATGGCCGGAGCGGCTGGGGCACCTGCGGCCGGAGGGGTCGCTGACGCTCACCCTGGCGCAGGGCGGGACGGAGGATGAGCGTATCGCAACCCTCGAAGGCTGGCCGGATCGGATACAGGAATTGGAATGAGATATCCGGAACCCTTCCTCGCCGCGCATGGCTATGCGGCGGCCGAACGGCGGCCGCTGCAGGCGGATGCCAGCCTCCGGCATTATGCCCGGCTGGTCGGCGGCCCGCGCCCGGCGCTGCTGATGGATGCGCCGCCGCCCGAGGAGGTGCGGCCCTTCGCCCGGCTGGCGCGGCACCTGCTCCAGGCCGGGCTCTCGGTACCGGAGATCATCGCCGCGGATGAGGCGGCGGGCTTCCTCATCCTCGAGGATTTCGGCGACGCGACCCATGCGGCGCTGCTGGATGCCGGGGCCGACCCGGTCCCGCTCTATACCGAGGCGGCCGAGACGCTGGCGGCGCTGCATGCCGCGCCGGTGCCGCCCGGCCTGCCCGCCTGGGACGCCGCGGCGATGGCCCGCGCCACGGCGGCGACCTTCCTCGACTGGTGGTGGCCGGCGGCCTTCGGCAGCCCCGCCGGGCCCGAGGTGCGGGACGGGCTGGATGCGGCGCTGGGGGCGATGCTGGCGCCCTTCGCCGCGGCCCGCGGCTTCGTCCACCGCGACTATTTCCCGGCCAATCTCATGCGGCTGGAACGCCGCAGCGGGCCGCGGCGCACCGGCATCCTGGACTTCCAGGACGCCGCCATCGGCCATCCCGCCTATGACCTGATCTCCCTGGTCGAGGATGCCCGGCGGGACGTGCCGGCGGCGGCGCGGCGGGCCGCGGTCGCTGCCTATCTCACCGCGCGGCCGGGGCTGGACCGGGGCGAATTCCTCGGCGCCATGGCGGCCTGCGGGGCGCAGCGGCACCTGCGGGTGGCCTCCCTCTGGGTGCGGCTGGCGCGGCGGGATGCCAAGCCGGGCTATCTGATCCATGGGCCGCGCTGCTGGGCGTTGCTCGACCGGTCCCTGTCGCAGCCGGCCTGTGCGCCGCTGCGGGAATTCCTCGATACTCATGTTCCGCGCGACCTGCGTCGCAATCCCCTGGAGGCCGCGTGATCCCCCTCACCCATGGCATGGTGCTCGCCGCAGGCCTCGGCCTGCGGATGCGGCCACTGACCGAGACGACCGCCAAGCCGCTGCTGCTGCTGCAGGAGCGCAGCCTGCTGGACCGGGCGCTGGACCGGCTGGAGGCGGTGGGCATCGGCCAGGCGGTGGTGAATGCGCATTGGCACGCCGACCAGGTGGCCGCCGCGGTCGCCGGCCGCGCCAGCCCGGCGGTCACCCTGCAGCGGGAGGAGACGCTGCTCGAGACCGGCGGCGGCGTGACCCGCGCCCTGCCGCTGCTGGGCGAGGCGCCCTTCGCGGTGGTGAATGGCGACAGCGTGGTGCTGGACGGGCCCTTCCCGGCCCTGGCGCGCATGGCCTCGCTGTTCGACCCGGCGGTGATGGACGGGCTGCTGCTGGTGGTCCGCACGGCGCAGGTCGATGGCGAGGTCGGGCGCGGCGACTTCCACCTGGACCCGATGGGCCGGGTGCGGCGGCCGAAGGAGATGGAGCTGGCGCCCTATATCTTCTCCGGCGTGCAGATCCTGACGCCGGGCTTCTTCGCCGATGCGCCGCAGGGCGCCTTCAGCCTCAACCTGCTGTATGATCGGGCCATCGAATCGGGCCGTCTCTATGCCGCGGTGCATGACGGCATCTGGTTCCACCTCTCGACCCCCGCCGACCTCGAAAGGGCCGAGGCCTCGATGCAGGCGGGGCTGGTGAAGGCCTTATTCTAGAACAAGGGGATGCCGGGTGCCGCTGTTCCATATCCCGACGCATCTGCCCTTCCTCGATTGCTTGGCCGCCGGGGTGCTGGCGGCGATTCCGGGGGATGCGCCGGAGCGGCTCTCCCGCGTGACCATCCTGCTGCCGACCCGGCGCTCGGCCCGGGCGCTGCGGACCGCCTTCCTGCGGGCGTCCAAGGGCCAGACCCTGCTGCTGCCGCGGATGCGGGCGCTGGCCGGGCTTTCCACCGAGGATGCGGACGAGCTGGCGCTGCCGACGCTGCTCGACCTGCCGCCGGCGGTGGATCCGCTGCGGCGGCAGGCGGTGCTGACCGGCTTCATCCTGAAGCTGCCGCGCGACCGCGGCGGGCCGGCGACGCCGGAACAGGCCTGGTCGCTGGCCGGGGCGCTGGCGACCCTGCTGGACGAGATCGCACTGGAGGAGAAGGACCTCGAGCTGCTGGCCGGGACCGCACCGGAGGCACTGGCCGAGCATTGGCTGCAACGGCTGGCCGGACTGGTGCCGGAAACCCATGCGGCGCATTGGCAGATCACCCTGACCTTCCTGCGCGGCATCATGGCGGCTTGGCAGGGCTGGCTGGAGGAAGCCGGCCTGCTCGATATCGGCATGCGTCGGGCCCAGGCGCTGCGGGCGCAGACGCGGGACTGGCAGGAGAGGCCGCCGGCCGATCCGGTGATCGCCGCCGGCATCGGCGTCGGCGGCACCATCCCGGCGGCGGAGGAACTGCTGCGGGTGATCGCGCATGACCTGCCGCAGGGCATGGTGGTGCTGCATGGCGTCGATGCCTCCTCCGCCGAGGCCAAGGTCTGGGAGGTGGTGCCGGAGGCGCCGACGCATCCCTTCTGCGGCCAGCGGCGGTTGCTGACGGCGCTCGGGGTCGAGAAGGACGCGATCAAGCGCTGGCATGGCTGTCCGGATGAGGAGGCGGTGGATCAGGCGGCGCCGATCCGCCGGCCGGATCTGCTGGGCATGGCGCTGCGCCCGGCGGCCGGGCTGCCGGCCTGGCAATCCCGCGTGCCCTCCGACTGGGTCCCGGCGATGCGCGGCATGTCGCTGCTGGTCGCGCCCGATGCCCAGACCGAGGCGGCGGCGATCGCCCTGACCCTGCGCGAGGCGCTGGAGCAGGAGGGCGCCCGGGCGGCGCTGGTGACGCCGGACCGCGACCTCGCCCGACGGGTCTCCTCCGAGCTGGCCCGGCATGGCATCACCGCCGATGATTCGGCCGGCGAGCCGCTGGGGGAGACGCCGACCGGCAGCTTCCTGCGGCTGCTGGCGGAGATGGCGGCGAGCGAGCTGGCACCGGTGCCGCTGCTGGCGGTGCTGAAGCATCCGATCTGCGCTGGCGGCTGGGACCGCGGCCGTTGGGTCCGGGCGGCGCGGCGGCTGGAACGTGCGGCGCTGCGCGGGCCGCGGCCGGCGCCGGGGGTCGAAGGGCTGCGCGCGGCGGCGAAGGCCGGGCTGAAGCGGGAGGACCGGGCGGAGGTCCTGGCCGAGGTGATGGCGCTGATCGACCGGCTGGCCGAGGCGCTGGGGCCCTTCACCAGCCTGCCGGGGCATATCGCCCGGCCGCCGCTGGGGCTGCTGGAGGAGCATCTGGCGGCGGCCGAGGCGCTGGCGGCGACCGACCTCGTGGCCGGCGGGTTGCGGCTCTATGCCGGGGAGGAAGGCGAGGCGCTGGCCTCGCACCTCGCGGGCCTCGAGCCGGCGATCGGCCTGCTGCCGCCGCTTGCCCCGGCCTCCTGGCCCGCCTTGTTCGAGGCGGCGATGGATGGGGCGGCGGCGCCCAGCCTGCGGGGGAGCCGCGGGCGGGATGGCGGGGTGCATCCGCGGGTCGAGATCCTCGGCCTGCTGGAAGCCCGGCTGCTGAGCTTCGACCGCGTCGTGCTGGGCGCGCTGGACGAGACGGTCTGGCCGCTGGCGACCGATCCCGGCCCCTGGATGAGCCGGCCGATGCGGCGCGACTTCGGCCTGCCGGAGCCCGAGGCCCGGATCGGCCGGGTCTGCGCCGATTTCCTGTTTTCCGCCTGCTCGGCGCCGGAGGCGGTGCTGTCCCGCGCGGCCAAGCGCGGCGGGGCGCCGACCGTGCCGGCCCGCTGGCTGACCCGGCTGGAGACCTTCCTGCGTGGGCAGGTGAGCGAGGCCTATCCGAAGGGGTTGCTGCTCGGGATGAGCGAGGCGGTCGGCTGGGCGGCGGCGCTGGATCGCCCGGCCCGGGTCACCCCCTGCGAGCGTCCGGCACCGCGCCCGCCGGCGGCGGCCAGACCGCAGCAGCTTTCGGTGACGGAGGTCGAGACGCTGCTGGCCGACCCCTATGCCTTCTATGCCCGGCGGGTGCTGCGGCTGAATCCGGTGGATCCGCTGGATGCGGAGGTCGGGGCTTCCGACTATGGCAACCTGGTGCATGCGACGATGGCGCGCTTCGTCCGCCGGCTGGCGGCGGGGCCCTGGCCGGGGCCGGATGCGGCGCGGGCCATGTTCGACGAGGCGGCGGAGGTGGCGCTGGCCGAGGCCGGGGCGCGGCCGGGGCTGCTGGCCTTCTGGCAGCCGCGCCTAGCGCGGATCGGCGAATTCGTGGTGCGGCAGGAGGCCGAGGCGCGGGCCGGCAACGGCATCGCCCGCAGCCTGACCGAGCTGGCGGGGGAGCTTCCGCTGCGCCAGCCGGATGGAAGGGTGGTGACCCTGCGGGCGCGGGCGGACCGGATCGACGTGCTGGCCAATGGCCAGTTCGCGATCCTCGACTACAAGACCGGGACGGTGCCCTCGAAGAATGCGGTCAAGGAAGGCCACAAGCCGCAGCTCGTGCTGGAAGCGGCCATGGCGGCGCGGGGCGCCTTCCCGCATCTGGCGGCGGGGGATGCCGGGGCGCTGGTTTACTGGAAGCTGACCGGCGGGCCGAAGCCGGGCGAGGTGCTGCCGGTGCAGACCGAGCGCGACGAGATCGCCGCCCTGGCCGAGGAGGCGATCGGCAAGGTGAATGCGCTGGCGGCGCGCTTCCTGCTGGGCTCCGCCCCCTTCACCGCCTGGCCGCATCCGGGGCGGGAGACGGCGGGGGATGACTACCAGCATCTGTCGCGCCGGGCGGAATGGGCCGGGGCGGAGGATGCCGTTGATGGATGAGACGAGGACGGCGCGTCAGCAGGCGGCGGACCGGCAGCAGCTGGCCTCGGATCCGCAGCGTTCGGCCTGGGTCTCGGCCTCGGCCGGGTCCGGCAAGACCAAGGTGCTGACCGACCGGGTGCTGCGGCTGCTGCTGCAGGATGGCCAGGCGCCGAACCGCATCCTGTGCCTCACCTTCACCAAGGCGGCCTCGGCCGAGATGGCGACGCGGCTGGCGCGCAAGCTCGGCGACTGGGCGGTGGCGGAGGAGCCGAAGCTGAATGCCGAGCTGCTCGGCCTCGGCTGCACGCCGAGCGAGGCGCTGCGGGTCCGGGCGCGGGCGCTGTTTGCCGAGGTGCTGGAGCTGGCCGGCGGGATGCGGATCTCGACGATCCATGCCTTCTGCCAGTCCCTGCTGCATGCCTTTCCGCTGGAGGCCGGGCTGCCGCCGCAGTTCAGCGTGCTGGAGGACATGGACGCCGCCAGCCTGCTGGCCGATGCGCGGGAGGCGGTGCTGGCGGCCAATGCCACGCCGCGCGCGCAGGTGGCGCTGCTGGCCGGGCTGGTCGGGGCGGATGATTTCTCGAAAACCGTGAATGCGCTGATGCGCGACCGGGAGAAGCTGGCGGAATGCCTGCGCGCCAGCAACGGGCTGCCCGGGCTGGTGCTGCGGCTGGGCCGGCTGCTGCGGCTGGAGGATGGCGAGGACGTCGGCAGCGTGACCGCCGCGCTCTGCGACGTGCCGGATGCGCTGGCCCGGGCGGCGGCGGCGCTGCTGAACCACAAGAACAAGATCCCCCGCGATCTGGCGACGAAGATGCGCGCCTGGCTGACGCAGGACCCCGAGACCCGGGTGGAGAACTGGGAAGCCTGGCCGAGCTGCTTCCTGACCGAGAAGGGCACGCCGCGCACCGCCCTCGCCAATGATCCGGCGATGGCGGCGGAGATCGAGCGCATCCTCGCCGGGCAGCAGCGGCTGGCCGCCTGCCGGCTGCTGCAGGCGACCGAGGCGCTGCTGGCCCTGGCCGGCCCGGTGCTGGAGCATTACGAGGCGCGCAAGCGCAATGCCGGGCTGCTGGCCTATGACGACCTGATCGCCATCGCCCAGCGGGTGCTGAAGGACCCCGGCAGCGCCTGGGTGCTGTTCAAGCTGGATGGCGGGCTCGACCACGTGCTGCTGGACGAGGCGCAGGATACCAACCCGGCGCAATGGGGCATCGCCGCGGCGCTGACCGAGGAATTCTTCGCCGGCGCCGGGGCCGCCGCCGAGGCGGAGCGGCGCAAGCCGATCGGCCGGACCATCTTCGCGGTCGGCGACATCAAGCAGGCGATCTACGGCTTCCAGGGCGCCGATGCGCGCGGCTTCGGCACCTGGGAGACGACCTACCAGCGGCGGGTCGTCGGCCAGGGCGGGAGTTTCGAGAAGGTCGAGCTGAACGTTTCCTTCCGCTCCACCGCGCCGGTGCTCGGGCTGGTGGATGCGGTCTTCGCCGAGGGCGAGGCACGGGCCGGGGTGGTGGCGGATGGCGCCGTCCTGCGGCATCTGCCGGACCGGGCGGGCCATGCCGGGACGGTCGAGCTCTGGCCGCTGCTGCGGCCGGCGGACAAGCCGAAGCCGACCCCCTGGGAAGTGCCGGAATCCCCCGAGGCGGTGGCCGATGCCCCTGCCCTGCTGGCCGAGGCGCTGGCGGCACGGATCGCCGCCATGGTCGGGCGCGAGGATCTGCCGGCACGGGCGCGGCCGGTCCGTCCGGGCGACATCCTGGTGCTGGTGCGGCGGCGCACCGCCTTCATCCAGCGGCTGGTGCGGGCACTGAAGGAGAAGGGCGTCCCGGTCGGCGGCGTGGACCGCCTCAAGCTGGTCGAGCAGATCGCGGTGCAGGACCTGCTGGCGCTCTGCGACGTGCTGCTGCTGCCGGAGGACGACCTGCAATTGGCGGCGCTGCTGAAGTCGCCGCTGGTCGGGCTGGACGAGGACCAGTTGTTCACCCTAGCGCATGGCCGCAGCGGATCGCTGTTCGGCGCGCTGATGCAGCATCGCGGGGCGGATGACGCGCTCGGCCGGGCATCGGATTGGCTGGCGCGGCTGGCCGACCGGGCCGACCTCATCACCCCGCATTGCCTGCTGGCCGGGGTGCTGGGGGAGGAAGGCGGCCGGGCGCGGCTGCTGGCCCGGCTCGGCCCCGATGCGGCCGACCCGTTGGACGAGGTGCTGAACGCCGCGCTGGACCACGAGGCCCGGCATCCGCCCAGCCTGCAGGGCTTCGTCCACTGGCTCCGCCGCGGCGGCGCCGAGGTGAAGCGGGAGGCGGAGGGTGCGGCCGATGCGGTGCGGATCATGACCGTGCATGGCGCTAAGGGGTTGCAGGCGCCGGTGGTCATCATCCCCGATGTCGGCGGCGGCCAGGGGCGGCAGGAGATCCGCTGGGGCGAGTTGGACGGGGTGCCGATGCCGCTCTGGGCGCCGCGCAAGGAATTCCACGCGGCCGCCTTCGCCGATGTGCTCGCCGCCGATGAGCGCAAGCGGCAGGAGGAGGAGAACCGACTGCTCTACGTGGCGCTGACCCGGGCCGAGGACCGGCTGCTGGTCTGCGGCTGGGGCAAGGAGGCCAAGGGCTGGTACGCGCTGGTGCGGGACGGCTTCATGCGGCTGGAGGATGCGGTCCCGGCCGAATTCACCCCCGGCGACTTCGATGCGCCGGCGGGGTGCGACTTCGAGGGCGGCCCCTGCTGGCGGCTGGAGACGGCGCAGGAGGCGGCGGTGCCGCAAGCCGCCACGCCCAGTGCCGCGGCGCTGATGCCGCTACCCGACTGGGCGCATCGCCCGGCGCCGGCCGAGGTGCTGGAAGCGGCGCTCAACCCTTCCGCCCTGCCCGGGGAGCATGAGACGCCGGCCGCGGCGCCGCATGGCGCGGCGGATCCGGGCGGGCGGCGCTTCCGCCGCGGCCGCGTGGTGCATGCGCTGTTGCAGCATCTGCCGGAGCGGCCGGCGGCCGAACGCTCGGCGGCGGCGAAGCGCTTCCTCGCCCGGCCCGGCCATGGGCTGACCGGCGAGGAGCAGGCGGAGATCCTGGCCGAGGTGCTGGCACTGCTGGATGCGCCGGAGGTGATGGCCGCCTTCGGCGAGGATAGCCTGGCCGAGGCACCGATCGCCGGGCGGCTGGACGGGCGGTTGGTGACCGGCCAGGTGGATCGGCTGGTGGTGACGCCGGACCGGGTGCTGGTGCTGGACTACAAGACCAACCGTCCGCCGCCGACCGAGCCGGCCGATGTGGCGCCGCTGTACCTGCGGCAGATGGCGGCCTACCGCGCGGTGCTGCGCCAGGCCTTCCCCGGGCGGGTGGTGGAGTGCGCCCTGGTCTGGACCTATGGCGCCCGGTTGATGCCGCTGCCGGCGGATTTGCTTGACCGGCACCTGCCGGGGATGCCTGTCTTCCACGCATGACGGACCCGCTTGGGTGGTGGCCTTGACCGCGACCGCCCGAGTTCCGAATTTGCTGCAAGATTTGGGACCTTCCCGGCCCCTCCGAGCAAGGCGCAAGCGCATGAGCGAACACACCAAGGCCGTGACCGACGACAGCTTCAAGCAGGACGTGCTGGATGCTTCCGGCCCCGTGCTGGTCGATTTCTGGGCGGAGTGGTGCGGCCCCTGCCGGATGGTCGGGCCGATCCTGGACGATATCGCCCAGGAGTACGGCGGCAAGCTGACCATCGCCAAGGTCAACATCGACGAGAACCCGGGCACCCCGAACGAGTATGCGGTGCGCGGCATCCCGACCATGCTGCTGTTCAAGGACGGCAAGCTGCTGGACACCAAGGTCGGCGCCATGCCCAAGGGCGCGCTGAAGGACTGGATCGCCGGCGCCCTCGCGTAAGCCTGCCGGGGTTCCCGGCCCGGCCGGGAACCCCAAATCGGCGGGATGAATCCTTTCCTCGCCGGTCTTGCCCTGCTGCTGGCGCTACCCGCCGCGGCCCAGACCCCCTTCCGCATCCTCGAATTCGCCACCGGGCTGGAACGGCCCTGGGGTGGCGCCTTCCTGCCCGATGGCCGGCTGCTGGTCTCGGAAAGGCCAGGGCGGTTGCGGCTGGTCGGGCGCGACGGCGTGGTCTCGCCGCCGCTGGCCGGGGTGCCCGCGGTCGAGGCGCGCGGCCAGGGCGGCCTGCTGGATATCGCCCTGGCGCCCGATTTCAGCACCACCCGCGAGGTCTACCTCTGCCACGCCATGCTGGTGCAGGGCGGTGCGCTGACGCGGCTGACGCGGGCGCGGCTGGCCCAGGATGCCGGTGGGCTGGAGGCGGTGACGCCGGTGCTGGATGCCACGCCGCCGCAGGAGGAAGGTCGCAACCACTATGGCTGCCGGATCGCCTTTGGGCCGGATGGGGCGATGTACCTCTCGACCGGCGAGAGGCAGGTGAAGAAGCAGCGGGCCCAGCGGCTGGACGACCTGGGCGGCAAGGTGCTGCGGCTGGGTCGCCAGGGTGCGGCGCTGGGTGACAATCCCTTCGTCGGGCGGCCCGGGGTGCGGCCGGAGATCTTCACCTATGGGCACCGCAATCCGCAGGGCCTGGCCTTCAACCCCTGGACCGGCGGCCTGTGGCAGGCGGAATTCGGCGCCCGCGGCGGGGATGAAGTGAATATTTTGCGGCCGGGCCAGAATTACGGCTGGCCGGTGGTGACGCATGGGGTGGACTATGACGGCAGCCGGATCGGCGAAGGGGCGTCCCGGCCGGACATGGAGGAGCCGATCCATTACTGGACGCCCTCAGTCAGCCCCTCCGGCATCGCCTTCTATACCGGGGATGCCTTCCCCGCCTGGCGCGGCAGCCTCTTCGTCGCGGCACTGAACCCGCCGGGGCTGGTGCGGCTGGCGACGCAGGGGGACCGGGTGACCGGGGAGGAACGCCTGCTGTGGAACCGGACGCGGCTGCGGACCGTGCTCCAGGGGCCGGATGGCTTCTTGTATATTCTGACCGACGAGGCGCGGGGCCGGATCCTGCAGTTGCGGCCTTGAGCGGAGGCCCTGAGTTGAGGCATGGCATGACCCGAGGCCGGCGAGCCTGGCCACGCCTGTCCGTCCCGATGCTGGGCGGCATCGCCCTGGCGCTGGCGGGTGCCGCGCTGGCCAATCATCTGGTCGCGCGGCGAAGCGAGCGGCGCCATCCGCCGCTTGGCCGTGTCATCGCCGTCGCGGGTATCCGCCTGCATGTCCTCGAGCAGGGTGACCCCAAGGGCAGCCCGGTCGTGCTGCTGCATGGCAATGGCGCCTCGGTGGAGGATTTCACCAGCAGCGGCCTGCCCGCGGCGCTGGCCGCCGCAGGGCACCGGGTCCTGGTCTTCGACCGGCCCGGCTTCGGCCATAGCGAGCGGCCCGGCCGGGGATGGAACGCCAGGGCGCAGGCCCGGCTGATCCGGCAGGCGCTGCGCCAATTGGGCCTCCCTCGGCCGGTCCTGGTCGGCCATTCCTGGGGCTGCTTGGTCGCGCTGGCCATGGCGCTCGACCAGCCCAAGGAAACAGGCGCGCTGGTACTGCTTTCGGGCTATTTCCGGCCGAGCCTCCGGCTGGATGTCCCGCTCGTGGCACTGGCGGCAATGCCGCTGCTGGGCGGCCTGCTGCGCCATACCATCAGCCAACCGCTCGGCTGGCTGTTGGGACGATGGCTCATCCGCCAGTCCTTCGCGCCGCAGCCGGTGAGCGCAGAATTCGAGACGCAATTTCCGCTGGCCCTGGCGATCCGTCCCTCCCAATTCGGGGCCAGCGCCGCGGATACCGCGACGATGCTGCCCGACGCACTGGGGCTGCTGCGCCGGGCCGGCACGCTGGACCTGCCGGTGCAGATCGTCGCCGGCGCGGCGGACCAGGTGCTCGATACCCGCTACCACTCGGGCCACCTGCACCGGCGCCTGGCCGGAAGCCGGCTGCGGATCGTCCCGGGGGCGGGGCACATGATCCATCACGTAGCGCCGCAAGCGGTGCTGGATGCGGTCCGGGATGCCGCCGCCACAGCGCAAACAGCATGTATGCCAATGTCTGCGCCGAGGCACCGGCCGGGCGCTGGCGGTGCGGTTCTATGGCATGACGGATGATCCGGGCATGCAGGACATGCTGTCCTTCCTGATGCCCGCGACGCCATGCACCAGCAGCAATGGTGGTGATCGAGGAGCCGGGCGGGATGGAAAGGGTGCTGCCGATCCCCAACAGCTTCCTGCAGGATGGAAGCCAATCGCTTCTCCTATGGCTATTTCAGCCACATGAAGGATGGCAAGGGCCAGTTCGAACCGATCATCTCCACCCCGCTGGGGGATGAACCGGTGCTGGCCAAGCCACGGCCCGATAGCGGGGCGCAGGCGGAGCAGATCGGCATGGCGCCGCAGCCGGGCCCAGCCCGCTGACGCCACCGCCGCCGAAAGCGCGGGCATAAAAAAAGCCCCGGGGATCGCTCCCCGGGGCCTTTCTTTGGCTTTCGCCGGTTAGTCGCTGCCCTGCCGGACGCCGACCAGCTGAAGCATCATCTGGAACAGGTTGATGAAGTTCAGGTAGAGGCCCAGCGCGTCCATCACGCTGCGCTTGCCGGCCTCCTCGGTGCCCTCGGCATAGGCGTATTCGACATAGTCCGACTTGATGCGCTGGGTGTCGAAGGCGGTGAGGCCCAGGAACACCACCACGCCGATCAGGCTGATGGCGAACTGCAGCGCCGAGGACTGCAGGAACATGTTGACCAGCCCGGCGATGATCAGGCCGATCAGGCCCATGATCATGAAGCTGCCCATCTTCGTTAGGTCGGCCTTGGTCGTGTAGCCATAGAGGCTGATGCCCGCATACATCGCACCGGTGATGAAGAAGGTGCTGGCGATCGAGGCGCCGGTGTAGCGGTAGGCCAGGTTGCTGAGGCTGGCGCCCATGCAGGCGCAGAAGGCCCAGAAGAGCATCTGCGCGGTGGACTTGCTCAGCTTGTTGTAGCCGAAGCTCAGCACCAGCATGAAGGCGAGCGGCGAGAGCGTGGCGACCCAGAAGAGGATCGTCGGCTGCATCACGATGCGGCCGCTCGGGGTGCGGGCTGCGGTGTAGAACAGCTCCTGCAAGGCGGGCACCGTCACAACCAGAAGGGCCACGATGCCGGTCAGCACCAGGCCGGAAGCCATCCAGTTGTAAACCCGGAGCATGTACCCCCGGAGCCCGGCATCGACGGCGGCCGCGTCGGCAGTCGCCGTGCGACCCCAGCCAGGCGCATTCGTCGTGTAACGATAGTCGGGTTGAAGGGCCATAGGTGTCTCGAACCTCCCAAAGGGGGTTATCCCCGCAGCGGGGTTATATGGAGAAGCTGTAACCCGTTTCAACGGGAATCGGCAGCGGCCGAGCACTTCGCCCTGCCGGCGCGCGCGGGAACCGCCGGCATTGCATCATATGGTCACGGCCTGGGCCGGATACACGTGAAGAAGTGTGAACACCGGCCTATTCATTCCGCAACAAGGGGCCAGGGCGGGCCCGCAGCGCCAGCGCCGTACCGACCTGTCCGCAGAGCAAGGTCAGCAGCGCGCAGCCCAGCACCGTGGCGGCCAGCGTCCCGGGCAGCAGCACCCATTGTCCCTGCATCACCAGCACCACCACGGCCCAGGAGGCGGCACTACCGGCAATGGCCGCAAGGCCCCCGGCCACCAGCCCGACCAGCGCGTATTCCACCGTCCAGGCGGCGCGGATCTGCGCCCGGGTGGCACCGATGGTCTTCAGCACCACCGCATCGCGCACCCGCTGCCGCTGCCCGGCCGCCACCGCGCCGGCCAGCACCAGCGCCCCGGCCAGCAGGGTGACGCCGCCGATCGCGGTCAGCGCCGTGCCGACCCGGCCGAGCAGCGCGGCCACGGCCTCCAGCGCATCCCGCACCCGGATGCCGGTGATGTTGGGGAAGGCATCGGTCAGCACCCGCAGCATGGTGCCGTCCTGCGCCGCATCGCCGCGGACGGTGGCGATATGGGTATGCGGCGCCGCCTCCAGCAGCCCGGGCGAGGCCACCAGGGTGAAGTTCACCCCGAGGCCGCGCCAGTCCACGTTGCGCAGGTTGGCGATCTTCAGGTCGATGTTGCGGCCGAGCACGTTGACCGTGATGGTATCGCCGATGCCGACGCCCCAACCCTTGGCGATGGTGGCATCGAAGGACAGCAGCGGCGCGCCGCGATAGTCGGCCGGCCACCAGTCCCCGGCGACCACCTGGGTCCCGGCCGGGGGCTGCGCCGAATAGGTCAGGCCGCGGTCGCCGCGCAGCGCCCAGGCGGTCTCGGGCGTGGTTTCCCATTGCTCGGCGGGGACGCCCTTCACCGCGACGACCCGGGCGCGGAGGCTCGGCACCCGCTTGACCTCGACCACGCCGGGGATGCCGGCGGCGAGGCTGTCGAAGCGCTGGGCCTGGTCGGACTGGATATCGATGAAGAAGAAATTCGGCGCCTTGCCCGGCATCTCGTTGACCAGTTGCAGGCGCAGGTTGCCCTCGATCTGGGTGATGGCGGCGAGCGTGGTCAGGCCGATGCCGAGCGAGACCACCATCAGCGCGGTCGGCGCCCCTGGCCGGTGCAGGTTGGCGAGGCCGAGGCGCAGTGCCGGACGGCGCAGGTGGGACAGGCTGCGGGCCAGCGCCACCAGCCCCCAGGCGCCGAGGCGGAAGAGCAGCAGCGCCCCCACCGCCGCGGCGCAGAAGCCGGCGGCGAAGCGCCGGTCGCCCGAGCTCAGCACGATCAGCCCGACCAGCGCCACTGCCGCCAGCCCGTTCATCGCCAGCACGGTCCAGCCGGGGAAGCCGCCCGCCGGCTGCACCGCATCGCGGAATAGCGCCGCGCCGGAGATCCGCGCCGCCCGGCCGAGCGGCCAGAGCGCGAAGGCCAGCGCGGTCAGCAGCCCATAGAGCGCGGCCAGCACCAGCGGCCGCGGATAGGGCGCCAGGCGCGGCGGCACCGGCAGCGCCCCGGCCAGGGCCTGCGCCGCCGCCCAGGTCAGCCCGTAGCCGGCCACCAGCCCGATGACGATGCCGAGCAGCGCCAAGCCCAGCACCTGGATGAGGTAGCTGAGGAAGATGACCGAGGAGGGTGCGCCGAGGCAGCGCAAGGTGGCGATGGACCTGGCCCGGGCGTCCAGCCAGCTGCGCACCCCGGTGGCGACGCCGATGCCGCCGACCAGCAGCGCGGTCAGCCCGGCCAGGGTCAGGAAGGAGGCGGCGCGGTCGAGGAAGCGGTTCATCCCCGGCTCGGCCGAGCCGGCGGTGCGGATGCGCCAGCCCTCGCGGGCGAATTCGGTACGCAGCGCCTCGGCCGTCGGGTCGGCGGCGGCGGCGGCGGGCAGCCGCAGGCGCAGGTCGTGCTGCAGCAGGCTGCCGGGCTGGATCAGTTCGGTGGTGGCCAGGGTCGCCTGCGTCATCAGCGCGCGCGGGCCGAAGATGGCGGGGGTCGCCACCTTGTCGGGTTCCTGCGCGACCAGGGCCACCAGCCGGAGCTGGGCCTCGCCGATGCGGACCATGTCGCCCAGCGCCAGGCCGAGGCGTTCGGCCACCAGCGGGTCCAGCGCCACGGTGCCGGGGGCCAGCGGGACCGCCGGTTCCAGCACCAGGGCGCCATAGAGCGGATAGGCGGCATCCACCGCCTTCAGCTCGACCAGCATCCGTTCGGCATTGGGGGCGACCAGCATCGCCCGCATGGTGGTGATGGCGGAGACCGAGGCGCCACGGGCCGTGGCCCAGGCGCGCAGCTCGGGCGGCAGCGGCCGGGCGCCGCCGCGGACCTCGACATCGCCGCCCAGGATGCGCGCACCATCGGCCAGCAGCCCGGCCTGGATGCCGGCCCGCAGGGTGCCGACCGCGGCGATGGCGGCAACGCCCAGCGCCAGGCAGGCGAGCACGATCCGCAGCGAGCGCATGCCGCCGCGCAGCTCCCGCCGGGCCAGCCGCAGGCCAAGCATCATTTCACCAGCAATGCGCAATCAATCTCTCCGATTCCGGCACCTTGTTTCGAGGTGGGGCCGCCGCAAGCTGATCCAAGCCCGGGCGGCAACAGTCCGGGTGAAGAAGCGTTACGCCGCCCGGCCGGGAGACGAGGAAGTATGGAAAGCGAAATCATCGTCGCGTTGTTCGCGCTGATCGCCATGGAGGTGGTGCTCGGCATCGACAACCTTGTCTTCATCGCCATCCTGTCCAACCGGTTGCCGGTGGAGCAGCGGGTCCTGGCGCGGCGGATCGGCCTTGGTTTGGCGGTGCTGATGCGCTTCGGAATGCTGGCCGCGACCTCCTGGCTGCTGACCCTGACCCGGCCGCTGTTCGCCGTGCTGGGGCTGGAATTCTCCGGCAAGGATCTGATCCTGCTGGGCGGCGGGCTGTTCCTGATCGGCAAGGCGGTGATCGAGATCCATCACCGGGTGGATCCCCAGTCCCAGGCCGAGAGCCATGCGGCGGATGGCGTCACCGCGAGCTTCTGGCCGACCGTGATCCAGATCCTGCTGCTCGACATGGTCTTCTCGGTGGACAGCATCCTGGCCGCGGTCGCCCTGACGCGGGAGTTCTGGATCATCGCCACCGCCATCGTCGTCTCGGTCATCGCCATGCTTTTCTCGATGGATGCGCTGTCCCGCTTCATGGAGCGCAACCCGTCGGTGGTGATGCTGGCCCTGGCCTTCCTGGTGATGATCGGGATGGTACTGGTGGCCGAGGGCGTCGGCGTCCACTTCCCCAAGGGCTTCGTCTATGCCGCCATGGCCTTCGCCACGGCCGTTGAGGGGCTGAACCTGCTGGCCAAGCGGGCCAGCAAGAAGCTCAATCCAAACCCTAATCCAGTTGGGCCGCCTTCGCCGGAAGGCGGTTGAACAGCGCCGCCCGCAACCCGAGCGGCAGGGCCCCGGCCAGCCGGGCGCCCCAGTAGACCGGCCAGGGATAGGCCACCCTGGTGCGGCCGGCGGCGATGCCGGCCAGGGTGCGGCGGGCAGCCTCCTCGGCCTCCATCAGGAAAGGCATGGGGAATTCGTTGCGTGCCGTCATCGCCGTGCGGATATAGCCGGGGCAGATGGCATGCAGCCGGATGCCCCGGCGGCGCTCGGTGGCATCCAGTGCCTCGGCCCAGCGCTGGACCGCGGCCTTGCTGGCGCAATAGGCCGGGGCGCCCGGGGCCGCGACGAAGGCGGCGACCGAGGCGACCACCGCGACCCGGCCGCGCAGGCCATCCGGACCGGGGGCCTGCGCGGCCATGACCTCCAGCGCCGGCAGCACGGTATTCAGCACGCCGGTGACATTGGTCTCGAAGACCGCGCGGGCGGTGGCGGCGGGCTCGACCGCGCCGCCGGTCCCGGCGGAGATGCCGGCATTGGCGATGAGGAGATCGAGGCGCCCTGCCCCGCCGATCCACGCGGCCATGGCCGCGGCATCCCGCACATCGGCCACGCGGGGCCAGGCGGTGGCGCCCTTGGCCCGGCAGGCCTCGGCGACGGCCTCGATCCGCGCGGCGTCGCGGCCGGACAGGTGCAGCACGGCCCCCGGCGCGGCGCAGGCCAGTGCCAGGGCATGGCCAAGCCCCGCCGAGGCCCCGGTTATCAGCACATGCCGTTGCGCACCCATCGCTTGCATCCCGCCCCAACGCGCGGGACAACCCCGGGCATGGGACTTCTTATGAGCATGACCGGCTTCGCGCGCGAGAGTGGCACGCTGGCCGATGGCACCGCCTTCGTCTGGGAGCTGCGCAGCGTCAATGGCCGGGGGCTCGACCTGCGGCTGCGGCTGCCGAATGGGCTGGATGCGCTGGAGGCCCCGCTGCGGGAGGCGGCCGGGCGCCGCTTCAAGCGCGGCAATATCTCCGCCAGCCTGACCCTGAAGCGGGAGGACCGGCCGCGGCTGACGGTGGACCGTGCCGCGCTGGACCAGGCGCTGGCCCTGGCGCTGGAGATCGCCGGCCGGATCCGCGGCAGCATGGCGCCCCGCGCCGAGGCGCTGCTGGCCCTGCCCGGGGTGATGCGCACCGAGGTGCCGGAGCCGGACGAGGCGCTGGAGGAGGGCAAGCGGCGCGACCTCGCCAGCGCCTTCGACCGCGCCCTGGGCGGGCTGGTCGAGGCGCGGCAGTCCGAGGGCGCCAAGCTGCAGGGCATCCTCGGCGGACTGCTGGCGGAGATCGCCGGGCTGCGCGAGGCGGCCGCGGCCGAGGCGGTGGGTCAGCCGGCGGCGCAGCGGGCGCGGATGCTGGAACAACTCGCGGCGCTGCTCGGCGAGGCCGGCACGGCGCGGGTGCCGGAGGAGCGGCTGGCCCAGGAAGTGGCGCTGCTGGCGCAGAAATCCGACGTGCGGGAGGAGCTGGACCGGCTGGCCGCGCATATCGAGGCGGCGGGCGCCCTGCTGGCCGCCGGCGACGGAGCCGGGCGCAAGCTCGATTTCCTCACCCAGGAATTCGTGCGGGAGGCTAATACCCTTTGTTCGAAATCGGCTTCGGTCGCCCTCACCCGCATCGGGCTTGACCTGAAGGCGGCGATCGAGCGGCTGAAGGAGCAGGCGGCGAACGTCGAATGAGCCTCGTTCGATCGTGCAGCCCCGCAGGCCACAGGCCGAGGAGCGGAGCGTGAATCGAATGAGCCATGTGCGGAAGGGCTGCTGCCTGGTGCTGGCGGCGGCGCCCGGGGGCGGCAAGACCAGCATCTCCCGCGCCCTGCTAGAGCTGGAGCCGGAGCTGCAGCTTTCGGTCAGCGCCACCACCCGGGCACCGCGGCCCGGCGAGCAGGAGGGGGTGCACTACTTCTTCCGCAGCCCCGAGCAATTCGCGGCCGGCATCGAAGTCGGGGAATTCCTCGAACATGCGGGCTTCCTCGGCCGGTCCTACGGCACCCCGCGGGCCCCGGTGGAGCAGGCGCTGGCGGCCGGGCGGGACGTGCTGTTCGACATCGAATGGCAGGGCCACCGGCTGCTGAAGGCGGCGATGCCGGAGGATGTGGTCGGCATCTTCCTGCTGCCGCCGAGCCTGGCGGAGCTGGAGCGGCGGCTGCGCGGCCGCGGCACCGATCCGGAGGATGAGATCGCCCGGCGCATGGTCGCCTCCCGCACCGAGATGGCGCATTGGGACGAGTTCGACCATGTGCTGGTGAACGAGGATTTCGCGGCGACGGTGGCCGCTGCCCGCGCCATCCTGCATGCGGCGCGCACCCGGCGGGCGCGGCAGCCCTGGCTCGGGGATTTCGTCGCCGGGCTGCTGCGCGGCTAGATGCAGGCCGTTCTCGAGGTCGTCGGGCCGGTCTTCATCATCATCGGCCTGGGCTGGCTGATGGCGCGGCGGCGCTTCCTGGACGAGGCCGGGTTCCAGGCGCTGACCCGCTTCGTCTTCACCTTCTGCATGCCGTCCCTGTTGTTCCTCGGCGGGACCAGCGCGGAGATGGGCGGCGGGCGGGCGGCGCTGGCCTTCTTCCTCGGCACCGCGGCGCTCTATGCGGCGACGCTCTGGGGTGCGCGGCGGCGGCTGCCGCTGGGGCCGGCTGGGATGCTGGCGCTGGATGCAACCTTCGGGAATACCGCGATGATGGGCATCCCGCTCATCCTCGCCGCCTTCGGGCCGCCGGCGCTGGCGATGCTGCTGGCGATCCTGGCGCTGCATTCCATGGTGCTGCTGGGCACCGCGACCATCGTCGCCGAGATCGGGCTGCATGCCCATGCGCCCTGGCGGCGGGTGCTGCGGGCGACGCTGCTGGGCGTGGCGCGCAACCCGATCGTCATGGCGGTGGCGGCGGCCATGGTCTGGCGGCTGGTGGGGCTGCCGCCGCCGCCGGGCGTGCTGAAGCAGACGCTCGGCCTGCTGGGCGGAGCCGGGCCGCCGGTGGCGCTGTTCTGCCTCGGCGGCAGCCTGGCGCAATTCGATATTACCGCGGGCTGGCGGGAGACGGTGCTGGCGACCGTGCTCAAGCTGCTGGCGATGCCGGCGCTGGTGTGGCTGGTGGCCTGGGCGATGGCGCTTTCGCCGCTGGAGACGGCGGTGGCGGTGGTGGCCGCGGCGATGCCGACCGGGGCCAACGCCTTCCTGCTGGCGCAGCGCTACCAGGTGGGCGCGGCGCGGTCGGGGGCGACGGTGCTGGTCAGCACCGTGCTCTCGGTGGTGACGCTCGGTGTGCTGGTCGGGTGGTTCGGGGTGCGCTGAGGCGGGACCTCAGCCCAGCGGCCCGGTCCGGTACAGCGAGATCCGCAGGCCGCCATGCGGCACCGGCGGGCCGCCCGGCAGGAAGGGCAGGCCGGTCGCCTGCGCCAGCGCGGGGTCGCTGGCGATGAGGCCGACGCGCCAGCCCTTGAAGCGGCGCAGCAACGTCTGCCCGAGCGACTGGTACAGTGGGCCCAGCATGTCCTTCTCCCCGAGGCGGGTGCCATAGGGCGGGTTGACCATGACCAGGCCGGGCGGTCCGGCGGGCGGGGTCAGGTCCGCGATGCCTGCTTCACGGAACTCGGTGATCCCGGCAACACCCGCGCGCTCGGCATTGGCGCGGCTCATCTCGATGGCGCCGGCGTCCCGGTCGCTGCCGTGGCAGCCAGCGGCGGGGGTGCGGCTGCTTTTCACCGCACGCATGGCCTGCCAGGCGGCGGCATCGAAGGTCGCCAGTTGCTCGAAGGCGAAGGCACGGGCGCGGCCGGGGTTGAGCCGCGCGGCGATCTCCGCCGCCTCGATGACGAAGGTGCCGGCGCCGCACATCGGGTCGAGCAGCGGTTCCTGGCCGGTGTAGCCGCATTCCTGCAGGAACAGCGAGGCCATGGTTTCCCGCATCGGCGCCGGATTGACCGCCCGCTTGTAGCCGCGCTTGTAGAGCGGCTCGCCGGAGGTATCGACGCTGACCGTGCAGATGTCGCGGTCGATGCGGGCGCGGACCAGGACGGCGGCATCCGCCGCATGCGGGGCACCCAGCGTCTCCCGGATAGCGGTGACGAACCGCTCGGCCGCGGCATCGCTGTGGTAGATGCGCGACTTGCTGCAGGAAACCTCGACCCGGAAGGGCACGTCGGGGCGGAGGACGCTGGCCCAGGGAATGCTGCGGGCCCGGCTGTCGAGATGGGCCAGATGCACGACCGGGAATTGGTCGAGCCGCGCCAGGACCCGGCCGGCGCCGCGGACCCAGAGATTGGCGCGCCAGACCTCCGGCCAGCCGCCCTTGAGGACGACGCCGCCGGGGATGGCCTTCGGCTGCTTGAACCCCTTGAGGCGCACCTCCGCGCAGAGGGCCGGTTCCAGGCCCGGCACGGTCACCAGGAATATCTCGAAGGCTTTGTCTGGGGTCATCGGCGCTGCATAGCAGGAAGTGGGAGCTGGGGTGGAACCGCGGATGATCCGGTCGTTCAGCGCCCTGCCAGGACCCGCGCCATCCGGTCGAATTCGCCGACCGTCAGCGTCTCCGCCCGGCGCTGGCCGTCGATCCCGGCTGCCGCCAGCAGCCCTTCCGCATCGCCCAGCGACTTCAGCGAGCCACGCAGCATCTTGCGGCGCTGGCCGAAGGCGGCGGCGGTCAGCCGCTCCATGCTGCGGAACAGCGTGTCGCCGGGGTCTTCGGCATGCGGGGTGAAGCCGACGACGGCGGACCAGATCTTCGGCGGCGGGGTGAAGGCGCCGGGCGGCAGGCGCAGCAGCAGCTCGCATTTGCAGCGCCATTGGGCCAGCACCGCCAGCCGGCCATAGGCGCTGGTATCGGGCGCGGCGCAGATGCGCTCGGCCACTTCCTGCTGGAACATCAGGGCCATGGCGCTGATGCCGGCGGCATGGCGCAGCCAGCCGACCAGCAGGGGCGTTGCCACGTTGTAGGGCAGGTTGGCGAGGATGGCGCGGGGCGCCGGCAGCAGCGCGGCGACATCGACGCCGAGGGCATCGGCCTCGATCACCCTGAGGCGGCCGGGATAGGCGGCTTCCAGCTCGGCCAGCGCGGCCACGGCGCGGCGGTCGAGCTCCACCGCGACCACCGCCTCGGCCGGGCCGGCGAGCAGGGCCCGGGTCAGGCCGCCGGGGCCGGGGCCGACCTCCAGCACATGCTTGCCCGCCAGGTCGCCGGCCAGGCCGGCGATGCGGCGGCAGAGCCCCTCATCCAGCAGGAAGTGCTGGCCGAGGGATTTCCGCGCGTCCAGACCATGCCGGGCGATGGTGTCCTTGAGGGAGGGAAGTCCCTCGGCGGGAAGGTCGGTCAGCTCCGCATCTCGATCGTGGCACGCCGGCGCAGGTCGCGCTGGAGCTGGCGGGAGAGCAGCTCCACCCGGTCGCGCAGCAACTGCTGCTGCGCCTGTTCGGGCGTGAATTCGGCGAGGTTCCGCTGTTCCTTGGTGCAGACCATCATGACCAGCACGCCATCGGGCGTGAGGATCGGCTGCGAAGCCTTGCCGGGGGTGAGGCTGGCGAGCATGGCGCGGAGCGGCGGTGGGGTCACGGTCTCGAGCCGGATCTGGCCCGGGTCCACCGGCCGGTCGCCGCCGCTGCCGCTGCCCCGGGCGGCCTGTTCCACCGCATCGCAGCTGCGGGCACCGGCGGCGAGGCGCTGGGCCTTCTCCACCTGGTCGCGCTGCTGCTGCGTCGGGTTGTTGGGGTCGAGCGTGCCGGAGAAGGGGAAATAGGCCTGCCGCATGGTCAGCAGGGTGGCCAGGTCGCGGCCGGATTCACGGCGCTGACGCAGGGCGACGATCTGGTAGCCACCGGGCACCTTGATGGCATTGCTGATGGCGCCGGGCGGCATGCGTTCCACGATCGCGGCGACTTCGGGGTCCACGTCCTCCTTGCGGACCCAGCCGAGGTCGCCACCCTGGAGCGCGGTCTGCGCCTGGCTGAACTGGGTCGCCGCCACCGGGAAGGGCGTGCCGGCGCGAAGCTGGCGGATCACCTCATCGACGAAGCGGCGGGTATCCGGCTCGGTGCGCGGGTCGTCGATCGGGATGAAGATCTCGGAGACGAGGAATTCCGGCTGCCCGGCGCGGGCCTTGGCATTGCGGATGGTCTCCTGGACCTCCGAATCCGCGGGCATGGCATTGGGGCCGAGCTGCTGGCGCAGCAGGCGGCCCCAGCCGATCTGGGTGCGGATCTGGTCATAGAGGACGCGCGGCTGGATGCCGATCTGCCGCAACTGGGCGCGGAGGGCGCCGCTCGGCAGGTTGTTGCGCTGCTCCAGCTCGGTGATCTGCTCGGCGACCTCGGCATCCGTCACCGGCAGGCGGCGGCGCTGGACTTCCTGCAGGCGGAGCCTTTCGTCGATCAGCAGCCGGGTGACCTGGGGGGTGAGGCGGTCCAGCACCTCCGGCGCCACGGCGATGCCGGCATTGAGGGCAAAGAGGCGGGCCCGGCCGATGACGTCGGAGCGGCTCACGACCTCCCCATTCACCACGGCGACGATGCGGTTGGCCTGGGCGGCGGCCTGGGACTGGGGCGGGATCTGCGCCTTCGCCGGGGCAGCGATGCCAAGCATGGCCGCGGCCAGCAGGATGGCGGGGGCGGCGGTTCGGACGCGGGGGGCAGAGCGCAACATGGCCGTTCCTTAGCCGGGGCAGCCCGGCGCGGCTAGGGTACAGAGGAGGACAGGCAGGATTGCGGCAGCGGCTGCCCCGCTGGGACGAACCATGCCTCGAAGGCGGCGAAGGTTTCCGTCGCCGCCGCGGCCATGCCGGCCAGGCCACCGGGCTCGGTGCCGCAGGCCTCGATGGCGGCGCAGCAGGCCTGCCACATGGCCCCGTGCCGCGGCCCGTGGCCAAGCAGGAAGGCGCGCCCGGCGACCGTCCCGGCCGGCAGCAGATGATCGAGGCCGCGGGCCAATTGGCGGCCGCCGAGGGTCGAGCCTTCGACCACGTAGAGGCAGCCGAGGGCCCGGGCGGCGGTGCCGAGGGGCGGCAGCGGTGCCAGCGGCCCGGCCTCCGGCAGGCCGAGGGCGGCGAGGTCGGCGCGCAGGGCGGCGCTGCGGCGTCGCTCGGCCAGGTCGATGCCATAGGGCCGGAGCGGGGGCGCGGCGGCGAGCGCTTCCTCGACCGCGGCATGGAAGCCGAGCAGCCGGTGCAGCAACCCGGCATAGCCGGCCAGGGAAAGCCGGCCGGCGGCCAGGGCCTCGAAAGCGGGGACGGCATGCAGCCGGGCATGGACCTCGGCGGTTGCGTCCCGCAGCAAGGCGCGGGCCTCGGAGACGGCCATGGGTCAGCCGGCGTCCCGGTCACGGGTGGTGGCCGGGGTGGTGGCGGTTGGGGCAGCAGCCTGGATGGCATGCCGGATCAGGTGCTCCAGCACGGCCGCGGTGCGGGCGGCGGAGCTGCGCACGCTGTCCAGCATGGCGGGGATGCGGGCGACATCGACGCCATCGGTGATTTCCAGGGCCGCGAGCTGGGCATTCTCCACGACGGTGGCGAGCAGGTTGCGGAAGACCAGGTCGGCCGCGGAATCCAGCCGCCCGGGCTTCGGCTGCTGCTCGGCCAGGATGCCTTCCTGGAAGCGGCGCCGGGCCGCATCGGCCGCCTTGCGCTCGGTGAGGTCGGTGAAGAGGAAGACGTGGCCCAGCACCCGCTCCGGCGCGGAATAGACCGGATCGGCACGGACCAGCATGGGCCGGGTGCCGTCCGGGGTGCGGATGCGGACCTCGCCGCGCCAGTTGCGGCCATTCTCCAGCACGTCGCGCATCCGCCGCAGCACGTCGGGGGAGTCCTCGAAATGCGGCAGCAGATCCTCGATGTGGCGCGGCCCAGCCGTGGCCGGGGCCTGGCCCAGGGGGGGCAGGAGCTGGTCGAAGGCCGCGTTGGCAAGCTGGATCCGACCCTCCCCATCGGCCACCACCACCGGCTGGTCGGAGATGCCGACCTGCTGGCGGACCTGGTTGAGCTGGTCCTGGGCGATCAGCATCTGCACCGAGCGGAATTGCAGCACCACATCGGTCACGGTCGCGCCGACCAGCCGGGCGGTGGCGAGGTCGGTCGGGGTCCAGGGCTCCGCCGTCGCCTCCACCACCTGATGCCATTGGGCGAAGGAGCGCCGGGGCGAGAGTTGGGTGGGGTCGTCGCCGACGATCATCGGCTTGGTCGGATCGCCGCCCCAGGTCACGGTGCGGATCTGCTCCGGCCGGAACCAGACGAGGTATTCGCCGGGAGAGGCCGAGACCGGCGTGGCGAGGATGCCGCTGGCGATGGGGATGAGGGCGGCGAAGCGCGGTTCCTCGAGGCCCAGCGCAGTGCTGGCGATGACCGGCCCATGCGAGGCGGAGCGCGACGCGCCATCCAGCCAGCGGCCCAGCTCGCGCAGCTCGAGGGTGCCGGGCACCTCGCCGGCGGTCAGGGTCTGGCCCTCGAAGAGCAGCGCGGCGCCGGTCGCACCGACCGGCTGCAGCAGGCTATGGGCATTGTCGAAAAGGGCGGAGCGCCAGTCGCCCTCGCGCGAGATCGCCTCGATCATGCGCTGTTCCAGCCGGCGGACCGAGAGTTCGGCCTGCGCCTGGACGAAGCATTCGAGGGCGGCGAGGCGGGTGCCCACGGCCTCGGCCAGCAGCTCGGCCGCGGCACGGATGCCGAAGGGTGCCGGCCGGGGCGTATCATGGTGGCAGGCGACGAGGCCCCAGAGCTTGCCGCCGACCATCAGCGAGGCGACCAGGGTGGCGGCCACGCCCATGTTGCGCAGGTACTGCACATGCATCGGCGAGATGCTGCGCAGCACGCAGAGCGACATGTCCAGTTCCTCCCCGCTCAGCGGCGAAAGCCGGGGCACCAGGGGAACCGGGGCATAGTCCACGTCGACGAGTACCCGGACCCGGTTGCGCTCATAGAGCCGACGGGCGATCTGCGGGATATCGGTGGCGGGGTAGCGGTTGCCGAGATAGGCCTCGACCCCGGGGCGACGGTCCTCGGCGACGACCTCGCCATGCCCCTCGTCGTCGAAGCGATAGATCATCACCCGGTCGTAGCCGGTGACCTCACGGAACAGCCGGGCGGCCTCGTCGCAGAGCACGCGCGGCGAATAGGTGCCGAGCACGGCCTGCAGGACGCGCTCCACCGTGGCGGAAGGATCGGCGGCTTCGGCGGCGGGCTCCAGCTCGATGATGAGGCCACCGCCGGGCGGGCGGTGCAGGGTGCCGTCGAAGCCGGCGGGCGGGGTGCCGGCCTGGCAGCGCACCGGGGCGGCCAAGGCATGCAGCGGGTCGGCCAGGTGCGGGGCGATGCGCTCCGCCAGGTCGCCGCCCAGGTCACGCAGCGACAGCCCGAGGAGGCCGTCGGGTCGGCCGAGCATCGCGCCGGCATTGGCACTGGCCTGGACCACGATCCCATCCGCCTCCCGCACCAGCAGCAGGGCCCCATGCGGCTGGATGGAGGCGGCGAGGTGGATCTGCTCCCGCTCGCAATTCGAGAGGTCGGCCTGGCCAAAGGCCGGCGAGGGGAAAGGGGCTTGCGTGAACCCGCGGTTCACCCAATCGCCTCCCGCGCCCCTTCCGGTGCATCGTCGATGCCGTAGCGTTCGAGCTTGGCATAGAGGCTCTGGCGGCTGAGGCCGAGCAATTCCGCGGCGGCGGTGCGCTTGCCATGGGTGAGGCGCAGCGCGGTCTCGATGCAATGCCGCTCCACGACCTCCGCCGTATCGCGCACCATGACGGGCAAGGGGGTCTTGCCGATCCGCTCCGCGACGGCGCTGAGGGCGGCGCGCAGGCGATCCTGGACGTCATGCATCGGCAGGCGGCGGCTGACGTCGCGGATGACCATGGCGATGAAGGGGCTGCCGCCTTCGGTGACGCCGGCGGCGGAGATCTCGACCTCGGCCTCGGCGCCCAGGTCGCCGGTCAGCTGCGTGGCATAGAGGCGGATGCTGCCGTGCTGCTGCAGCTGGGCAAAGAGCATGGAGGCGGCGGCACCGGGCTGGGAAAGCCAGCGGCCGAGTCTTGCGCCGAGGATCGAGGATTCGGTGGTGACCTGCACCAGGTTCAGGAAGGCCTGGTTGGCGCGGCGGATGCAGCCCTGCGGGTCGAGCACGAGGAAGGCGTCCGGCAGCCGGTCCATCAGCTCATCGAGCGGGATGCCATTGGCCGGCGTGGGGGCCGGCAAGGGGGAGCCGACGTGGCCGAGCTGGAGCAGGAAGACCAGCCCGGGCTCCGCCGTCATCATCGAGGCGCGCACCACCCAGGGGGCCTGGTCGGCACCGACATGGATGAGGATGCCGGGTACCCGGCCATGCTTGCGGGCGCGCTGCAGCATGTTCTGCAGGGCATCGTGGTCGCGGGGTGCGACCTCCCGCAGGAATTCCCAGCCCGGGGCCATGCCGAGGGCGCGGATCGCCGCCGGATTGGCCTCGACGATGCGGAGGGTATCGGCACGGACCAGCAGGACGGCTTCGGAGGAGGCATCGAAGAGAAGGCGGGACCGGGTCTCGATCTCGCGCAGCTTCCAGTAGTCCTGCTCCCGTGCCTGCTGGGCGGCGATCAGGCGGGACTGGAGCTCGGCGACGGCCTGGAGGTTCTTGCCCACGGCCAGCAGGCCCGCAGCACCGCCGAGCCGGACGGTGGTGTATTCGACCGGCATCTCCAGCCCGCTGGGGAAGCGCTGGGTCACCTGGCGGAAGGCGGAGACACCGTTGCGGCGGGCATCGTCCAGCATGCGGCGGACCCGGTCGCTGCCCACTTCGCCCACGGTTTCCGCCCAGGGACGGCCGAGCCAATCGGTGAAGGCTTCGGATTCGACGGCATTGGAGAGCGAGGCGCCGCGGATTACGCCATCATTGTCGAGCATCAAGGTGATGTCCGGCTGGGCGATGTTCACACGGGTCATAGCCACTCCGGGAGCAGGGCAACCGGTGGGCGGGGCGCCCTCCGGGTCGGCACGCATCGGGTCAGTGCTGGGCCAGGATCATGGCGATGCGCCCCGAACGGGCATGCAACGGCCTCTCCTTCGATTTGGGGGCAAGTCCTGCGCTAGTCAATCCGCCACGGCATTGGGCCCGGAAATCGTGACGGGCCTGCGGGGTGGCCGGGCCGGGAGAGATTTCGTTGCCGGGATGCGCTCCCCTGCCGCCGTTGCGGCAGGGGAGAGACCTTTCAGCGGGCGCCGTACTGATAGTGATGGGCGCGCGGATGGCGCCAGCCATGGCGAGGCGGAGGCGGGGCGTGCCGCCAGTGATGGCGCGGCGGCGGCACGTAGTGCGGACGGTGGTAGCCGCGATGCTCGTAATGCACGGGCATGACCATCGGGCCCATGGCCGGGGTGGTGCCGCGGTAGGGGCTGGCAGCGGCATCTCCGCCGGTAGCGCCGGCGGCGAGAAGGCCGAGGCCGAGAGCGGCGGCGACAAGAAGGCTACGCATGGTGTCCTCCTGCAAGGATGTTCGACGCCGGATCATGGGCCTGGGGTCAAGGCATGATCAGGGCCGGATTGCCGCCATCCGAGGGCAGACTGTAACGCCGTGTGAGTGATGCCGGTCTCGTCCCGAGGCGCGGATGGCGTGGTACTGGCGGCGCATCGAGTCCGGGCTCGGCGGACAATCAGGCTCGGCCGGACCTAGCGCCCGGCATTAACTCATCGGCAAGGCAACACTGCTGTTGGTTTGGATGAAGCGGCGCTCTGGTCGCTTGGCTCGGAATTACGAACCGTTACTTTCAGCCGATTTCAAAGGACGACACGATCTAGGGCGTCAACTGCCATAAGTCGTGACCTGCGAAGGAAGGGGAAGCGCCGGTTCCACTTTGGCTTGGCCCAGTTGGACACTCCCGGTTGGGGATTGCTCCTCTCGGGCACGTTATGGTAGTTAATCAGCCCAGTTCGTCCATTTGTTTTCGGCCGTCCGCAGGAGGTCCCATGGTCCAGGTACTCGATTGCACTTTGCGTGATGGCGGGTACTACACCAACTGGGATTTCGATCCCGAAGTCGTCCGGACGTATTTGGCCAGCGTCGCACGCTTGCCGATCACCTATGTCGAGGTTGGCTTCGTCAATGATCCGGCCGAAGGTTACTTCGGCGAGTACTATTTCCTGACGCCAGAAATTCTGAAGATGGTCCGCGGCATCCTTCGGCCCGATCAGAAGGTCGTCGTGATCATCGATGGCAAGAACCATCAGCCGGAGCGCCTCAGCGCGCTCTTCTCGCCGATCGCCGATATCGTCGACCTCGTGCGCATCACGGTTGCGCCGAAGGCGCTCGCTCATGGCGTGGCCCTCGCCAAGGGGCTGAAGAAGATCGGCCTGAAGGTCGGCTTCAACGTCATGTACCTGTCGACCTTCCAGAATGACCTGTCGCAGATCAGCACCGCCTTCAGCGAAGCCGACAGCTACGACAGCATCGCGCTGGTCGACAGCTACGGCGGCTGCGTGCCGTCCGCTGTCTCGAAGCTGTTCCGCGAGTTGCGCGAGGCGCTACCGAACAAGACCATCGGCTTCCACGGGCACGACAACATGTGCCTCGCCTTCGCCAATACGCTGGCGGCGATCGAGGGCGGTGCCGATGTGGTCGATGGCACCTTCACCGGCATGGGACGCGGCGCCGGCAACCTGCGCACCGAAACCATGCTGATCCACCTGGCGGGCCAGGGCGGCAACGAGCCGCTGGACTACCAGGCGCTCAGCAGCGCGGTGGCGCCTTTCGATGGGCTGCGCAAGGTCTACGAGTGGGGCACCAACCTGCCCTACATGCTTTCCGGCGCGAATAACCTGCCGCAGAAGGACGTCATGGATTGGATCTCGAAGAACCGCTACTCGGTTCTCTCGATCATCCAGGCCCTGCAGCGGCAGAGCGGCGGTGACGTCGATACCAAGGCCTATCCGGACCTGCAGGCCTCGAGCTTCGCCTCGAAGACCGTGCTGCTGATCGGTGGCGGCCCTTCCGTGCCGCGGCATATCAGCGCGATCAGCCGCTTCGTTGCCAAGACCAATGCGCTGGTGGTGTTCGCCAGCTCCCGGCATCTGGCGCTGGCGTCGAAGATCGGCGGCACCCAGCTGCTCTGCCTGCCCGGCCACGACGCTTTCCGGACCGGCACGCGGGACCATCTCTCCGGCATCGCCGCAGTCGTCGTCCCCACCCCGCCGCGGGTGCAGGGCTGCCTGCCGGACGATATCGGTCTTTCGGTGTTCCAGGCGCAGCCGCTGCACATGGACCAGCCCGACCATATCGGCCCGGTTTCCGATACCGGTCCGCTCGGGCTGGCGCTCGGCGCCGCCAAGGCGCTCGGCACCCAGTCCTGTTACCTCGCGGGCTTCGACGGCTATGAGATGGCCAGCGTTGCCGAGCAGGAGCTTTCGCGGGAGGTGGAACTGGCGCTCAGCCTGTTCCGTAGCAGCAATGCCAGCGTGAAGCTGAGCAGCCTGACGCCGACGCGCTACAACCTGGATCAGGCTTCGGTCTATAGCCTGGTTGCGGCCGTCGACTGACATCGCGGCCGCATCAGCGGCGGCGATTGCTGACAAGGCCTGGGTGCGAGAGCATCCAGGCCTTTTTCATGTCCGGGCCATGGCAGGTACCTCAGGCAAATGGGGCCTCCCCGCCGGGGCATACTTGGCCTATCACCGGATCAGGGCCTCGGCCCACAAAAAGACAGACCGGGGACACACCGCCCCAGGTCCGCATATGGAGGAAACCATGGCCAGTCTTGACCGCCGGCACCTGCTGGGTGCCATGGCAGCGACCACCCTTGCCATGCCCATGCTGCGAAGCCGCCCCGCTGCGGCGGCCGAGTTCAGCTACAAATATGCCAACAACCTGCCACTGACCCATCCGATGAACCTGCGTGCCAGGGAAGCGGCGGAGGCGATCAAGGCTGAGACCGGCGGCCGGGTCGAGATTCAGATCTTTCCTAACAACCAGCTTGGCTCCGATACCGACATGCTCAGCCAGGTGCGGTCGGGCGCCATCGAATTCTTCACCCTGTCCGGGTTGATTCTGTCGACGCTGGTTCCTGCGGCCTCGATCAATGGCGTGGGCTTCGCCTTCACCGATTACGACGCGGTCTGGAAGGCGATGGATGGGCCGCTCGGCGCGCATATCCGGACGCAGATCGGCCGGGCCGGCCTCGTCGTCATGGACCGCATCTGGGACAACGGCTTCCGCCAGATCACCTCCTCGACCCGTCCCATCACCCGGCCGGAGGATCTGCAGAATTTCAAGATCCGGGTGCCGGTCAGCCCGCTCTGGACCTCCCTGTTCCAGGCTTTCGGCGCCGCGCCGACCAGCATCAATTTCAGTGAGACCTATTCCGCATTGCAGACGCGGGTCGTGGATGGCCAGGAGAATCCGCTGGCGATCATCTCCACCGCCAAGCTGTTCGAGGTGCAGAAATACTGCGCCCTGACCAACCATATGTGGGACGGCTTCTGGATGCTGGGGAATCGCCGCGCCTGGGCTGCCCTGCCGGCCGAGGCGCAGACCATCGTGGCGAAGCATTGGAACGCTGCCGCCTTGGCGGAACGAGGCGATACGGCGCAGCTCAACGCCGGCCTGCAGGCAGAGCTGGCGAAGCAGGGGCTGACCTTCAATACGGTGGATGCCGCGGTCTTCCGCGAGGCCCTGCGCAAGGCCGGCTTCTATGGCCAATGGAAGACGCGCTATGGGGATGAGGCCTGGTCCATCCTCGAGCAGAGCACCGGCAAGCTGGCCTGACGAGCATGGTGCAGCCTGGCCTTGGCAGATCCTGGCCTGGATTGGTGGAAGCCAAGCTAGGCCGGGTCGTGGAGCTTGCGGCGGCAGCGCTGGTGGCGGCGGAGACGATGCTGCTGCTGACCGGCATCCTGGCCCGCTATGTCTTCCACAACTCGCTCGTCTGGTCGGATGAACTGGCTTCGGTGCTGTTTCTCTGGCTGGCGATGTTGGGCGCCGTGGTCGCCTTCCGCCGTGGCGAGCACATGCGGATGACTGCACTGGTGGCATTGGCACCTGCGGGATTGCGGCATTTCCTCGAAGCCTTGGCGGTGGCAGCGCCGATCGGCTTCCTGCTGATGCTGCTGCAGCCGGCTTGGGATTACATGATCGAGGAGAGCTTCATCGTGACCCCGGCGATGGAGATCCCGGGCAGTTGGCGGGCGGCAGCGCTGCCGGTCGGGCTCGGGCTGATGCTGCTGGTCGCGCTTGTGCGGTTGTTTCGGATGGCCGGTTTCGGTCGCGCCCTGGTGGCTGCAGCGCTGGTCGGGGTGGTGGCCGGGGCATTTCTGCTGGCCGGGCCGGCGTTGAAGCCGCTCGGCAACCTCAACCTGCTGATCTTCTTCGTCGGCCTCGTCGCAGCGACTGTCTTGGCTGGCGTGCCGATCGCCTTCTGCTTCGGCCTCGCCACCTTCGGCTATCTGGCGCTGACGACACGGGTGCCGGTGATGGTGGTGGTCGGCCGGATGGATGAGGGAATGTCGCACCTGATCCTGCTGGCGGTGCCGCTCTTCATCTTTCTCGGCAGCCTGATCGAGATGACCGGCATGGCGCGGGCGATGATCCGCTTCCTGGCCAGCCTGCTGGGGCATGTGCGGGGCGGACTGTCCTATGTGCTGGTGGGGGCGATGTACCTGGTTTCCGGCATCTCCGGCGCCAAGGCGGCTGACATGGCGGCGGTTGCGCCGGTGCTGTTTCCCGAGATGCGGGAGCGAGGCGCAAAGCCGGGTGATCTGGTCGCGCTGCTGTCGGCGACGGGGGCACAGACCGAGACGGTGCCGCCAAGCCTGGTGCTGATCACCATAGGCTCGGTCACCGGCGTTTCCATCGGGGCGCTGTTTACCGGTGGGCTGCTGCCGGGTGCCTTGTTGGCTTTCGTATTGTGCGGCGTGGTGTGGTGGCGACACCGTGGGCAGGATCTGTCCCGGACGCCGAAGCTCGATGGGCGGCAGATCGGACGGGCTTTCGTTATCGCCTTGCCGGCGCTTGCGCTGCCCTTCTTGATCCGGGCTGCCGTTGTGGAGGGCGTTGCCACCGCGACGGAAGTGTCGACCATCGGCATCGCCTATGCCTTTCTGGCCGGGTTGTTGATCTATCGACAATTCGACTGGAGACGGCTGGTGCCGATGCTGGTTGATACCGCGGCACTGTCGGGGGCCATCCTGCTCATCATCGGGGCGGCGACGGCTATGGCCTGGGCGCTTACGCAATCCGGCTTTTCTCGCCAGCTGGCCATGATGATGGCCGGGCTGCCGGGTGGGCAGGCGGGGTTTCTCGCGGTCTCGATCCTCGCCTTCGTCGTGCTGGGAAGCGTGCTGGAAGGCATTCCGGCGATCGTGCTGTTTGGGCCGCTGCTGTTCCCTATCGCGCGCGACATGGGCGTGCATGAGGTGCACTACGCGATGGTGGTGATCCTCTCGATGGGGATCGGGCTATTCGCGCCGCCATTTGGTGTGGGGTATTACGCGGCTTGCGCGATTAGCCGGATCGGCCCGGATGAGGGAATGCGAGAGATCTGGGCGTATATGCTGGCGCTGCTGATCGGGACGATGGTGATTGCAGCGGTGCCGTGGGTTTCGATTGGGTTTTTGTAGGCCCGGAATTGGCGAAGGCGCTGACCGATTGGTCAGCGCCCTGTGGGTGTGAGTTGGGGGAGATGCGGGGACAGGATTTGAACCTGTGACCTTCAGGTTATGAGCCTGACGAGCTACCGGGCTGCTCCACCCCGCGGT
>NZ_CEEDBP010000043.1:0-49012 GCF_979252845.1 Belnapia sp. AC561
TTCTTCCTCCACCCGCCCCCGGAAGCCAATCACAACCGATTCAGATAACTCGATCTGTTCCCGGATGGACACTAAGGCGCACCGCCTGAACACGCCCGAAACGGTGGCGATGTTAGAGATGTTCGCGCAAATCATCGGCGACCACCTGAGCGCCCTCGACCGGATGCACTCGGTCAAAGCCACCTGCTCGATGAGCGGGCCACGGCGTCGCTCCGTGAACAGTTCATCGCCGTGCTCGGTCATGATTTGCGCAACCATTGGCTGCCATCAGTGGCGGCGTGCGGCTGCTCGCAAAACAGCCACTCGACGATAATGCCAAGTCGCTCGTTCTCATGGTGCAGGGCAGCGTCGGCCGCATGGCGGGTCTCATCAATGACGTGATGGATTTTGCCAGGAGCCGCCTCGGTGGCGGCTTGAACATCGACCGCCGTGACAATGCCCCTGTTGAGGAGGCTTTGGCGCAGGTGGCGGACGAGCTACGGATAAGCATGCCCCACCGGCAAATCGAGACGGAGTTTGCCCTGACCCAACCGGTGAACTGCGACAGTCGTCGGATAGCGCAACGGGCCTCAAATCTGCTGTCAAATGCCTTGGTCCACACCGCACCGGACCAGCCTGTGCGTATGATGGCCACGACCAGTGGCATTTGGTTTGAGGTCACCGTCAGCAACGCGGGTGAGCCAATTCCCCTGTCGATACGGGACAGCATATTCCGACCCTTCGCCCGCGGCGCCCACCGTCCCAACCAGGAGGGCTTGGGCCTTGGTCGCTACATCGTCCACCAGATCGCTGAAGCGCATGGTGGCAAGATGAAGATAACTTCCTTCCGGGAAGAAACCCGCTTCAACTTCCGCATGCCGCTCCGCCTGCCGCCGCCCTAGCGCCTCTGGTTTCAGCCCGGCGCTCTGGTGTGACGGATTATCCAGTGGCCCTCGCTGAGTCTGCCGACGTGACTGGGCTGATTATCTGGAAGGAAATGCTGTCGTGCGCGATGCGGTTACGACCTCCGCGCTTGGCCTGATAGAGACATTGGTCAGCCATATGGATGAGGGCAACAGGACCGGTCCTTTCCTCGCCAGGGACCGGCCAGAGCGTGGCCCCGCCGACGCTGACAGTGATGACTCCACCTGGCATGCCACTGGCCTCATTGGGCAAGCAGAGGGCTTCAACTTCGGCCCGCACTCGCTCAGCCACAGCGGAGGCCCCGTCGGCATCAGTCTCCGGCAATAGGACAGCGAACTCCTCACCGCCGTAGCGGGCAGAGAAGTCGCTGGCACGGCGAACAGTGCTGCCGATGATGGTGCCCACCTGGCGCAGGCACTCGTCGCCCTTTTGGTGACCCTGACTGTCGTTCAGCGCTTTGAACTTGTCGATGTCCACCAGCAGCAGGGAGAGCGGCAGTTCGGCTCGGGCGCATCGCCGCCATTCCCGCTCCAGGGTCTCATCCAGGCTGCGGCGGTTGGCGATGCCGGTCAGCCCGTCGAGGGTCGCCAGACGAGCCAGCTCGTTCTCGACCTTCTTGCGTTCGGTCACGTCGCGGGAGACGGTGACCATGCCATCGGGTTGTCCCGTTGTCGGGTCATGGACCACGTGCAGGGCCGACTCCACCCAGATCCATGAGCCATCGGCCCGCCGCACCCGGTAGGTGATGGTGGCATCCTCGGTTGCCGTCCCGGCTGGTGGTTGGGTGGCCTGCCGGACCGCTTCGATATCGTTGGGGTGGATGTCCTCCTGGGACCGGCTGCCGACCAGCTGTTCCGGCGCCTTGCCAAGCAGGCGATGGGAAGCGGGCGAGACGTAGCGGCGCACTCCGTCTGGACTTATGCGACAGACCATGTCGCTGCAGTTCTCGGCCAGAAGGCGGAAGCTGGCTTCGCTTTCCTGGGTGGCGGCCTCGGCTTCCTGGCGTTTGCGCAACTCCCGGAGCAGGCGCCAAGCGGCCAGCATCAGTGTGGCGACGATGACCAAAGCACCCGAGCCAACCAGGGTAGCATGCCGCCACCACCCAGCTTCGATATCTTGCACTGAGAGAGAGACGGCAACGCGGAGCGGGGTGGAACCGACCTTGGTGAAACTGTGTAGTCGACTAACCTCGTCGATATTGGAGTTGGCGACGAACTGACCGGTCTCCAGAACCAGAGCTCGACGGTACGTCTCCGAACCGCTCACATCGCTACCGATATAAGCGTCCAGGTACGGCACCCGCATGACGACGGCGCCATCGGTATGGAACAGGGTGATGGTGCCGTGGGGGCCAATATCCATTTTGGCGAACTGCTGGTGAATGGCAGTCAATCGTATGGTGCCGACCGCAACGCCGCTAAAGCTGCCATCCGCTGCATTTATCCGGCGGCTCAGGGCAATGGTCTGCTCACCGCTGAAACGACTACGGAATGGCTCGCTGACATAGAGGCCGCGGGTGGCGTTGCTAAGGTGCTCGCTGAAGTATTGGCGCTCAGCCAGGCTGGCGGGCAGCTCACGGCCCGACTGGGCAAAGGCCACCGGCGCGCCGTTGGCATCAAGCAGCATCAGGGAACCAAGGCTCTTGGCCGTCGCCGCGCGGTCGAACAGAATCATGTCGCGGTATTCGGCGCTGAGGTTCATGACCCCAGGAACTTGGCTATTATCGGCGACCCCGCGGATGGACAGGTCGAGGCTCTCGACAGTGCGCTGCAAGTCGTCGGAGATGGCCTGGGCAAGGTTGCGAGCTGACTGGCTGGCACGGTTCCAGTTGTCGCTACGAGCCTCCACCAAGGTCGCGCCGACCAGGCCGCAGAAGCCTGCTGATATGGCAAGGGTGAAGGGTATCACCTGCCAACCTCTGACTTTACTACCCGAGGTCTTCATACACATGCCTTCAGCGGAGCACCGAATGGCAGTGTAAAGAGAACGTTGCCAAAAAACCAACTTATGCGCGAACAGCAATCTTCATTACGCGCATTGGAAGAAGAAGTGGCATTTATGTCTGCCTAAAAATTGTGTTTATATATCATTTTTTATAAATTCGGCATAGTATTTCATAGCAAGTATGGACGGGCCGTTTTTGACCCGGAAGGATGCCAAATCCACCCTCATCAGCTTCCTCGAAGCTTTCTACAACCGGACCCGCCTGCATTCGGCCATTGGCTACAAAACACCAGCCGACATGGAACAACTCGCCGCGGCCGCGTAGGCCGTAACCCGTGTCTACTCAAACTGGGGAAAGGTCAGGCTGGAACAAGACCACCGGGGCGTCAAAGGTCGGACAAGGTGTATGCGCGGCTTCGAGAACTTCACATTAGCGGAGCGCTTCTGTCGAAGCTATGACGAGCTCCGCAAACTGCTTCGCCCCTGCACCCGCCACAACCAATACGCCTCTGCTCGCCGTCGTCGTCTGCTTCACCTTCGCCGTGCCAGTCGTGTGCTCGCCATTCTCGCCGCGGCATAGGCTGACTCGGCCTTCACCTCACGTCGTCAGGTTGACGTGAGTTTTGATAGAACCAGCCGGAACGCTTCACCCTCAATCCGCTCCACCAAATGCCGGGACTAAACATTTAGTCGCGGCCAGCGACCTCGTCCTGCTCAAGGCAAGGCTGCTCTGCCCGGAGAGCCCCGCCGTGGCCGCGGCCGCCGCGGCCGAGGCAACCCGGCGGCTGGGCCAGCTGACCGAGCTGGCGCGCATGCGCGCCGCCGCCGACTGGCTCAGCGCCCGGCCGCAGCTCGGCCTGCGGGTCGTTGCCTAGGGGCAGGTGGAGCGGCAGGCTAGGCCCGAAGCGGAGCTTTACGTCGCCTTCCTTGAGGCAACGCTCGCCATGCTCGAAGGCAAGGAGGGACAGCCGGCCCATGCCCCCGCCTACCAGCCGGCGCCGCTCGAGCTTTGGCGCGTGCCGGAAGCCATCGAGCACATCACCCGGCAGCTCGATCGACAGCCTGACGGACTGCCGCTTGCTGATTGCCTGCCGCCGATCCCGGTCGACGCGGCACGGCGTCGGCTGCGGCTGCGGGCGGCGCTGGCCAGCACCCTGGTCGCCAGCCTCGAGCTCGCCCGCGACGCCACCCTCGACATGGACCAGGATGAGGACTTTGGGACCATCACACTCCGGGCACGGACAGATCACAGGATCGGCGAGGAGAGCGCCGCATGAACATCGTCAAGGCGACTGGCCGCAGGCTCGTCAGGCCGTCGAGGTCCTGGCCGAGCCGGCACCCTACCGTCCCTGGCCGAATGCCAAGCGTCGCAGCCAGCTGGTGCTGGAACACCGGCGCCGGCAGGGTAACCCAGCTCAGGGCGACTCAACGCGTAGGCCCATTCTCACTGCTTACCGGCAACGGGCTCTGGCCTGCGCCACCGCCATGGCCGCAGGGCCGGTCAGCACCAAAGCCTTGCACTCGATCGCACCCGACGCCACTACCCTGATGCTGCGCAACGTCTACGGCTGGTTCGAACGGGAAAGCCGTGACGTCTATCGCCTGACCGAAGTCGGAATAGCGGCACTCCGCATGGCTTTTGCGTACGGATCGAACAGTGCGATTTCTTTGCAAGCTGGCGACTGAACTGGCCTCGGCGTTTGAATGGAGTTGCCACCTGCCGCCGACCCAGGATTTAACGGCACAAGCGATGGCCGCTGATTCGGCCAAAGCGATCATCCCGACCACTTCGCGCTCCAAATTGCGTTTAAACCACTCGATGGGGGCTGATCAGCTCCGGCTGACTGCGATCGCGGGCGGAAAATCTTGCACCAAGTGGTCGATCAGCGCACGCACTGCTGGAGGCAGACCGCGCCGCGTTGTGAACACGAGGTGGACAATCCCGATCTGAGCGTGCCAAGCGGGCAGCACACGAACCAAGCGTCCGGCATCCAGTGCCGGACGACAAACACGGTCCGGCAATAGCGCAACGCCCAGCCCGGCCAAGGCGGCTGCCATGAGCTGATCCATGTCCGTGCAGCCGAGGCGCGGCTCGACACGGACGGTCTGTTTCCGCCCGTCGCCCGTCTCCAGATCCCAGTCCACCACGTCATGTTCTTCATTTGTCGACAGCGTCGGCAGGGTCGCAAGCTGCTCGACCGAGCCAATGCCGCTTGCGAGTTGCGGGCTGGCAACGAGTATCCGGATTGATTGACCCAGCGACCGAACCGTGAGCTCCGCATCGGTGGTCAGGGCCGCTCGCACCCGCAGCGCCAGATCGATCTTCTCGTCGATGAGATCGATACCTCGGTCTGTGGCGATGAGTTGCAGCTGCACCTTAGGGTAGCGTGCGAGAAACGACGTGATCAGGTCGGACACTGGCGCAACCATGCCAGTGGGGCAACTGAACCGGATGCGACCGTGCGGTTCGGCCCGCGCTTGCATCACCAGGGCTTCGGCCTGATCGGCCTCAGCCAGCATCGCCCGACACCGCTCGTAAAACGCCTGACCGGTTTCGGTCACTCGAAAACGTCGGCTGGATCGCTCGATCAGACGTAGCCCGAGCCGGTCCTCAAGGCCGGCAACGCGGCGGCTGAGCTTCGACTTCGGCTCCCGCAGCGCGCGGCCCGCTGCGGCAAAGCCCCCATGGCTGACCACCTCTGCGTAATAGGCCAAATCGTTCAGGTCGGTGCGCATCAGCGTTCCTTTCGTAGAACGCTAGGTGCCGAAGGTGCCGCCTACACGCAACCCCGTGACGGCGGCATCTGTGGGTCAGCGGTGCTTCACCGCCAAGTCACAGGAGACATACAATGACGGATCGGTTCAAAAACAAGGTCGTCGTCGTCACCGGTGGGACCAGCGGCATCGGGCTTGCCGCTGCCAAGGCGTTCGTCGCGGAGGGTGCTGCGGTGTTCATCACCGGGCGGCGCCAGGAGGTGCTGGACGCCGCAGTGAAGCAGATTAGCAGCCGGGTTACGGGCGTGCGCGCCGATATGTCCAAACTCGCCGACATCGACCGGGTCTATGACGCCGTCCAGCAGCAGCATTCCCAGATCGACGTCCTCTTTGCCAATGCCGGTGGCGGCGACATGCTCCCGCTCGGCGCAATCACCGAGGAGCACTATCAACGGACGTTCGATACGAATGTGAAGGGCACGATTTTCACCGTACAAAAGGCGCTGCCGCTTCTCAAAGACGGTGCGTCGATCGTTCTCACCAGCTCCAATGCCGGATCGTCGGGAACCCCCGCGTTTAGTGTCTACGGCGCGAGCAAGGCCGCCGTGCGCAACTTGGCGCGGAGCTGGATCCTCGACCTCAAGGAGCGTGGCATCCGCGTGAACGTGGTCAGCCCAGGGCCGACCGAGACGACCGGGCTGACCGATGTGTTCGGGGGGGGCGATCAGGCACAGGGCATCAAGGGATTTCTTGCCACCCAAATCCCGGCTGGCCGGGTCGGCCAGCCGGAAGAGATCGCCAAGGCTGTGCTGTTCCTGGCGTCCGACGACGCGAGCTTTATCAACGGGGCGGAATTGTTCGTCGACGGTGGACTGACCCAAATCTGATCGATGGTGCCGACTGCCCCTCCAGGCGTTCGGCCCCGCTACCAAAGCGGACAGACCAGCGGGTCATCATGCAGCGCGCGCTCAAATCAGGCTCTCGCTAGTAAAGCGTCGGATCTCCGCTGAGCGTTGTCACAACCGCAGTTCACGCCAGTCGTTCACCGTGGTCCGCCTGCCGAAACGGGATTGGCATAAGTTTCGATTTAGAAGCTGGGTGCTTTCCGCAACCAAACGCTGCCCACAATTTTGGGTAAAACAGTTTATCTGCACAGGAGTGGGAATAACCGTGGCCTGTCGGTGTCCTCCTCATCAGAACCAGCAGCAGGGGATCGAGCCGCAATGGAGAGTTGGACTTTCATGCGCTGGATCGGCGCAGGCTTTGCGGTGATAGCCGCGCTCGCGGGTACTCCCGCCCTGGCGCATGAGGGGCATCATCACCCCACGCCGGCAGCGGCTCCCGCGAGCGAGAGCCCCTTCCTCGCCGAGAACGAGGCCGCCATGGCGAAGATGATGGAGGGCATGGCCGTCCCTCCCATGGGCGATATCGACCGCGATTTCGTTGCGATGATGACACCACACCACCAGGGCGCCATGGACATGGCCGTGATCTATCTCCGCCACGGTGGGAACGAGCAGCTGCGGCGCCTGGCTCAGGAGATCGTCGTCACCCAGCAGCAGGAGATCGCGGCTATGCAACTCGCCCTCGGCTTGGCACCGCCGCCTTCGGCCCCGGCTCCCACCCAAGCCACTTCCCTCTCCACGCGATAGGACAGATCCCGTGAAACATCGTCTTCTGGCCACCGTCTGCCTTGGCGGCAGCCTTCTCTCGGCCGGCGCCTGGGCCGGGCAGGCCCCCGGTTCCGCTGCGGCGACCGATCGCCCCTTGTCGAACCAGGACCGCGTCTATGCGGCGGAGCAGTTCTCCAACACCGTCTCCGTCACCGATCCTGCCAGCAACACACTGCTCGGCGTCATCCGGCTCGGGGATCCGCAGCCGGGCAACCTCAGTCCGCTCTATCATGGCCAGGTGCTCGTGCACGGCATGGGCTTCTCGCCCGACCACCGCACGCTCGCCGTGGTCTCGATCGGCAGCAATTCCGTCACCTTCATCGACACCAAGACGAATGCGGTGAAGCACACCACCTATGTCGGCCGCGCTCCGCACGAGGCCTTCTTCACGCCGGACGGTTCCGAGGTCTGGGTCACCGTGCGCGGGGAAGACTATGTCTCCGTGCTCGACGTGAACACCTATGAGGAGAAGACCCGCATCCGCGTGCTGGCCGGCCCGGGCATGACGATCTTCTCGCCCGATGGGGCATACGGCTATGTCTGCTCCTCTTTCAACCCTGAGACGGTGGTGATCGCCACCGGCAGCCACGAGATCGTCGGGCGGGTCAAGCAGGAGAGCCCGTTCTGCCCGAACATCGCAGCGACGCCGGACGGCACCCAGGTCTGGATGACGCTGAAGGATGTCGGCCGGACCATGGTGTTCAATGCCCGCCCACCGTTCAACATCCTCCACACGATGGAGACGGGCCCGATCACCAACCATGTGAACTTCGCCAGTACGGCGCGTGGCAGCTTCGCCTACGTCACCGTGGGCGGGTTGAACGAGGTGAAGGTGCTGCGAACGGACGACTTCTCCCCTGTTGCCACCATTCCGGTCGGCAAGCTCCCGCACGGGCTTTGGCCGTCCGGCGACGGCAGTCGGATATATGTAGGGCTGGAGAATGCCGACGCGCTCGCGGTGATCGACACCGCGACGAACACGGTCATCGCCAACGTCCCGATCGGGCAAGCGCCGCAGGCGCTGGCCTATGTGCCGGATGCGGTGCCGGAGGGCGACGGCCGTGCCAACCTCCAGCCGCTAGGTCTGGCCGGCCAGACCGTACATCTGAGCCTGAGCGCACCCGCCCATCCCGGCATGCCGACGAGCGTCTCGCTCTTCGACCAGGGGCTGACCCAGGTGCTGCAGGCCGCCGTCACCGGCCTCGAGCCGGGCAAGCCCTATACCCTGGCTTTGTCGGACCATGCTGACGGGCACGGCACGCTGCAGCCGCTGGCCGCCTTCATGACCAATCCCGCCGGCTCGGCCATCGTGAACACGGTGGGCCCGATCCGGCAGGTGCTGGGGAACGGGGCGGCGGCGCGCGGGGCGCAGCCGGCACGGCGCTACCTCGTCATCGCCCCCGGCGGTGTGAATGGGCTGAGTGCCCCCGTGCAGGTACAGCAGCACTGATGCGGCGGGCCCGCCCCTGTGCCGGGCGGGCCCTTCTCACGATCGGGGCCTTTCCAGATGAACGACATAGCGCAGCTCATCGAGCCGCTGATCCCCGCCCTGCGCCGTTATGCCCGTGCCCTCCTGCGCGACCGCAGCGCCGCCGACGATCTCGTGCAGGACGGGCTGGAACGGGCCATCGGCCGGTGGCACCAGCGCCGGGCCGACGGCAACGCGCGCAGCTGGCTCTTCGCCATCGTACACAACCTGGCCCTCAACCGGGTCCGCCAATCCAGTCGGCGCGGCTTGCATCTGCCGCCGGACGACGCCGACGCCGTCGGCTCCGTCCCTCCGGCCCAGGAGCATGGTTTGCAGCACCGCGACCTGCTGCGTGCCTTGGAGAGCCTGCCAGAGGAGCAGCGCATCGTGCTCCTGCTCGTATCCGTTGAGGATCTCTCCTATGTCGAGGTGGCCGAGGTGTTGAAGATCCCCATCGGCACGGTGATGTCGAGGCTGTCCCGCGGGCGGGAAAGGCTGCGGCAGGCCATGGAGGGCGTAGCCAAGGCCGAACCGGCTGTCGCCTCTCATCTCAGGAGGGTCAAATGAGCACGCGCCCGGTCACCGAGGAGGATTTGCACGGGCTGGTGGACCTCGCGCTCGATGCGTCGCGCCAAGTGGAGGTGGAGGCCTATCTCGCCCTGCATCCCGAGGTGGCGGCACGCGTCGCGGGCTATCGCAGCCAAAGGGCTGCCCTGCGCGAGGCATTGGCACCCGTCGCGCAGGAGCCCCTGCCGCCCGAGCTGGGGATCGGGCGGCTGATCGCGGCGCGCCACCGCCCCGCCCTGGCTGGTTGGCGCGTGGCGGCGGTCGCCCTGCTGGTGCTCGGCCTTGGGGGAGCCGGCGGCTGGGGCCTGCACGGGCTGACGACGTCGGAAGCCCAGGAACGCACTTGGGGCATCGCGGCCTTGTCGCAGCAGGCAACGGACAGCTACGCGACCTACGTCGCCGATCGCCAGCGCCCGGTGGAGTTGCGCGCGGACAGCCGGGCCGAGCTCGTCGCCTGGGCATCGGACCGGCTCGGCCGTCCGGTCGCGCCGCCCGACCTATCGGCCTCCGGTTACCGGTTGATGGGTGGGCGGGTGGTCCCGACGCCGCAGGGCCCGGCCGCGATGTTCATGTTCGACGACGATCGTGGCACGCGCCTGGTGCTGCTCACGCGCGGAATGGCCATGGATCGGGACACGCCGATGGCGCATCGCGCACAAGGTCCGGTCGGGGCCCTCACCTGGGCTTCGGAGGGGAATGGCTACAGCCTGGTCGGTGCCCTTCCGGCGGCGGCGCTGCACTCGCTGGCCGACGCGGTCAGGCGCCAGATGGGGCGGGTCTGAGCGGCCCAGGCCGGGCGATCTCGCCAGCGCCGACTGGGCCCGGCGCGGGATCATCGATCGCGCCCGCGGCTCGATCGGCGCCGACCGGGCCGCGGCGCCATCATGCTCCGCGGCTGCTTGGGCAAGTGCTGCAAGGTCCGGCACATGCGACCTCAAGCCGACGCAGCTTGGCCGGGCGGCGGCCGAAGATTGTTCCGAACGGCCCGCTGCACCTGATGAGATGCCGGTCAGGTGACGGCGCTGCTCAAGAATCCCACATCCGTCACCGACGCCATCGCCGCTGGCATCCGGGGAGGACGTCAGGACGGTTATCACATGCCTTCACCACATCAGATGGGCTTGGCAGCCCAAATCGATCGCATTTTTCGATTGATTCCAGCGTAGTTCTGCGTCGGTAAGATGGGTCGGCGCAGGCCAGGTTGCGGCCATCAGACCGAAGGCCGCACCATGGCAGACCTCGCCGTTCCACACCGTTCCGTCCCAAACCTTCCTGTGCCGCCCACGGCATCTGCCAGGCCGTCGCTGCCCCATACGCTGGCCGGCAGCGCCACGGGCTTGCTGCCCGGCCTGCTTCTGTGCGCCGCCGTCACCCTGGCCGCCATGGCCCTGCAGGCGGCCGAGGAGGTGGTGTTCGGCCGGGCCTGGCTGGAGGCGCTGGTGCTGGCGATCCTGATCGGCACTGCGGTCCGCACCGCCTGGACGCCCGGCGCACGCTGGCATGCGGGCGTCACCTTCGCGGCCAAGACGCTACTCGAGGTCGCTGTCGTGCTGCTTGGCGCCTCGCTGAGCCTGGGGACGATCATGGCGGCGGGGCCGGGCCTTCTGGTGGGGATCGCAGGCGTCGTGGCAGTCGCCATCCTGCTCAGCTACGGCATCGGCCGTGCGCTGCGGCTGCCGCGGCGCATGGCGATGCTGGTGGCTTGCGGCAACTCGATCTGCGGCAACTCGGCCATCGCCGCCGTGGCGCCGGTGATCGGTGCGGACAGCGAGGACATCGCCTCCTCCATCGCCTTCACCGCCGTGCTGGGCGTCATCGTCGTGCTGGCGCTGCTGGTGCCGCTGCTGCACATGACGGGGCTGCAATACGGGGTGTTGGCCGGGCTGACCGTCTATGCCGTGCCGCAGGTGCTGGCGGCCACGGCGCCAATCGGGGTCGTCGCGGTCCAGATCGGCACCCTGGTCAAGCTGGTGCGGGTGCTGATGCTTGCGCCGGTGGTGCTGTGCATGTCGCTGGTCACAAGCCGCCTGCGGAAGGAGGTGGACGAGCCGCAGCCGCATCTGACCGCCGGCGACCGGCCGAAGCCCGGCCACATCGCCGCCCACCAGCTGGTGCCGTGGTTCATCCTGGGCTTCCTGGGCATGGCCGGCATGCGCTCGGCCGGGCTGATCCCGGCGGCGGCGCTGGGACCGGTCAGCATCGTCGCCACCGTGCTGACGATGCTGTCCATGGCGGCACTCGGGCTGCGCGTGGACGTGCGGGTGGTAGCGCGTGCCGGGATGCGCGTCGTGGTGGCGGTCACGGCGTCGCTGCTGGCGCTGGGCATCGTCAGCCTGGGGCTGATCCGGATACTGGGCATCGCGGGATGACGCTGGAGCAACTCCGCGTCTTTGTGGCCGTCGCCGAGCGGCGGCACGTCATGCAGGCGGCCCGTGCGCTCAACCTCGCTCAGTCCGCCGCCAGTGCCGCTATCGCCGCGCTGGAGGGCTAGCACTCCACTCGGTTGTTCAGGAACGGCTCCAGCCAGATGCCCAGATCCTGCGCGTCACGGGCAATACCCGCCTCCCGGAAGCCAAACCCTGCAAACCAGTTCACGGATAACGCACGACACCACAAAAAAAGTGCCCAAGTAGTGCTAAATTTTGGAAGGGCTGGGCCAGTCCTGCCTACTCTCACATCCATGCACCAACGCCGTCAGTCCCCCGACATCCGCTGCAACGACCGAATGGCTTGGCCCATGGAATCAAAATTAGCGTCTTGTAGCCAAGCACTGATTGCCGCACGGCGAGCCGGCCACTCTTCATCAAGCAGCGAGAAGTAGGCAGTGTCGCGGCGATGCCCGCGAACCACCATATGCGCCCGCAATACTCCCTCTTGGGTGAAACCCAGCCGTTCCGCCGCCCGCATAGACGCAAAATTGAGGATGTTGCACTTCCAGCTCATGCGGCGGTAGCCGAGCGTGAATGCCTCCTCAAGCAGCAAGAACATTGCCTCGGTGGCTGCACGGCTGCGCGCGAGCCCAGGAGGAAACCAGATGTTGCCAAGTTCGATTGCCGCGTCGCCAGGACGGATATCCAGCAACGCCAGCCAGCCTGCCGAAGGACCCGGTTGACCGTTCTGGTCGTGCGGACGCACGGCCCACACGATCTCGCCCTGGCTTGCCGCCATGAAACGCGCATAGCCGGAGAAGGCATTGAATTCCGCGAAGGGCCCAACGGGCAGCCAGGTCCAGCTCGAAGGAGCATCCCGGGCTGCCGCCCAAAGCTCTGCCGCGTGCTGCCCATTCAGCGGCTCAAGGGTCACGCTGCGGCCAGCCATGATCCGGCGCTCCGGCCGTGGCCGCGGCGTCGCGTCGACGGCGATGCCGAGAGGATCGGCCATGACATTGTTCATGCCAGCCTCCGTCCGCCCGCTAGGAAACTGTAAAGCGCAGGTGAAACCTTGAAGATGGCCACAGCGGCAAGCGCCGCGATGGCGATTGTCACGGTCACGCTGGCCGCGTAATGGGCCAGCATCCATGCATCGGTCTCCGCCGGTACCGCACGCCACAGGACGAATTTAACGCCGGCGATGATGGGAAAATGCGCTGCATGCAGGAAGAAAGCGAAGCCGCCATAGCGAGCCAGTATCCCGCCAAGGCCGGTACCGACCAGTCGTAAGCACAGGCCCCAGCAGGCAACCACGCCGAGCGGACGCGCCAACCGGGTCGCTAGATCCAGCCAGTACTGATTGTCGCCAACGGCGGGGTCGATCATAAGAGGCGCCAGTGCACGCGCCGCCATAAGCACGCAGTAAGCCAGCAGCAGCCGCTTGGCCCAGACCCATTCGATATCAAGCGGTATGCTGCGCAGACGGAAAAGGCCACCAAGGTAGAAGAAGAATAAGACGTCGGTGCGGACGAAGATACCGAAGGTCCACTCGCCGACCCAGGCTACTCCGAGTATGGCGGCAAATGGCAGCGGCGCGCTGCGCAGCATCAGCCAGAGCAGTGGGCTGACCAGCACGGACAGAAACAGGTCGTGCACGAACCAGAACTGAAAAGCGATGGGCAACCGCGTCAGGCCCAAAACCGCGTTTGCGTAATCGAAGAGGTTCGCCTGACCGAATTTGAAATTGAAATCCCCAAGCAACCCAGTGGTCGGTGCCACTCGATACAGCGCGTACCCAACCAACAGCGTCAGCAGGTTCCAGACAACCAACGGCAGCAGCAGTGAGGAAACGCGTCCGCGGATTCGCCGCCGGATTACCGTCATCGGTTTGCTGGCCAAGTTGAAGAACAACCAACCTGAGATGGCGCTAAGCAAAGGCACCGCGCTGAAGAAGAACAGCAGGACGAAACTGTTGACGAAGGTGGCGAAGGGATGGTGCGCCGGATCAAGCCCGGTGAAGGGTGAAGTCCGGCTGTTGGGAAAGGCGAAGTAGTGCAGAAAAACTAACCCGATCACGAGCACCACGCGGGCGATCTCAATCGCCTCCGGTATCTGAACTCCTGCTCCGGCCCTGCTACTCTGCCGCGGTGTGTCGATCGGCAGCGACCGAAAGGGCTGGACGATGGTCATGGCGCGATGTTCCAGAACTGAATGTTGTGCCGCAAGCTACCGCGGCGGATCTGCGGCGCCACTAGGGTCGACTGGCTTGAGAGTTGCAGAGCAGGGGATAGCCGACGCGGATCAAGGCCGAAGCGGCGTGCCAGCGGGACCGGCGCAACCTCGCCCGGCTGGCCGGCCGCCTCTGGCGCCAAGCTATGATGCAGCCGGAGGTGCTCCTCGATCATGCCAATGAATTCCATCTGCATGGTGCGTGAGTTAAGCGAATGGTCGCGGCCACTCAGCACCTTGCTGACGGCGACGCCACGCCGCGGCAGATGCCGCCCCCCGCGGCCGAAATGCGCCCGCAGCTCCCGCAAAGACCGATCACCCGCGCTATAGGCCAGCAGCACGCTGGCACCGCGTGAGTGCAGCATGCGCAGCCACTGCCCAGCACGGTCTAGGCCTAGCTCCAGGCCGAGATATTCGGCGATGAATCGGTCGGCCTCCGCGCGCAGCCGGCGCATGGCCATGCGTGGCCGGCGTAATGCTGGGATCTCACCCGGCGGCGGACCGCCATCGAGTGCCGGGGCGCCACCAGCTTGGCGGTCGAAGGCTGGCAGATTCGCCAGCGCGAGGCCGACAATCCGAGGGTCCCGTAGAGCGGCCTGGAAGGCATGATGGGCGCCGGAACAGACCCCGACGACGAAGCAGCGGGAGAAACCGCGCTGCTCGAGCGCGTCGAGCGCGGCATGAACATCTCCAAGCGCGGCGTCGTCGAAGAGCTGCGTGGAACGGTCGGCGTACGTCCACGCCACCGTCTCGTCGCTATCGCCGATGCCACCGAGGTCGATGCGGAGGGAGGTGGTTCCGGACGCCGCAAACCTTCGAGCCATGCGCACCGCGAGGCGGCTGTTGCCGATGTGATGGTTCGCGCCGGTGTTCAGCATCAGCACCGCTACCCGGCCAGATGGTTGCAGTGGCATCGCGGGTTCGCACAGCACCCCGGTCAATTGTCCCGCGTGGCCGAAGCGGAGTATGCGTTCCGTCGCCGGGCCTTCGCACGCAAGTCGGTCGGGGGCGGCAGGTGGCACCAAGGGGCAGCCGGAAGGCGCGCCGGCCGCTGTCCAGTCGACCACTTGAGTGAAGACCGCATCCGGCGTCAGGCTCAGATGCGCGTGTCGGAGGTAGGCGTCCTGGTCGGTAAAGGCCAGGCGATCGACAGCAAGGCCCGCGGCATCAAGCGCTGCCAAAGCCGCAGCATTGAATGCCGGGCGTTTCGGGGTCTCAGCCACCAGGAGCTGTGGAGTCCCGGATCGGACGAGGGCTCCGTTGATGTCGAGGCCGCGCAGCGCGGCAACGTCGCTGGCATGAAGGCGGAAGCCGACGCTGTCGAGCCAGTCGGGATCCTGGGCCGTATCCGTGCCGCTGGCAGCGGCCAGGGTGATCTCCCGCAGGTACATCCGTCCCGAGATGACTGGCGCCAACAGGATCAGCGCATCGACGCTGCCAGGACGCCGCGCGCTGCTTTCGGCTGCCAGCAGCGCGCCCAACCGCAAACCACAGAGCGCAACCTGGCTGACGCCGCCGTGCTGGCGCAGCCATGTGGTGCCGGCCTCAATGCTGCCGAGCCAGGCGGGTACGCGTCCAAGGGCATCATCACCGGCGGAATCGCCAGTGCTGGGATAGTCGAAGCGAAGCACGGGCATGCCCGCAGCAGCCAGCCGCTCCGCCAGCGCACGCCAGCCGCGATAGGTGCAGATCGCCTCGTAGCCGAAGGGAGAGCACAGGACCACACCGCGGTCCTTGGGCGTTCCCCCCGATGCCGGATGGAACCAGCCACGACAATCGCCGAAGACAACCGGAGTCATTGGTCCCATCCGCCTTGACTAGGTGATCCGGTCAGCCCTTAGGCCACAGCGCGTGGCGTACCGACGTGGACCAAGCGTCCGGTGCGAAGCCGTGCTGGCGCAGCAGCGCGAGTGCGATCCGTTCCAGTCCAAAACCGGCACAGCCGGTATGCGCGACCGATCCATCGGCGGCCTGCAACCCGTAGGCATCGGCGAAGTGGTCAACATGGTAGTTGAAGCTGCCGCAGGCGCTCGGCTTGTCGGGATCCGAGACCGGCATCAAGATCTCGAACTTCAGCCGCTGGCTGCGCTGACCATTGGCCATGAGCTGGCCAGGCCGACCGAAAAACGGATCATTCGCCAAGTCGGTGAAGGCCGGCAGTTCGAGCTGCCTGAACATGTCGAGCGCCCGCTCCATCCAATGCGCCTGGAAGGCGCGGATGCGATCGGGTGAGCCGAAGCAGACTTGCTCTCGCTGCCTGAACATCTGCATGCGAGCTGGATCGACTGACGGCTCATGCCGAAAGCAGTAGGACGATGAATCTACCAGCCAACCTGTTTCGGGCAAGCGGCCACGGCTGGCGATGACGGGATAAACCGGATAGCAGGAAGCCGGCGTCAGCACGACATCGGATGCTGCCTGCGCGGCCGTCCAGCCGCCCTCGGCGGGGGCGCATTCCAGCACGCGCCTGTGGTCTCGATCGTCGCCGCAGAAGCAATGCACCGTGCCGGTCAACTGCGGAAAATTCTTGAAATAGCCGCTAGCTTCGAAGCCGGTGCGAGTCATGATGGGTGGAAAGCGCATGATCTCTGCACCGTCCTCGGCGCTGAGCCGGCCAATGAGCTTGTCTATCGCCTCGACGATACCCTCGAAGGTCTCGCTGCGGCCGTAGAGGCCTTCGACCCCAGTCGGAATCAGCAGGCCGCGAGCAAAGATCTCGCGGCGGAAAAAATCGGCTGAGGGCCGGCTTCCGGCGAGGACAACATTCATCGTCCCGGCTCCGCCGCAAAAAACCAGCCATCGGCATTGGCTTCGCCCTGCGCGGACTGAATGTACGGAGTATCGCCACTGGTCTGCCGCTGGCTCTGTAGAACTTCAACCACGCCTGCGACGGATGTGATGGTTTCGAAAGTTTCGCGGGTCAGCAATGCGTCCGGAAACTGAATATCGAACTCGTTTTCAAGCGCCAGCATGAGGCTGACCGTGCCAAAAGATGACAGGCCGGCGTCGTAGAGGCTGGTGGTGTCACTGATCACACCTGCGGCGGCGAGATCCTCAAGACCCAGCACGATTTTTCTAACAGAGCTGATAACCATAGAGCGAACTCCATCAACGAAGTTCTCTTATGAGGCTTACCGATCGGCTATTAAAATCAAGAAACATTTATTAAAAAAACGACTTTGCGAGCAGGGAGGATGAGCGGACAGAATCTGGATGAGAAGTTCCAAAACGCAGCTTGGTGAGGAAAACGATTTAATATCAATATCTTGATATGAGGCTGCTCATGTAGATCCCGTTAACCTCACCTTGCAGTTTGTAGTATCCGGATCGTTCCCTTATCGATAGCAGGCAGTGCAACGCCGCTAGCAGTCGCCGAACCAAGCAGGGGCCCATCACCAGCCACGTCGCCACAGCTGCCCCCCGGCGCCCCCCGGGCAGTGCATGCCGCGCGGGTCTATGCTGCCGGCTGGCAGACCTTTGTTGGAGGAGGCATGACCGCCAGTTGGGTGGCGTTACCGGCAATGCCGGGGCCGTCGCAGAGCATCTGGCCAGCCTAGCACTACCTGGGCACTGTTGTTGCTGATGTGCGTTATCTGAGCTGGGCTGAGACGGCTTGGTTTGGGGGGAGGCGTGCGATGGGCCGCACGATGCCGGATCTGGACAGTTGGCTGGAGCCGTTCCTGGCTGCGGTCGGGCACAAGAAGCGGCGGCTCTGGGCGCCGCTTTACCTGCGCGGGCTGCTGGGCCCGAGCGAGCGCAAGAGCCTGCAGCCGATGGCGGCGTGCTTGGGATTGTCTGGTCATGATCAACTGCAGCACTTCATTGCCAGCCCCGCTTGGGATGATGCCCCGCTCTGGCAGGTGCTGGCCAAGCGGGCAGCCCGGCTGGTGGGTGGGCCGCAGGCGGCGCTGGTGATCGACGACACCGCGCTGCCGAAGAAGGGCACGCTTTCGGTCGGTGTGGCGCGGCAATACTGTGGGCAGCTGGGCAAGCGGGCGAACTGCCAGGCGTTGGTCTCGCTGACGCTGGCAGGCGCGGAGGTGCCCGTCCCAGTCGGCCTGCGTCTGTTCCTGCCCAAGGAATGGCTCGACGACCCGGAGCGCTGCGTGGCGGCCGGCGTGCCGGAAGCGGAGATCGTGGCCCGAGCCAAGGGCGAGATCGCACTTGCCGAACTGGACCGGCTGCTCGCCGGCCGGGTGCGGTTCGGCATTGTGCTGGCCGATGCCGGCTATGGCGCCAGCGCGGCATTCCGACAGGGCTTGAGCGAGAGAGGCCTGACCTGGGCGGTGGGCATCCCGCGCCACCAGAAGGTCTATGGCGCTGACGTCCAGCTGGTCCCGCCCGGCGGCCGCAAACGACGCCCGGTGCCGGACCAGGAACCCCAGGACGCGGAGGCGATGCTCGCCAACCTGCCTTGGCGCCGAGTGACCTGGCGGCAGGGCACCAAGGGTCCGCTCGCCGCCCGCTTTGCCGCCACCCGCATCCGGGTCGGCGATGGTGCGATCTGGGCCAACAACCAGCATCTGCCGGGCGATGAGGTCTGGTTGGTGGGCGAGTGGCGCTCGAGCGGCGAGCGGAAATACTACCTGTCCAACTTGCCGCCCCGGACCTCGCTCCGCGCTCTGGCCGCGGCCATCAAGGCGCGCTGGGTCTGCGAGCAGGCGCACCAGCAACTGAAGCAGGAACTGGGTTTGGGCCATTTCGAGGGCCGGTCCTGGACCGGCCTGCATCGACACGCCCTCATGACCTGCATCGCCTTTGCCTGGCTGCAGCACCTCCGCCTCGCCGGGCAGCGCCCGGCGGGGTCGGGGAAAAATGCCGGGTCAGGTTCCAGGACCGCCACCATCGCCGAGCCTGCCTGCCGTGCGCCGCGCCATCATGGCGCGGTTGTTCGCCGACCTCGTCACGCTCATCCGATGTCCACACTGCCGGTATAAGTTCAGGCCACCACCTGACTCCAGACTGCCCAGGTAGTGCTAGCCCGTCAACTGTTTCTGAGGCTTAAAGCATGGATGAAATGCTGCCTGAACCCGTCATCCACAGCCGTCGCACAGGCATCGGTTGGAGTGCATTCCGCCCATGGGTTTTGGTCTGGCTAGGGATGGCTGCGGGCATCCTGGCCGGGGTGCTATATCTTGACCATCCGGTCGCCCTTTATCTGCTGGAACATGGCAGCCGCAGTCGACTGGTCCGGCTGTTTGTGCGGGCACCGGAAGCGCTGGCCGTGATGGCTATTTCCAGTACGCTGGTTATTGGCTTTTGGTGGTCGATGACCGGGCGGATCGGGGCCGGTTTGCGACAGATGCTAAGCGCAGGCCTCGGCGTCTGCGTCGCACTGGCGGCGAAGACCGAGTTGAAAATGGCCTTCGGCCGGGTCGCGCCCGACACTTGGTTCTGGCACCAAAGTGCGCCCCTGCGGAACTTCCATTTCCTGTACAGCGGCTGCTTCCCGTCCGGCCACATGGTGGTGATGGGCGTGATGACCGCCTTTTTGTGGCCTTGCAGCAAAGTGGCAGTGCGAGCCAGCTGGCTATTGCTCAGCGTTGCCAGTGGTACCGCCTTGATGATGATGGGGGCACACTTCCTGACGGATCTGCTTGCCGGAGCGATGCTCGGTCTCAGCATCGGTGCCGTCTGCCGCCACCTTGCGACGCGGCCGCCAGGGGTCGATGGAGCTTTTCAGTAGCGCCAAGCTTTTGGTTTCGTGACTGGACTGGCTCTGGCCCCGTACGCATAGACGCAGTCTGATCTTGTGTACGTGACGACGGCGGAGAGGCTGCACATGAATGCCGTGAGGGAGCGCCGCTTCGCCGCGGCCTGCATGGTCGCTGCCCTGGTATGGCCGCTCCTGGTAATCGGCTACCCACTGCTGTTTTGGGACTCCCTGGACTATCTGACGGTGGGGAGTCAGCTGGGCTTTGGCACGCTGCGACCACCGGTCTATGCCTACATGATCCGGTTGCTGCACTGGAACACCTCGCTCTGGCCCATCATTTTGGGGCAAGCAGCGCTCGCGTTCTGGCTCGTCTGGCGAACCCTGGACGCACTGCAGGTTTCCTCACGTGATCGGTTCACAGCGTCAGCGGTCATCGCGCTATCCAGCTTACCGTTTTTCATTATCTGGGTGATGGCCGACGTATTGACCGGATTGTTGGTGCTCGCGGCCTTTATCCTCGTAGCGCGCCCTCCTGCCAGTGTCTGGGAACGCGCTCTGATGGCGGCCTTCGTCATCTTCGCCGGCATGGCGCATGTCACGCACCTGCCGCTGCTGTTCGGCATCGGCATCATCCTGTTGGGTGCTGCGCTGCTGTGGCCTGGCCTTGGGCTGTCGCGGTCCATGGCACTTGGCGTCATCGCCGCGCCGGTGCTTGCGGCCAGTCTTTTGGTCACAGCGAATATCGTCATCTACGGGGTGGCGCGCGTCACCTATTCCAGCCCAGCGCTTGCCCTCACGCGGCAGGTTGAAGATGGGCTGACGCAACGCACTCTGGATGCAGAATGCCCGACGCGTCGGTGGCGCCTGTGCGACGAGCGCATCCTGCTGGATGGGGCCACCTCGCTGTGGTTCGGCTTCGCTGACGACAGCCCGCTGCAGGCCCGGCTTGGCGGCATGGTTGGCTATGCCTCGGAGGCGGCGGAGATCGTGTCGGCCACCACCCGCCGCTACTGGCGGGAGTCGCTCGTCGCTGGGATCGGACGGGCGGGCGCCATTTTGTTCTCGCCTGACAGCGCCTCGTTTGGTGCGCGGCGAGACCAGGCCGCCATCCTGCAAACGCTGCGGGATGCCAAGCTTGGCTATCTCGATGGCGGTGTCGACCGACCGCTTCGGACCAAGCAGCTGACCACCGCAGCGAAGGTCGGTGACCTCACCAGCTTGGCATGGGCGCCGTTGCTCGCGCTCGGCGGCCTGGTGGCCTGGCGCCGCAAGGCACCTCTGGCACTGATCTTCATTGGCGTCAGCGTCGCGGCCATCGTGGGGAATGCGCTCATCATCGGCGTCGGTGGCGACGTGGAAGGTCGCTACCACGGCCGACTGGCGTGGCTCGCCATCTTCGGGTGTTTCATGGCGGCGACCGCCGCTGCCACGAGACAGCCGGCAAGTTCTCCTGCGCCGATGTCGCTCCCACTCAAGGATCCAAACCAACCACAGGATCGGCAGCTCGCCTGAGTGGCGAAACTGCCTAAATATCTATCAAATCTGGAATGAAAAATTGACTGATGTGGAATTGATGTTATTTCTATTCAGCATATTGCTCAGCAAATCTGAGCCATTCGTTTACCCAATTGCTTTTACGGCGATATCCATTGCTTTTGAAATATCGTTAGGGCGAAAGATTTCAGATACTATATGAATGTTATTTGCCGATCCAAACTATGGAGTGTTGGTCAAAATGCCGATTGGCAGCAATGACCAAGTCTCGATCACCGCTGCGCATACAGCCAGCCAGTCCTGCCGCTACATAGGCCTTGTAGACGGTCACAGCCCACCATGCGGCTGCGTCAGCACGCTGTTTGATATGGTATCCAGGCCCGGTCCAGAAGGCATATGCCTCGGTCGGTGCCAGAAGCTCGGCGTGTGCACGAGCCTGTCGAAGGCAATCATCAGCAAATTTGAATGTCAGGAGTGCACCGCGCATGCGGTCTGTAAGAACCGCTCTGTATAAGTGCTGCATGTGACGTTAACCCTTTGGTGCACTTACTTCGGCACCCCCCCCGTACAGCTTGAGTTTGCCTTCACGGCTCACAGCTATGAGCCTGAAAGCGCGGTCTCTATGCGGAACAGTTCACCGTTATCAAACCCATTACAAGATGGCTCAGAAACGGCAAATGATTTCGGATTAGTTCCTACATTTGTGTTGAGCACCAGCACTGTCTGATTGCAGAGCGCCTCTATCGTCCTTTCCAACAACCCGTCGGAATTCCAAGGGCTCGAAGACCCACTCAAAATGAAGCCGCTACGACCGCTGCGAGGCCGCGCTCAGCGCCTTGCTCGCCAGCTGCGGTGAGGATCGAGCCGGGCGGCGACCGCGCTGCTGCTGCTCATCCAGGCCACGATGCTGCATCGTGCTGCTTTGCTGGCGCTCGAACGCAGGCAGCTGTGCTTCACCGCGGTAGGGGTGATGCTGGAGACGGGGCGAGGGGCGCTGGAGCTTGCCCGTTCGCCTGACTCGGCCGCTGTCCAACCTGCGCCCTGGAGGCCTGGCTGCGGCAGGCACGGATCGACTACGGCGCGGTCTTCCGCCGGGTCACCGCGGCGGGGACGCTGGAGGACCGGCTCAGCCCGCAGGGGGTCTGGCGCATCCTTCGGCGCCGCGCCGGTCTGGCCCGGCTTCGCGTCCCCGCCGGCAGCCGTCTGTCGCCCGAGGGGCTGCGGGCCAGTTCTCTTCCCTCACCGTCCGCCAGCTCGCCGAAGCGACGGTAACGACCATGCTGCCCGAGTCAGACATTGGTCCTACGCCCCTGGCGCCCACCGACACCGACTGGCTCCGTAACACCCTCGGCGTCAGCGGTGCCACCGAGGCCGTCGGGCGCTTCCAGGCTGCCACCAGGGGGAGTGGGATCATCCCCTGGCAACGTGATCTCGACCGGATGGAGGAGGACTGGTTCCTGCCCATGGCCGCCCCCGTTGACGGGGTGCGGGCCATCAGCCTGGCCGGGGCGCGGATCCTGGCCCGCCGCCTGCGCGACTCAGTGGCCCTGCAGCAGCAGCGCGCCCTGCTGCGCGCCACCACCGACCAGAGTTGTCCCTTCGATCTGCACCGCCTGCTGCCGGTGCCAGCCACCATCCTCCGGCTGGGGCCCGAGGACCCACAGAGTCAGAGCTGGCTCTGGCGCCACTGGGGCACCACCTGCGCCCTCCGCCACGTCCGGCTGCTGCCCAGTCCCGCCGATCGCCGCAACCGCCGGACCGATCACTGGCTGGTGGAGTTCTGGTCGGCCGACTGGTCGCCCTGGCCGGCACTCAGGACCCTCCGCCGTACCTGGCCGGACCTGACCCTCAGCCTGCGGCCGCACTACGGCGAAGCCACCGATGGCTGAGCCGGAGCCGGACTGGCCCGAGGCGGCCGGGCAGGGGACGGCACCGACACCGGCCGGAGAGGCAATGCCGCTGCTCAGCGTGGCGGGCTTCGAGGGGCCGCTCGACTTCCTGCTCGAGATGGTCCGCCGCCACCGCGTCGACCTCGGTCCGCTGTCGATCGTCGCCCTCACCGACCAGCTCGTCGCCGCGCTCGAGGACAGCGCCGATCGCGTCCTGCTTGAGCGCCGCAGCGCCTGGCTGGTCGCCGCCAGTGACCTCGTCCTGCTCAAGGCCCGCCTGCTCTGCCCGGAAACCCTCGCCGTGGCCGAGGCCGCCGCGGCGGAGGCCACCCGACGGCTGGAGCAGCTGACCGAGCTGGCCCGCATGCGCGCCGCCGCCGACTGGCTCGCCGCCCGGCCGCAGCTCGGCCTGCGGGTCTTTGCCCGGGGACAGATGGAGCGGCAGGCACGACCGCAGGCGGAGCTCTACGTCGCCTTCCTCGAGGTAACGCTTGCCATGCTCGAGGGCAAGGCGGGGCAGCCGGCTCAGGCCCCCGCCTACCAGCCGGTGCCGATCGACCTCTGGCGCGTGCCGGAGGCCATCGCCAGGGTGACCGCACTGCTCAATCACCAGCCCGACGGACTTTCGCTCGCGGACTGCCTGCCGCCTATCCCGGCCGGCGCGGCAAAGCGCCAGCTGCGGCAGCGGGCGGCGCTGGCCAGCACCCTGGTCGCCAGCCTCGAGCTGGCCCGCGACGCCACCCTCGACATGGACCAGGAGGTGGCCTTCGGGACCATTACCCTCAGGCCGAAGCCTGGCCAGGGGATCGACCAGCGGAGGGTCGCATGAACGAGCCCAGAGCGACCGGCCGTAGGCGCGAGACCTTGCTTTATGCGTCGGTGACGCGGCACCTCGAAACCCTTGGCTACGAGGCCAAGGGCGAGATCTGCGGCTGCGACATCGTCGGCATCCGGCTAGGTGGGCGGCGGTCACCAGGGGTCACCGGGGGTACTGGTCGTTGCTGACGTGTTCCATCCAAGTCGCAACTTGCCCGTCGACGTGCTCCTGAAGCGCAATGTGCGTCATGCCGGTGGCCTTGGCGGCGCCGTGCCAGTGCTTCACACCGGGGGCGATCCGAACGACGTCTCCGGGCCGGATTTCCTGGGGCGGCGAACCCTCGCGTTGCACCCATCCAAGGCCTGCCGTCACGATCAAGACCTGGCCCACCGGATGGCTGTGCCAAGCCGACCGTGCACCAGGTTCAAAGGTGACGTTTGCGCCAGACATCCGCGATGGCGCATCGGCCGGGAACAGCGGATCGACACGCACGGTGCCCGTGAAATACTCAGCCGGCCCGCGCGCTGAGGGTTGCGAGCCTGCCCGCGTGACTTGCAAGGCAGCCTCACCGACGGCCGTGGCTGGTGTCTGGTTGGCGTGGGCGCCCAGCGGGGTGATTAGGGATGCCATAACGGCGAAGGTGGCGATGCGCTTCATTCTCGTTCCTCTTCAAAGAGATCAGCGGCCTGGCATGCTGGCGTGCTCAGTCACGGCGGGCCTCGAAGACGCCCTTGAGTACGGGGACGGCCGAGAAGGCGTTCGGCCAGCCGGCGTAGAAGGCGAGGTGGGTCACGACCTCGGAGGCCTCGGCGCGCGTCAGGCCGTTATCCATCGCGCGGTTAAGATGGTACGGGACCTGCGCCGCCTGGCCGGCGGTGATCAGGGCGCTGAGCGTGACGAGGCTGCGGTCCCGCGGAGCAAGGCCCGGGCGCAGCCAGAGGTCCCGGAACAGAATGTCCGTCGTGAATTGGTCAAGGCCGGGCACGACCGGGCGGACGCTCTGCGCGACTTGGGCTGCGCGTTGCGCTTCGGCAGCCTCGTTGAGCGGCAGGAGGCCGGGTTCCGCAGGGGGCAGCTGAGCAGCACCGATGCCATGGTGGGTGAAGACCCGCGCCGCCGCCCCGGCAGCCTCCCGGGCGTTGCCCCAGCCGGCGTAGAAGGCCATGTGGGTGATCAGTTCGGAAATTTCCTCCGGCTTGACGCCGCTGTTGAGCGCGCGATCAAGGTAGTTGGGCAACTCGCTCGCCTGATTCCGTGCAATTAGGGCCGATATGGTAACGAGGCTGCGGTCCCGCGGCGAGAGTTCAGGACGTCGCCACAGGTTGCCGAAGAGGTCACGTCGTTCGTAATGCTCCAGGGCGGGTGCCACGGTCTGTAGGGCGCCCTCAGCCGACCGGGAGGCATCGGCCGTCCCCTGCGCCCTGGCCTGTTGCGGCGTGCTACCTAGGGAGAGTGCCGTCGCGGCCACCAGGGTCAGGAGTCCCATCCTGCGGGCCAGATTACTGCCAGCTGCGAATGCGCCCGTGCCGGAAAAATACTCGGTTCCGCTATTCATCTGCTGCTCCTGCAATTCGTGGGTGCTGCTCATCGATTCAGGGGCTACCACGCCTAAACCGGAGCCCGGGTGCCGGGCGGCATGCCGGGGATGCCCGGTTCTTACGCTCCGGGCACCCGGATGGCCGTGCTCATCGCTAGGTGCGGCGGTACTCGGTGTCGGTGACGTGCTCCATCCAGTCGACGGGGGAGCCGTTCAGCTTCTCCTGAACGGCGATGTGACTCATTGCCGTAGTCGGGGACGCTCCGTGCCAATGCTTCTCGCCGGGCGAGAACCACACTACGTCGCCCGGCCGAATTTCCTCCACGGGTCCGCCCTTGCGCTGCACCCAGCCGAGCCCGGCCGTGACGATCAGGGTCTGACCGAAGGGGTGTGTATGCCAAGCGGTGCGGGCATTAGGCTCAAAGGTGACCAGCGCGCCGGCTACCCGGGCCGGATCGGGCGGGCTGAAGAGCGGGTCGATGCGGACGGTCCCGGTGAAGTAGTCGGCCGGCCCCTTGCCGGAGGGCTGCGAGCCCACGCGTTGGATGTCCATGGTTCTGCCTTTCCACATGAGAGATGCGATTTTCCTGAGAGGCAACCGCCCTGACTGGCAACAGAGATGATGGCTGTGGCCGCGTCTGATTAGGCGGTACAATACGCAAGAACTTATGAGCGGTTCTTCTGAATGGCCGGTGTGAACCTCAATGACATCGCCGCCTTCATGGCCGTGGCGAGGGAGCGCAGCTTTACGCGGGCTGCTGCCAAGCTTGGGGTTTCGCAATCGGCGCTCAGCCATACCATCCGCGGGCTGGAGGCCCGGGTTGGCCTCCGCCTACTCACTCGGACCACCCGCAGTGTCGCCCCTACCGAAGCGGGGGAGCGCCTTCTTCGCAAGGTCGGTCCGAAGCTTGATGAGATTGGCGAGGAACTGGTTGCTCTCGGCGAGCTGCGGGAGAAGCCATCGGGCACGATCCGGATCAGTGCGACGGAAAATGCGGCAACCTCGGTCCTGCTGCCCAGGCTGGAGCAACTCCTGCAGGAGTACCCGGACATCCAGGTGGAGATCATCGTCGACTACGGGCTAACCGACATCGTCGCGGAGCGGTGCGACGCCGGCATACGGTCAGGAGAAACCGTAGCGCAGGGCATGATCGCCGTGCCGATCGCACCGCCGATACGCATGGCGGTCGTTGGGGCACCCTCCTACTTTGCACGGCGCCCACCACCCAGGCAGCCGCAGGATCTGACGTCGCATAACTGCATCAGCCTCCGGCTGCCGACGCATGGCGGACTGTATGTGTGGGAGTTCGAGAAGAAGAAGCGCGAGCTCCGGGTGCGGGTCACGGGGCAGCTCATCTTCAACAGCGCCTCGCTCATGCTGCATGCAGCGCTAGCCGGACTTGGCTTGGCCATCCTGACCGAGCAACAGGTGCAAGGCCCACTGGCGGAGGGTCGCCTCGTGCGGGTGCTAGAAGATTGGTGCGAACCTTTCTCGGGATACCACGTCTACTATCCCAGCCGCCGCCAGCAGACGCCGGCCTTTGCCTTGCTGGTCGAGGCATTGCGCTACCGAGGCTGAGTGATCTTCCCCGGAGCTTGATTTTTCGGGATGTGTTCCTTTGAGGCATCCCGAACCAGCGCCGAGGGCGCATATCGGCTTGAGCCCCGTCACAGGCCGAGCGGGCGCATTTCACGGATGAGGTCGATCAGCAGGCGTAGGCCGACCGGCACCTGTCTGCGACTGGAGTAGTAGACGTGGTACCCGGGACCAGTCGTCGACCATTCTTCCAGCACCAGGCGCAGCTCATCCGTTTTGCACAGAGGCGCGAAGGTCGGCTCCATGCCGTACATGAGGCCGACGCCCTGAAGGCCGAGCGACAGCATCGCCCGTGTCTCGTCAATCGTAATCTGACCTGGAACGGCAATGGCGAACTCGCCGTCCGGCCCCACGAACTCCCAATCGTATAGGCTCCCGTCACCGAGCCTGACCCTGATGCAATTATGGTCCTGCAAATCCTTGGGCCGGCTGGGTATCCCAAGCCGCTCGAGATAGGATGGCGCGGCCGCAACCACCCAGCGCAGATCCGCCGAGAGACGCTGTGCCACCATCTCCTGGGGCACAGTGCCACCGTAGCGTATCCCCGCATCGAAGCCGCCGTCGAAAACGTCCAGCATGCGGTTGCTTGCAACGATCTCGATCTCGATGTCCGGGTAGCGCCTCACGAAGGTTGGCAGCACCGGCGCGAGGAGCAAGGGGGCTGCATCCACGGGAACATTGAGGCGGATGCGTCCGGCCGGCGCGTCGCGGTGGCGGTTAAGACCATCGATTGCCTGCCCGATCGCATCGAATGGCGCCTCGATCGCGTCACGCAGTTCCTCGCCGGCCGCCGTCAGCGTGACGCTTCGGTTCGTTCGGTGGAAGAGGCGAACGCCGAGCCGTCCCTCCAGCCCTTTCAGTGCATGGCTCAACGCCGATGCGCTGACACCCATCTCCAGCCCGGCCAGACGCAGGTTGCGATGGCGAGCGATGGCAAGGAAGTAGCTGAAGTCAGCAACATCGGAGCGGGTGACGGGCATGCAAAGTCGCGCCTTTCAATCAACGGTCCTGCGACGGGATCGGCGCTATTGCTGGCCACGCAACCCCCGTCCGGACGGCGCCGCCATCTCTCATACCGGCGAAGCTGGTTCAATTCCCGAACCGAATCTGTTTCTTTCTCAGGCGTCAGCCATGAGTCGCCAGCAGGACGTCAGATACCATGCTGCAGCCTGGCGCCGTCAGGGCAGCCGTTCCATCCGGATGGAGACGGAACCCGCACGATCGAAGATGGACACATCGCCGGTGACGCGGCCGAGCACGATGATGCCGGGGGAGGGGACACGCCCGCTTCGATAGTAAATCACGAAGTGATCGGCACTCCATAGTCCCAGCGTTCCGGTCTCGAAGTCCCGCTGACGGTCTGTTTCCGGCAGCGCTGCCGGCAGGTTTCCCGTCTTCTCCTGCCGCAGGTGATCCCGCATGCTGACTGTCACCGGCAGCATGCGCGCGAGTGCCCGTGCGGCGGCATTATCGCCCAGTTCGGCCGTGACCGCCCCCCAATCGGATGAGATCCGGATGCGGTCCTGCGCCATGGCTGATCCTGCAAAGAAAAGGGTGGTGACGATGGCAGCACTGATCATGGTCCGCATCATGTCAATGTTTCCTGACAAGCGGTCGGGAGAGAGCCATGGAATGCATCATCGTCCGGCTCGGGCGCCAAGCCTGAAGCCATGATCGCGCGCCCCAACCGCGACGATCAAGCTGGTCAGTATCAGGGCCAGCATGACCCAGAAGAAGCCTGTGACGCCCTGCAGTCCCAGGATCAAGGCACCGAGCGCGCCGCCGAGGGCGATGGCAGCGTTCCAGGTCGTGGTGGTCATCGCGCTGACGATGTTGACGCCCTCTCCGGCAGCGTCCGACGCTGCGGTCTGGATCGAGGTAGCGGCCCCACCGAAGGTGATGCCCCAGACGATCACGGCCGGCCACAAAAGCATCGGCGCTTGCCTGGCGAAAGCCATCGCGGCCGTCGCCAAGGCGAACAGGACCAGGCTGCCCAGGACGTGCATGCGAAGCCGTCGATCGACCATCGCGCCGGCAAGCCAGATGCCGGACAGAGACGCAAAACCGAAGACTGCCAGCAGCAGGTCGGTCCGCTGGGGAATGCCGACCTGCGCCGCAAAGAGAGCCGCATAGGTATAGAGAACATAATGCGCCGTCACCCAGAGAAAGGCAGCGAGCAGCACCGGCCGCACACCTGGAGTCATGATCACCGTGCGGACGCGCAAGGGACGGTCCGAAGGCTGGCCTGGAAAGTCGGGCATTCGCCAGGAAACCGCGACGAGAAGCATGGCGGCCAGTGCCGACATAACCACGAAGGCGCCGCGCCACCCGATCGCGCCGCCCAGGTAAGTGCCGAGGGGCGTGCCGATCGACAGGGCGACCGGCGTGCCTGCCATGGCGAGGGCCACCGCACGGCCCTTTAGGCTGTCCACCACCATCCGCCGCGCGTAGCCGCCCAGCAGCCCCCAGGAGAGCCCGGCCGATACGCCCGCCATAAATCGCGCCACCATGATCACCACCAGGGATGAGGTGGCCACGGTCACGATGTTGAAGATCAGGAAGCCCGCGATGGCGGTCATCAGCACCGGCCTGCGGCGCAACCGCTGCGTCAGGCTCACGAGCGGGATCGCCGCCAGCAGCGAACCCAGCGCGTAGATGGTCACCATCTGCCCGACGGCCGGCGGCTCGATACCGAGATCCACGGAGATCTGCGGCAACAGGCCGGTGGGCATGGTTTCCGTGACGATCGCGGTGAAGCCGGTCAGGGCCAGCAATAGAAGCGGGACCTTCGGAAGGATGTCGGCCTCCTCCCTGAGCGACGACGCGGCGGTCGTCTCTCCCTCCCTTCCGGAAGTGCCGGGGCCCGATCCGCCATCCGCTCCGGGGGGGTGTTGAGACAAGTTCGTCATCGGTGCGAGAAGAGCGTCAAGGCCGTCGCAAAGGCTCCGGCCCGGAAGATTGACGTGCCCTGCCCGCCATCGCCGTCGCTCGCAACGATGAGCAGCTCGTGGCTTCCAGGGCGGAGGGCCGTGTTGGTGCAGAACAGGTTGTGACCCTCCTCGCGTCCTGGGAGAAGTATCTGGCCGATGGGAATACCTTGTTGGTTGAAGGCAAGCACGCGACCCTGCCCGTAGATCGCCACGTACACGTTGCCTTCGGCATCAACTCGCATGGAGTCGGGCGCCGGACCGGTGAAGCGGTACGGCACGGCGGTGCCGAGCGGCGTAGCCGTCGCGGCATCCGCCAGTTCGACCCGGTGCAGGCGGTTGGCGCCAAACTCGGTCGCCCACAACACCCTACCATCCGGGCTGAGCGCGACCCCGTTCCCCTTCGCTATGCGTGGCAGCACGGGCATGACCAACGGCGAGTTCGGCGCAACATAGTAGATGCCGCCACGGGGATCGGTGGATGTGCCCTGGAAATCGCTGAAGTAGAGACCGCCCTGCGCGTCGAAGACGAGGTCGTTGGGCATGTACCCGGCCTCCGGCGGAACGACGGCCCGCAGCTCCGAGCCATCCGCCCGAACCTCCATCACCGCGCCAACGCCCCGGGGAATATCCAGGGCGGCGATGAACAGTCGCCCGTCCCGGTGAAACGCGAGACCGCCGGGCCTGAGGTCCATGGTGACGAATGTCGACAGCCGTTTTTCAGGTGTCAGACGAAGAACGCGACCGTCCGATGCGTCGCAGACGTACAGGTTGCCGTTGCGGTCGAAGGCCGGTCCCTCGATGGCGAAGGCGGCGTCGGACACCTTGAACCAGGGCACCGCGGCCACGGTTTGCAAGCCACGCTCCCCGGGGGGGATCGGTGCCGGGCCGCGAGTCTGCGCGTCATGGCTGAGTGCAGTCGGTCCGGCTCCGGACTCCTGAGCGCGTGCGGCCATGCTCGCGACGACATAGCTGCCGACCGCGCCGAGGAGGAGGGCGCGCCTTCCCTTCGGTTGCCGACGCTGCGGTTCAGGTCGCAGTCGGGTCGCAAGAATACCGTTCTCGGTCACGTTGATGTCCTAGCTCGGTGAATGCAGGGGGCCGGCGCCACCTCTCTCAAGGCACCGTCATGCCACCATCCACGGTGATCGCTTGGCCGACGACGTAGCTCGCGGCCGGGCTACACAGCCACAGAACGATCGCGGCGATCTCATCGGGCCTGCCCGCCCGCCCGATGGGAACCTGCTTCACCATGTCGGCGTAGGCCTGATCGTCGCCCTTCACGACGTCCCGGGCGATCTGGGTATCGATCACGCCGGGGTTCACCGCGTTCACGCGGATGCCGTGCCTGACGTATTCGAGAGCGGCGGTGCGTGTCAGGCCGACAACGCCGTGCTTGGAGGCGATGTAGGATCCGATGCCGGGATTGCCGGTCAGGGCTCCGACCGAGGCGTTGTTGACGATGGCGCCGCTGCCCTGGCGCTGCATCTGCCGCAGTTCGTGCCGCATGCAGCTCCAGACGCCCCGGAGGTTGATCCCGATGACGCGGTCCCATTCGTCGCGGGTGCTCTCGGCGGTCGGGGCGACCTGGGCCATGGTCCCCGCATTGTTGAAGGCGATGTCGAGGCGGCCGAACTCGGCGACGGCGCGCTCCACCATGGCGGCAACCTGGTCATCGTCGCTCACGTCGCAAGTGACGGCGAGGGCCTTGTGACCGGCGTCCGCCAACTCCCGCGCCACGGCCGCGACCGCCTCTTGCCTCACATCCGCCAGCATAACGGCGGCGCCTGCCTCCGCAAAGGCACGGGCCGCAGCCAGTCCCATGCCGGCGCTGGCGCCGGTGACCAGAACAGACTGGCCGCTGAAATCGTAGGTCGGGTTCATAGAAGATCCTCTATCAATACGGCGGATGTCCGGGCGACCTTTGGCCTGACACCTATCGGCCAACAGAGGCGCTCGCGCATTGCCGGAGCGCTGCCATCACGCCCTAGGAGATGGCGGGGAGCCTGTTCAGATGCTTCTCGACGGTGATGGGGTATTCCCGCACCCTCACGCCTGTTGCGTTGTAGACGGCATTGGCAATGGCGGGCGCCACGCCCGACAGGCCGAGTTCCCCCACGCCCTTGGCCTTGAGCGGCGACATGGTCGGATCGGCTTCGTCGATGAACACGACGTCGAGATGCGGCACGTCGGCATGGACGGGTACCTCGTAGCCGGCGAGGTCGTGATTGACGAAGAGGCCGAGGTGGGTGTCCACCACCATCTCCTCCATCAGCGCCGCGCCGATCCCCATCGTCATGCCGCCGATCACCTGGCTGCGCGCGGTGAGGGGATTGAGGATGCGGCCCGCCGCACACACCGCCAGCATGCGGCGCACGCGGACCACGCCGGTGTAGCGATCGACGCCCACCTCGACGAAGTGCGCACCGAAGGTCTGCTGGGCGTAGCGCTGGGCGAGGTCGCCATATTCCATGCTGTCCTCGACCACCAATTCGCCCTCGCGCGCGGCGGCCGCGAGCGGGACGGACCGGCCGGCCGAGCGCACCTCGCCATCGGCGAAAATCACGTCCTGGGTGTTGAAGCCCAGACGCTGCGCCACTGCCTCCCGCAGCGTCATGCAGGCCGCGTAAACCCCGGCGGTGCTCGATGCCGCGCCCTGCTGCCCGCCCGAACCCGGGGTCTCGGGGAAGGTGGAATCTCCTAGCTTTGCTATGACGCGATCGAGCGGGACGCCCATCATCTCGGCCGCGGTCTGCGCGACGATCGTGTAGCTGCCGGTGCCGATGTCGGTCATGTCCGTCTCGACGGTCACGATGCCGTCGCGGTTCAGGCGCACGCGCGCGCCCGCCTTGCTGATCGGCGCCCCGCGGATGGCACTCGCCACGCCCATGCCGACCAGCCAGCGTCCATCGGTCCGGCTGGCGGGTTCGCTGGGACGCCCGCTCCAGCCGAAGCGTTCGGCCCCGCTCCGCAGGCACTCGGCCAGGGCGCGCGTGGAAAAGCGGCGCCCGGGCTTCTCCGGATCGACCTGCGTGTCGTTGGCGATCCGCAGTGCCACCGGGTCCACGCCCAGCCGCTCCGCCAACTCGTCCATGGCGATCTCGAGCGCCATCATGCCCGGCGCCTCGCCAGGCGCCCGCATGGCATTTCCCTCGGCCAGATCGAGCGTGGTCAGGAACCGCCGCAGCAACCGGTTCTCGCCGCCGTAGAGAAGTCGCGTCGGTGCCGTCGCGGGCTCAGTGCGGCCGCCGCGCAAATTGCCGGACCAGCTGTCGTGCCCGATCGCGGTGATCCGTCCGTCGCGCCCGGCGCCCAGCCGGATGCGCTGGATCGTCTGCGGGCGGTGGATGGTGTTGTTGAACATGATCGGACGCTGCAGCGCGACCTTCACCGGCCGCCGCGCGGCACGGGCTGCGAGGGCGGCCAGCGCAAGGTCGCTCTGCACCGTACCCTTGCCGCCGAAGCCGCCGCCGATGAAGGAGGAGATGAGGCGGATCCTCTCCTTCGGAATTCCCAGGATAGATCCCAGGTCCCGTATGCCCCAGTTGACCTGCTGGATCGCTGTCCAGCAGGTGAGCCGGTCTCCATCCCAGCGGGCGATGGTGGCGTGCGGCTCCATCATCGCATGCGCCTGGTCGGGCACCGTATAGGTCTCGTCCACCGTCACCGGCGCATTGGCGAAGGCAGTGTCGAAGTCGCCGACCTTCACCTCCGGCGGGCCGCCGAACGCCTCCTTCGGCGCCGGCGGTGCCGTATCCTTGGCGGCGGCGAGGTCGAAGGCGCCGCCTTCCCGAGCATAGTCCACCCTGATCAAGGCGGCGGCGGCACGCGCCTGCTCGAAGGTGTCGGCCACCACGACGGCGACGGCCTGGTGGTAGTGATCGACCCGCGGTCCCGCGAGCATGCGCTGCACGTAGAACTCGCCGGTGCCAAGCGGGCCGGCATTCTCATGCGTGACGATGGCGGCGACGCCGGCCGCGGCCCGTGCCCTGGAGACATCGATCCGTTCGATCCGCCCCTTGGCGATGGCCGCGCCGAGGATGTAGCCATAGGCGAGGCCAGGGCCGACATCCTGATGCTCGGCCGCATAGGGCGCCGTGCCCGTCGTCTTGAGCCGGCCATCGACCCGTACGTGTGGCTGGCCCAGCACCGCCTGCCGGTCGGCCGGATTCATGCCGGCGGGGGTGTCGAACTTCATGCCGCTGCTCCTTCGGCTGCCAACTCCGCGAGGAACGCCTGATGGGTCAGGGGCCGCGAGAACATCGGGAAGTTCCTGGTGACGGCGGCGTCCTGCTCTTCCGGACTTAGCGTGGCGGTGCAGTCGGTCAGCGTCACGACGCGATAGCCGCGCTCGTAGGCCGAGCGCATCGTCGACTCGACGCAGCAATTGGTCAGGAAGCCGCCAATCGCTAGGTCCGTGATCCCCCGCTGGCGGAGGATGAAGTCGATGTTGGTGGAGGCGAAGCAGTCCAGGCCCCGCTTGCCCTCCAGCACGATGTCGCCATCCGCCGGCGTCATCTCCTCGGCAAAGGCGGCGCCCCAGCTTCCCTTGCGGAATGCCTTCGCGGCCAGGATGCCGGCGAGGATTCCGTAGGGCTCGCGCGGCATCTCGGGGTACCCCTCGGCGAAAGTGATCGGGGCATGCAGCACCAACGCGCCGCGCCGCCGGGCCTCATCGGCGACGGCCCGGGCATGGGCCAGCATGCCGGTCTGGGCCATCACCTCCTTGACGGCATGGTGCTGAGCTCCCCCCTCACTGACGAAGTCGTTCTGGAACTCGATCAGCAGGAGTGCGGCGGTATCGGGGTTCATGCGCATGCCCTTCCGTCAGGCCACTGCCGGCAGGCGATCGAGGTGCTTGTCGAGGGTGAGTGGGTAGTCGCGCACGCGTACGCCGGTGGCGTTGTAGATGGCATTCGCCACCGCCGCGCCGACGCCGCACAGGCCCAGCTCGCCCACGCCCTTGGCCTTCATCGGATTGGCCTTGTCGTCAGCCTCGTCGAGGAACACGACATCCTGGTGGGGGATGTCGGCGTGGACCGGCACCTCATAGCCCGCCAAATCGTGGTTGACGAAGAAGCCGTGGCGCTTGTCGACCGCCAATTCCTCCATCAGCGCGCCCCCCACGCCCATGGTCATCGCGCCGAGCATCTGCGAGCGCGCCGACTTGGGGTTCAGGATGCGCCCGGCGGCGCACACCGCCAGCATCCGCCGGATGCGCGTCACACCGGTATAGGCATCGACGCCAACCTCGACGAAGTGCGACCCAAAGGTCGAGATCTGGTAGGTTTTGCCGAGATCACCGAACTCGATCCTGTCTTCTGCGGTAAGCGCGCCCGAGGATGCAGCCTCCCGCAGGGGAGCCGAGCGGTTGCCGCTACGGATCTGTCCTTCGGCGAAGACCGCATCGGCCGAGTTGAAGCCGAGGCGTTGCGCTGCCATCTCGCGCAATTTCACGCAGGCGGCATAGACGCCAGCCGTCGCGTTCGCCGCGCCGAACTGCCCGCCGGAACCGGCAGACACGGGGAAGGCGGAATCCCCAAGCTTCACGACCACCGCGTCGGTCGGCACGCCCATCATCTCGGCCGCCGTCTGCGCGATGATGGTGTAGGAGCCGGTGCCGATGTCGGTCATGTCGGTTTCGACCGTCACGATACCGTCCTGGGCCAGCCGTACGCGCGCGGCCGAGGGCATGTTCAGGTGATTGCGGAAGGAGGCGGCGACCCCCATCCCCACGAGCCAGCGTCCGTCACGCACCTGCGCTGGCGTGGCGTTGCGCCGTGACCATCCGAATCGCTCCGCGCCCTCGTTCAGGCAGCGGACCAGCTGGCGCTGGGAGAAGCGGCGCTCCGGCTTCTCCGGGTCGACCTGCGTGTCGTTTTCCACGCGGAAGGCGATCGGATCCATCCCGAGCTTCTCTGCCATCTCGTCCATGGCGACCTCGAGGGCCATCATGCCCGGTGCCTCGCCCGGGGCGCGCATGGCGTTGCCTTCCGGCAGGTTGAGAACCGCGAGGCGCATCGAAGTCAGCCGGTTGGCGCCGGCGTAGATCAGCTTGGTCTGCGAGACGGCGGTTTCCGGGGACCCGTCCGGCTGGTCGCCCGAGCCGCTCTCATGCGCGATCGCGGTGATGGTGCCGTCCCGTTCCGCGCCGATGCGGATGCGCTGATGCGTCGCCGGGCGGTGGGTGGTGTTGTTCGCTATCATCGGGCGCGGAATGGCCACCTTGACCGGTCGCCGCGCCGCGCGCGCGCCGAGCGCTGCCAGGACCGCATCGGTTCGCAGGAACAGCTTGCCGCCGAAGCCGCCACCCACGTAGGGCGACATGAAGCGGATCTTTTCCTTCGGAATGCCAAGGGTGGTGGCGAGGTCGCTCCGCCCCCAGTCGATCATCTGGTTGGAGGTCCAGAGGCGCAGCTCGTCGCCTTCCCAGGCCGCGACGGAAGCGAAGGGCTCCATCATCGCGTGGCTGTGGTCGGGGGTCGAGTATGCCGCGTCGAGGGTGACGGGCGCGGCGGCAAAGGCCTGCTCGAAATTGCCGACGCGGTCTTCCGCACCGCCACCGCTGCCCTCGTCGCTCGACCCGCCGATGAGAGGCGCCGTCTTCAGCGCTTCCGCGAGGTCGAACTGGCCGCCGGCGGAAGCATAGTCGACCCGTACGAGGGCGGCGGCTGCCCGTGCCTGCTCGAAGGTTTCCGCGACGACCACGGCGATTGCTTGGTGGTAATGGTCCACGTCCGGCCCGCCGAGCAGCTTGACCGTGTTGAACTTGCCTTTGCCCAGCTTGGGCACGTCCGAGGCGACGACGACCGCGAGCACCCCGGGCGCAGCTTTGGCGGGACCCAGATCCATCGACCGGATACGTCCCTTGGCGATGGCCGACGCCACGACGACACCGTAAGCGGCATTGGGCACCTCGCGGTGGTGCTCGTAGGCGTAGGTCGCCCGGCCGGTCGTCTTGAGCTTGCCCTCGATGCGGTCGTGCGGCTGGCCGACCGCTTGCATCCGGTCGATGGGGTTGGCGCCGGCGGGAGTTTCGAACTTCATGGCATCAGGCCTTGGCTTGCGCGATGACGGAAGCCAGGGCGCGGGTGGCGAGCGGCAGCTTGAAGGCGTTGTCCTCGGTGGGGGTGGCCCCCTGGAAAGCGCGTGCCGTGACCGCGGCGGCACCCTGCGGCAGCAGCGCGTCGGCCGCCTCGACCCGCCAGGGTCGGGGCGCCACGCCGCCGAAGGCGACCCGGCCCGTCCCGTCGGGCTGAATGACCGCCGCGACCGAAACCAGGGCATAGGCGTAGGAGGCGCGATCCCGCACCTTTTCGTAGAAGTGCCTACCACCCAGCGGGCGCGGCAGTGTCACCGCGGTGATCAACTCCCCCGGACGCAGGACCGTGTCGTGCTGCGGGGTATCGCCCCAAAGCCGATGGAAGTCGGCGATCGGGATCGTGCGGCGTTGCCCCTGGGCATCGACCGTCTCGATCACGGCATCAAGCACGCGCATGGCCACCGCCATGTCGCCGGGGAAGGTGGCGATGCAGGCCGGGCTCACGCCGATGACGCCGAGCTGGCGCGAATAGCCCTCGATCGCGGCGCAGCCGGCACCGGGGGTCCGCTTGTTGCAGGGCATATTCGTGTCGTAGAAATAGGAGCAGCGCGTGCGCTGGAGCAGGTTGCCCGCGGTCGAGGCCTTGTTGCGCAACTGCCCCGAGGCGCCTGCGACGATCGAACGGCTGAGTACGCCGTAGTCCCGGCGGACCCGCGCGTCTGCGGCCAAAGCGGTATTGGTGACTAGCGCCCCGATCCGCAGCCCGCCCTCCGGCGTCGCTTCGATCCGATCGAAGCCGAGATCCTGTACGTCCACCAAGTGGGTCGGGGTTTCGACCTCGATCTTCATGAGGTCGAGCAGATTGGTGCCGCCGGCGATGAACTTGGCGCCGGGCCGCCCTGCGACCGCCCGCGCGGCTGCCACGGGATCGGCGGCGCGCTCGTAGGTAAAGGCCCTCATGCGTTCTCTCCGGCGACTTCGGCCATGGCTTCGGCGATGTTCGAATAGGCGCCGCAACGGCAGATGTTGCCGCTCATCCGCTCTCGCATCTCGATGTTGGTGGGATGGGGGGCCTCGTTCAGGTCTGCCTGCACATGGCTCGGCACGCCGCGCTTGATCTCGTCCAGCACCGCCACGGCTGAGCAAATCTGGCCGGGGGTGCAGTAGCCGCACTGGTAGCCATCGTGCTTCACGAAGGCAGCCTGCATCGGGTGCAGGTTGTCGGGGGTGCCGAGCCCTTCGATGGTGGTGATCTTGTCGCCCTGATGCATCACGGCCAGGCTGAGGCAGGCGTTGATCCGCACGCCATCGACCATCACCGTGCAGGCACCGCATTGGCCGTGATCGCAGCCCTTCTTGGTACCCGTCAGGTGCAGGTGCTCGCGTAAGGCGTCGAGCAGCGTCGTCCGGGCGTCGAGCGTCAATGCCTGCGGCTGTCCGTTCACCTCGAAGCTGACGGGAAGAGGTGCAGGTTCATGCTGCATAGGCTGCCTTTCCTGGGCCTGGAGGGGGGTGACACTACCCAGCACGGCGGTTGCGGCCCCCACGCTGAGGACGCCGCGTCGGGTCACTTCCAGCTCGGGCATATCCGGCATGAAGGTCGTTCCTTTCATTGCTGTGCGTCGGTGGGGTCTGACCCTCACTCAACCAAGTTTTCACGGAGTTGGGCTTCACCCATTCTATTTGGTGGAGGGTTAGCCCGATGGCATATGAAGGCAGATCAATGCTCCAGTGAGAGCCGCTCACTGATCATGGGCAGCGGTCACTCGAGCAGTGCCGCCTTGACGCCGGATGCCGGCAAAGGCGGCGAGTGACGCCAGAATCAGGACCAGCCCGCTGGCGAGGAATTCCGACGACGGGCCCACCGCGTCGTAAACAAGTCCCCCGACACTCGCTCCCAGGGTGATGGCGAGCTGGATAACGGCGACCATGAGACCACCGCCTACTTCGGCCGCATCGGGTACTGTACGGCCGAGCCAACTCCACCACGCCACGGGTGCTGCGGTGGCGGCGAAACCCCAAACCGCCAGGAGCACCACCGTAACCGGCACCGAACGGCCGTAGACGGCCAGGGCCACCGCAATCACAGCCATGATCGCGGGCAGGATGGCCAGCGTATGGTCAAGGTGACGCTTTGGCACCCGTCCGATCAGCAGAGTGCCCGTGAAGCCCGCCAGGCCGATTGCCAGAAGCACTGCCGACAGCGTCGGCAGGCTCAACTGCGTGACCTGTTCCAGGAAAGGACGGAGGTAAGTGAACAGCGCGAATTGTCCCGCAAACAGGAGCGCCACTGCCAGTAATCCTCGCACGAGGGCGGGCCGACGCAGCAGTTCAAGCATGCCTCCCTTGCCATCAATCCGGCGCTCCGGTGCGGGCAATGAGGGTAAGGACCGCGCCTGCCAAACAAACGCCAAGGCGGCGACTGGTACGACACAGAAGAAGGTGCCTCGCCAACCAAACAGCCCTCCTGCAAAGCTGCCGAGCGGCGCTGCGACGGTTGAGGCAATGGCGTTGCCGCCGTTGACGATGGCAAGCGCCGTCATGACTGAAGCGGCAGGCACCAGCCGCATCGCGGTGGCAGCGGACATGGACCAGAAGCCGCCGATGGCGCAGCCAAGCAGGGCGCGACCCGCCATCATAACTGCGTAGTTCGGGGCGAAGGCAACGATCATTCCGGATATCATCAAGGATGCTGTCAGGACCAGCAGCACATACTTCCGGTCGAAGCGTCCGGCGACGATGCTGATCGAGAGGCTGCTGATCAGTGCAAACAGGCCCGAGATGGAGATTGCTTGTCCCGCCTGGCCTTCCGTGAGTTGCAGCTCTGCTGCAATGGGACTGAGCAAGCTGACAGGAAGAAACTCCGAGGCGATCAGCGCGAAACCGCACAGCCCCATCGCGTAGACAGCGCCCCAGGATGGGCGCTTGCACGTGATCAGACTCTCGTCGAAAGCGGTCGTGTTGCCGGCCATGTTATACTTCCTGCTAAGGCAGATCAGATGCCTTGGCCTCGCAGCCATACTGACCCGCGTCGCAATCCAGACCTGAGCCAGATCACTTCCAGGTCGATCTATGGCTTCGCCCCGTGAGGGCCAACTAGCCGGAGGCTTGATGCAGCAATGAGCAACGCTCAACGTGCCTTTGCGGCCGGACCGTGTTCCACGCTGTAGCGAAGCCATAGGACTCCGCCTTCGAGTAGGTTTTGCTCGGTCAAGGTCAGGCCTCTGACCGGCGGCAGGCCGGCATTGGCGTCACCACCGTCGAAGGTGGTGGGGCTGCCACGTGTGCCATCGATCGCCGGTTCCAGAACCAAGCTGAACTCGTCGACAAGACCGGCGCGCAGGAATGAGCCGTTGAGGCCGCCCCCGCCTTCAAGAAGAAGCTGTTTGATCCCGAGACTGGCGTGTAGGACTTCCAGGAGCAGTGGAAGATCAAGTTCAGTCCTGCCAGCGAAGACATAGCCAACACCATCCTCACGCAATCCGGCGAGGTGAGCGTCGGAAACCTGCTCGGTCAGAACAACGACGATCGGCTCACCATCGACATGGGCGCGCCCCCAAGCGATCTTGCCGTCACCATCGACCATGATGGCATAGGCTTTGGCACTCTTTTGGGGTAGCCAGGCTTCCCGCACGAAGGTTTTGTCCGTCGTGGTGGGATAGGTATCCCGTTTCGCAAATTCCTGCGCTGTAACGCGTCCGACGATCCATGACCCACCCCCAAGTTTGTGGTGCAGTCGGTCGTAGATAGACGGATCATGAACGCCTTCCGGAGCCCAAAAGCGGGGTAAGATCTTGCCGTCCAGGCTGCTGGCCATATGGCAGATGATATGAGGCTTCGGCATTCCCTGCGTCCCAGATTTGGTGATGAGGGCAGTTAGCGCAGCTATGCCGGCCTGCACCCCCCTTTCCCTGTTGAGACTTTAGCAATGCGCTGTTGAACAATGCTCATGCCGAAGAAGATCGAGGGCATATGTCACGAAGGCTTATGACATCGTCACCGGCAAGAGGTACATGATCCGCGATTGTTGGCGACGCAAAGACAACTTCCAGAATGTTGCCGAGACCAATGGGACTACGCGACGGCTGTCGCTTGGCGGTACCGACTTCCACTTGATCTCATTCGACATAAGGACGTTCAGCCCACGGCATGGCGGCCGCCGCTGAGATGAATTTGATTCATCGCCCTGTTGAAGAGCGGATGGCTCATCGATCGATCGACGATCCCTATATCATCGTCAGACAAGGTGTCCCTTACTCATAAACAAGGTGTTCCCATGCCCAATTCTCTTCGTTTCAACGGCAAGGTTGCCTTCGTCACCGGCGCGGCCAGCGGCATCGGCCGCGCGACTGCTGTAGCCTTCGCGGCTGAAGGTGCGCGTGTTGTCATTCTGGACCGCAGCGCTGAAGCCCTGCGCGAGACCGAGGCGGCGGTGAAGCAAGCGGGCGGCGAGGTGCTGACCATCGCCTGCGATGTATCGAAGCCTGAGCAGGTCGAGGCGGCCGTCGCGCATACGGTCATCTTGTTGCATGGGTCGGTGACCTGGGCACGCTGAGCCCTGTGCGCGCTCGGGATCATGCGATCCGGATGTACTCCGGCCGGCCAAGGTCGAGCATGTGGTTCAGCACCTTGGCAGCGATGGCTACCTCGGTCGCTTGGCGCCCATCTGTCTGTGAGCGCAGCCTGTCACCGAGGACGCGCTTCCATCTCGAGATGTCGGCCTCCACCAGGGCGCGCCAGTTGTACCCCGCCGCCCGCTGCCAACCCATGCGGCCGCGTTCGGCAATACATCGCAGATGTGCATCCCGCTGCGTCGGCGCGGTCGCAACTGTGCCGCTCGGCACCGCGTTTGCGCGCGGCGGGACGATGACGGCAGCATCGGGATGTCGCGCCGCGACCTCAGCGTAGACGTCGTCTCGGTCGTAGGCGCCATCGCCGGTGAGGGATGCCACGAAACCATCGACCCGCTCGAGCAAAGGGCTAACCTGCGAGCCGTCATCGGCATCCCTGCTGGTCAGCACTGAGGCGACGATCTGGCCGGTGTCGGCGTCCGTGGCGAGGTGGAGCATCTTCCAGGCCCGGCGCCGCTTGCTGCCGTGTTTCTCCTGCAGCCATCCGCCAGGGCCGCATAGCCGCAGGCCGGTGCTGTCCACCAGAAGATGCACCGGCTCGCGCCCACAGCGTGGCCGCAGCACCTCCAGCGTCTCAGCGCGGCGGCTTAGGGTGGAGTGGTCCGGCACCGCGAGGTCAAGGCCCAGCAGCTGCAGCATGGAGCCGATCAGGCCCTCGGTCTGGCGCAGCGCCAGGCGGAACACGGCACGCAGCGTCAAGGCGGTTGCGATCGCTAGGTCCGAGTACTTCGCCTGGCCACCCCGGCCAGTGCGTGCCTCGGCGCGCCACCCTTCGATCGCCTCGGCCGTGAACCACACCGTGAGGCTACCGCGGGCGCGCAAGCCGGCGTCGTACTCAGTCCAGTTGGTGACCTTCTGGCGCTGCTTGGGGATGCGGTGCCGGCGATCGGCGTTGGCCTTGAACGGCATGGCAGAATCCCTCACTGCTCGAGGGCTCGCCTCTACGCCAGCCTACTCCAAGGCGCCTGACTGAGCGACCCATGCAACAAGATGGAGCGCCGAGGAATCGCTTTTGTCGCCCGTCGATCGCCACCGGTGGAAACCGCCCTGTTTTACGCCGCCGAGGCTGCCATGGTGATCTGCGACCGAACCTACCTGAAGCCCGCTGTCCAGTTCTACGCCGACTTCGCGGCGCAGGCGCCGTGCCGAGTGGTGCAGGTTGAGGGCGATGTGGTCGTCCCGGTCGAGACTGCTTCGTCCAAGCATGAGTTTGCCGCAAGAACGCTACGGCCCAAGCTCACCCGACTCCTACCGGACTACCTGATGCCGCTTGAGGAACGTCACGTTGTACACCGTGCCACCGGTCTGCAGGTCGAGAGCACTCTTGGCTTGGACGATGTCCCACGGCTGGTCGCTGGTCTGAAAGCAGACCAGGGCGTCCGGCCGGTACGGCGCTTCAAAGGTGGCGTCTCGCAGGCAGAAGCGAGGCTGCAGCGCTATCTCGACGCATCATTCGCAAGTTATGCCACCGTACGTAGCAAACCAGAGGCCGGAGCTGCCTCACACATGAGCCCGTATCTGCACTTTGGCCAAATTTCGCCGGTGGCCATCGTGCTTGCCGTGCGCGCTGCGAGCACCGGCGATGCCGATGACAAGGCCGCCTATATCGAAGAAGTCGTGGTCAGACGAGAGCTTGCGGCAAATCATGTTCATTACGAACCACGCTATGACGATTACGGTTGCCTGCCTGATTGGGCGCGCAAAACGTTGAGCGAACATCAGAGGGATCGGCATCCCTATCTCTACACGCCTGAGCAATTCGAGATGGGCTTGACCCATGACCGCTATTGGAACGCCGCCATGATGGAGATGCGTGAGACCGGCTACATGCATAACCACATGCGCATGTACTGGGGCAAAAAGATCGTCGAATGGTCGCCTTCACCGGAGACGGCCTGGGAGACCGCGCTTCGGCTCAACAACCGCTATTTCATCGATGGGCGCGACGCCAACTCATTTACCAACATCGGTTGGCTCTTCGGGCTGCATGACCGGCCATGGGGACCTCAGCCAGTGTTTGGCACTGTGCGTTCCATGAGCGGTGCGAGTCTGAAGAAGTTTGACGCTGACGGCTACGTACGCGAGGTCGAGCGTCTCGCGGCAGCAGAACAAGCGTGAAGGCAGATCTGGCGTAAGAGCCTGACCGTGAGCGCTGTCGCAATGGGAGTTGGACGGTCGGGTAGGCTGTGCATCCGCACGGGTTGTCGAGACCGAGTTGGTGAACAGCCTGATGTGAACCGCCTACACCCTTCATGGGCAGGGAAGCCTGCCGGTTGTCGCTTCAAGTGCGTCAAGCTGCATGGCAGATGCCCCATTCTTACTGGCAGGATTGTCTGACGTTGAGTGCGGATAGCTGTAGCCAAACGTCAGCCGGGTCATGATCCCAATACTAGCCATCGAACGTAGGCGGTGTCGAAACAAGCTGATCTGCGTAAAGCCACTCGACAGGGAATTCACGACGACTCAAGCTGCCGCTGGGCAATTTGCCACAAGGAGCCAAGCCTGATCCCACGATCCCTGCGCAGCCATCAGTCCGAGCTTCTGGGCGTCGTCCGGGCCATCGCCGCCGGCGAGGCGAGCGAGGTGCGCGATATCCTCGCCGCGGTCACCCCGGGCGGCGGCAAGTCGCTGCTGCCGGTGCTGGCGGCGCAGGCGCTGATCGCCGCCGGCATCTGCGAGCGGATCTGCTGGGTGGTGCCGCGCGACAGCCTGCGGCTGCAGGCGGAGGAGGTCTTCGCCGACCCGGCCTGGCGGCAGGCCCTGGGGCACGACCTCTCGGTTCGCGCCGCCGACAATGCCCCGGGCGACCCCTGCCGGGGCTTGGCCGGCTACGTGACGACCTACCAGGGGATCGCCGCGGCCCCGGACCTGCACCTCGCCGCCTTCCGCCGCCACCGCTACCTGCTGGTGGTCGACGAGGTACATCACTTGCCCGGCCTCAACGAGGCCGATACCGCCGGCGGCCGGGACGGCACCCAGGATGTCGCCGCCGCCTGGTCGGCGCCGATCGAGCCGCTGCTGGCGCTATCGGCGGTGCGGCTGCTGCTCTCCGGAACGCTGGAGCGGGCGGATGGGCGGCGGATCCTCTGGCTGCCCTATCGCCGCGGGACAGGCGGCCGGCAGGAAGTCGACCTGGCAGCGCCAGGCTGGGCGGTGGTCGGCTACAGCCGGGCCCGGGCCCTGGCGGAGCGGGCGGTGCTGCCGGTGTCCTTCGGCGCGCTGGACGGCGAGGCGGCCTGGCTGGGGCCGGAGCCCGAGGGCGGCGGCGAGCGGCCCCGGCTCGGGCCGCACCGGCTGCAGGCGCCGGCGCCGCAGGAGTCCACCCGGCCGGCGCTGTTCACCGCGCTGCGCACCGGCTTCGCCGAGGGCCTGCTGCGGCGAGCCTTCGAGGCGACGCGCAAGCTGCGGGCCGAGCGCCGCCTGGCCCTGGGTGCCGCGCCGGGGGAGACCCCGCGCGGCCTCGGCAAGCTGCTGGTGGTGGCGCCCGACCAGGTCCAGGCGCGGCGCTACCTTGAGATCCTGCGCGGCTGGGTGCCGCCGGCCCAGGCCGGCAGCATGGCACTGGCAGTCTCCGACGAACGCGGCGCCCAGGAGACCCTGGCAGCGTACCGGCTGACACCAGAGCCTTCGGTGCTGGTCACCGTCGCCATGGCTTATGAGGGGCTGGATGCCCCGGAGGTGGCGGTGGTGGCGGCGCTGACCCATGTGCGCTCGCGCCCCTGGCTGGAGCAGATGGTGGCGCGTGCGACGCGGGTGGACCCGCATGCCGGACCCTATGCGGCCCAGCGCGCCCTGGTCTTCCACCCCGACGATCCGCTCTTCGCCCGCTTCCGCTGGCGGATGGAGCGCGAGCAGGGGGGCCAGCTTCGCAAGGACCCGCGGCCGCCCCGCCAGCCGGGGCTCGACCTGCCGGACTGGCTGGAGGACGAAATCGCCGAGACGCGCCAGCGCCAGGCCATCGTCCCGCTCGAGAGCAACGCGCTGACCCTGCGGCTCAGCACCCTGCGGCCGGGACCGGAGTTGGCGGCCGGGCTGGCGGCGGCGCGCGAGCCGGAGCCGCAGGGGGACTTCCTGACGCCCTCCGGGGCGGAGCGGCAGTTGCGGCAGCGACTGAGCGAACAGGTCGCGGCGCAGGCGGTCGAGGATGCGGCGGAGGGCGTCTCCGGCGCCATCGCGCCGCCACGCGGGGCGGGGCTGTACCATGCCTACAACGCCGCGCTGAAGCGCGTCCTCGGCGACAAGGCCCGCAACGAGATGTCGCTGGCGGAGCTGGAGGCGGCGTTGGAATGGCTCGGCCGCAACCGGCTGCGCGAGCATCTGCATCTGCTCGAGGGCGACCACCGCTTCGGCTGGGCAGTGCGGAGCCGGAGGGACTGGACACCACCGGTGGGGCGAGCCGCCAAGACAGGGCCTCGCAGTAGGACGGGATCAGAGGATCCGCGGACAGCGTAGGGAATGGGCCAGCGCGCATACTACGCTGCTACCCCTCCACGCATGATCGCTGCCAAGGTCGGCGCGGAGACAGCTGATGCAATGGGCCGAGCTGAGAAGCGCATTTGCCGGTGGGGCTGACCGAGGGGCGCCAACCTCGCTATTAATGCTCTGATCCAAGCGGAATAAGCGTGATAGCACACGAGCAAGGAAGCCGCTGCGCGTCGAAGATTTGTGCGATTCTGGCAGATCAGTGTTATGGCAGTCGATGTAGGAGAATAAAGCTCGATGGCGAAGTCAGACACATCCGCTCCGCGCGGCACCAACAAGGTCGTCAAAGCTTTTTTCGAGGCCTTGGATTCGACACCGGATGCTGGCCGGTCGCAGGTCGCCAGAGCAGCGCTCGCCGCAATCCGCGAAAAGCTGACCGCCCGCAAAGACAAGGAAAAGGCCACCCGCCAAAAAGAGAAGGCCAAGTCTGCCCGTGGTCGGACGGCGCCTGCGCCCCGCAAGGCAGCTTCGTCGTCGCGTGCAACAAGTGCCGGTAAGACGGTATCTGCTGCTGCTAAACCGGCACGCTCGAAAAGGGTAACTGAGGCCTCCTCACCGAAGGCCACGAAACGTGCTTCTCCACGTCGAGCGGCAACCACGGCTGTTGAAGCAGCTCCGCAGTCAAGGAAGGCTGTCACGCGCCGGTCCAGCACTCGGAAAAAGCCTGTATCAGAGGCGGCCTCAATGGACAGCCAGACCGTGCAGGATAGCGATTCCACGAACGGCGCATCGCCTGATGGCAAGACCAACGCTGAATAAGCCGAGTCTCAAACGGCCCCTTTGCTTGAAAAGTTGAACTCGGCTTTGACCAACAGGCAGGATCCTGCCTGTTGGCTACCGCCAAAGCTTTTTCGGTGTGGTGGCAGGCCCTATTGCAGAAATGCCCTACTTCAGCAGCTGCTTCATGCTGACTTGGAACAGCGTAGATGAGCGGCGTCTGCCTCGGTTAACCAGGACCCTTCCACCACTCATGCGTTCATCGTCGTCTTATCAAGTCAAACGTGCTTGTCGCTGCCCGCGACAGCATCTGACTTATCCGCTCCATGCTGCAGAGCCTGATTCATCAAGAGCAGACCTGCCGACAGCCGCGCCAGGTACCGCGCTGCTCGCGCTCGTACGGCCTGCTGATCGTCCTGGTCATCCGGCAGGGTGCAGCCAGCAAGCGTGATGGCGGTGCCGACAATGCGGGCTTCCAACGCCGCGATCGCCTCATCGCATGACTTCGACTTGGCATAGACACGATCGGCAAGCTCGCCAGCCTGATCAATCTCCGCTTCGACCTGATCGCCATCGGTCAGCACCGAACCGATCTCACCCGGCGGATCGGGTTCCTCGCCCGCGAGCATCGCCATGAGACCGATGGAGGCGACCAAGGTGTGGACTGGGCCATCGTCACCACCACGGGCGGCGAAAGCCCCAAATGCCACAGCCATGGCTGCTTCGCCCAAAACCTCCCCACTTTCCGCATCCAGGTGGCCGATGAGGTCCCGATCGTCGCTGGCGACCGGCGGCTGGTCCGCCTCGTCCGTGGGATACGGTAGTTTGCCGGCGGCGATCGCCTTGGCAACCACCGCGAGGGCCTCGTGGAGCTTCGGGTCAGGTGACAGCGCCATGGAGGATCCTCGATCTTGAGATCACCTGCATCTGGGGATCTTGAGACACCGCAGCAACGCCGACTTTGGCAACGTGCCCCCGTTGGGTGGCGCGGGGGTTGGCATAAATTTCAAAGTCTGTGACCACCTTCGATCGGCATGGTTTGGTTTGTTTTGTTTCTGTAAACTGCAAGGATACGCCAAACCGGGTGACCGGCGCAGCATTGGTGGCAACCCGCTGCGCGGCCCGGTAAGGCGGACGGACCACCTGCTGCACAGGACGCAACTTGCCCCAGCACCAGCCCCAACTCATCGCCACCCTCGCCGTCGGCCTGGGTCTCGCCTTCCTGCTCGGCGTCGTCGCGCACCGCCTGCGAGTCTCGCCGCTGGTGGGATACCTGCTAGCCGGCGTCGCGGTCGGACCCTTCACGCCGGGGATCGTGGCGAACCAGGAAATGGCCAACCAGTTGGCCGAGATCGGCGTGATCCTGCTCATGTTCGCAGTCGGGCTGCACTTCTCGCTCAAGGACCTGATGGCAGTCTGGCGGATTGCTATACCGGGATCGCTGGGGCGGATGGCCGGCACCACGCTGATGGGAATGGGGCTGGCGCCCCCGTCTCCAGCTCCTAAAGCGGCAGCTTCAGCGGGTCAGCCTCGACCGCCAGCCGTTCCAACGAGCGGACGAACGGCAGTCGCCGCGGCCGGGCCAGCTGCAGCCGCTGCTGCCGCCTGAATCCTGCTGTGCCGTAACCTTCGGGTATGTCAGCGCAATGGTCGTAGGGCCGGCGAGTTGACGGTGCCAGTCCACCTGCCACTGGCCGGGTTTTACAGCGCCTGCAGCAGCATCACACCACCGCTCCAGTGGCCGACTTTCTTTCCGCCCTGCAGGCTCGCCGCTTCTTTGGCGCAGCCATTAATTCCGAATCCGGTCCGATCTCTCACAACCGCCGATTCGCAAGGCTGAAACCGCCTTGGGCCAACGTGTTGGCGACCTGTCGTAGCCCGGGTCCGAGCCGTTGCAGCCATTTTTCGCAACGGGGTTTTCGTGCAGCCTCATACTGCTAAGTCCCTCGTGTGGTCCGCCTTTAGACAAGTGCCGAGTGGCGCTATGCATTTGTAATCGCTTTCTTCTAGTACCGGCAGGCCGGTTTTGGAAAGGATGATCGCGCTTCCAAACGCCCCCCCCGCAAGCAACCCTGCCCACCTAATTTTTCGCAAAGGCGTGTCAAAGCCGCTTCGATACCTAGGGCGTGCCGACGCCTTTCATGTTCGGTAAGTGGATGTCCTCATTTCGACGGAGGACACCGTGCCTAAAAGCCGCAAGACCGAATGCGCAAACTCTGAGCCCCGTGCCGGAAGGGCAGCCCGCTCTATCTGCAGCGCCCGGCTCAAAGCCAGTGCCGTAAGCGTCAGCCTATCACCACGGCTTGACCATCTGGTCTGAGGTTCCACGGCAGCAGGTCATCGATCCTGCTTGCG
>NZ_CEEDBP010000044.1:0-48740 GCF_979252845.1 Belnapia sp. AC561
GGGCATGGGGTGTGGTGTCCGCGGCCGTGTGGGGGCGGAGTATGTAGGAATTTATTCTGAATGTCGAGACGAAATTAGGATGAAATTCATGACACGCGAATTGTGAGCCAAGGTGCATAAAAATCTGTCGGCGTCAAAGCTCCCTGCCAAAATTAGACAAACGTACGAATGCATTCGAGATAGGTAAGACTACAAGCTACGTTTTTGGGTATAAAATCCCACGCTGAGACGCGATAGTCCTGAGTCGCTGAGCCATTTTTTTTCTTTGATTGGTACCAACACCATTAAAGTCAGCAACAGCATGAGCCGGATTGGCTAGGGACGTGGGTGTTGCGGCAATAGGATCGGAAAAGCATTGGCGGCCTTCATTGTGAAATTCACCAACGGTCAGTGAGCAGACGGCGGCAGAAGCCGAACCGTTGAGCGTATATAGCTTGTAAGCAGACTCAGGGGTCGAAAGTGACGCTCGATCAACTGATAGCTTGCCAGCGTCTATTTCTCTCGGAACGAACGTAGAACTGGAAATAACACCTTCTTCATAGAAAGCGGGATGAATCTGCCTGTACAATGCTTCTTCGTTATCGCTTAAGAGCAACGTGGGAGCTGCAGCTGAGGGCAGGTTCATAACCTCTGAGGAATCTTCTGTGTCTGCCTCGTGATTCATCTATAGGCCCTCAGTTGCACGACGAAAATGATCTAAAAATCCATCATTCAGTTCGGAATAAATCGGTGTATCGATTTCTCCGGACCCATTAATTTGAACGCCATAAATCTGGAAAGCACCTGAAGGATCTATTTCTATGGCGTAATCCCATCCTGAGTGCACAAACTCAAATAATAATCCACCAGGTGTAGTCGGGAAAATATGATAGATTTTCGACATAGTAGGCTTTTTGGCTAGTAACAATGCTGCAGCACTTGCCGCTTCAACCGTTGGGGCCTTGCCGTCTCCGTCATGCCATCCATCATTTAGGGAGCGCAATGAAGATATTCGGTCACGGCAGCGAGTTAAGCTAACAACCACATCAGCGTCGATGACATCGACGTCGAATACTTCTACAACGCTGTGAAAAATATCATTATGATCAAGTTCGATCATAAGTCTAAACTGTACGTCTAAGCCAATATTTCCATCAAAATCAAGTCGTGCGCGAACAGCAGGCACTGGGATGCGAATTACGCCGTGATCGGCTGTATCGACAGTGATAGTACCTATAATCTGGCGCTGATCGACTTCGACGCCAAGAAGTTTTCCAATACTTTCAAATCTTAACTGATAACTATCTCTATCGCGTGTAATTAGGCGTTTTCGGCGCCAATTATCCAAGTATATTATGTTTCCATCTGATCCAGTGCTTCCAATAAACTCAATTCGTTCATTGGGCAGAAGATTCGAGCCGAATTTGTTTAGTGAACGAACGACTTCAGAGTCCAACCCTTGAGTAGGAGACGCTCCACTGGCTCCATCAAAAAGTACGAGAATGTTTTGGTACGAATTTTCTACTAAACCTTCCAGCTCGTCCTTGAAATATGGCAGAAGCTGCTGAGCTGTATCGCGATCCCATTCAAGTTTTGGCACAGCGCTGCCGGGGCCGATATTTACTAAATTAAAAGAAATGCTTTTCTCAAAGCCTTTAGGCAGTCGCACATAATCAGTATGAGTAGCTCGCCACTCAGCTTTCACATAAGAAACAAGCAAATCTCTAAAGGCAGACAAATCTGGGAGCACGTCAAGCGGAAGACGATGATTATCGAACCTTGTGCCGACATACCGTAGCAAAAAGGTTCTTGGTTCAGTCATCTGGCCCTGACGATTTGAGATCGATAAATGCCGAAACGCACTTAAGTTGCAAAGGTATAGCGAAATTTGACGTCGTCAAGGTGATTTGGCTCATTTGTAAAGTGGGGACGAGCCTGATGCCATTTAGACGTCGAACAAGTGGCGAGTAGATGGCCGGTAGGCTGCCAGCCCAAGGTTTCCAAAGGCCCTTCGGCCTTTGGCAGGAGGTCAAGGAGGGCAGCGCCCTCCTTGCGGGGTCCGGGGCGGCGCCCCGGCCTTCAAGCAAGCGGACTTTCTCTGGTCGTGTGAGTCTCGCTTCCGGCGCAAGCGCGCCTGCAGCGATCACACGACGGCCTTCTGGCCTTCCCCATCCGCATTATGCGCAAACTCCGGCACCAGCCGGCTGAGCTGCGCCAGCGCCGCCCTTGTATTCCCCGCGCGGCTGCTGGCCGCGATCTCGTCGATGGCGCGGCCCACCAGGGCGGGGTCGGCGGTGCGGGGCGTGGCCATCAGCAGGCCGGGGAATTGGGTGGGGCGGGGCGGTTCCTGGCCGTGGAACAGCTCCTCGTACAGCTTCTCGCCGGGGCGGAGGCCGGTGAAGCGGATGTCCACGTCCTCCTCCGGGCGCAGGCCGGCGAGGCGGATCATGCGGCGGGCGAGGTCCACGATCTTCACCGCCTTGCCCATGTCGAGGACGAAGATGCCGCCTTCGGCGAGGCCCGGAGGCTGGTCGTCGCGGTCCTCGGCGCCGATGACGCTGGCCTGGAGGACGAGGCCCACGGCCTCCCGCACGGTCATGAAGTAGCGGCGCATGTCGGGGTGGGTGACGGTCAGCGGCCCGCCGCGTTCGAGCTGGCGGCGGAAGAGGGGGACGACGCTGCCGGTGGAGCCGAGGACGTTGCCGAAGCGGACGGTGACGCAGCGCATGCCGCCCGAGGCGCGGGCCTCGCGCTCGAGCGACTGGCAGTACATCTCGGCCAGGCGCTTGGAGGCGCCCATGACGCTGGTGGGGTTCACCGCCTTGTCGGTCGAGATGAAGACCATGGCGCGGCAGCCGACGGCGCGGGCGGCGTCGGCGACGATGCGGGTGCCCTGGGCATTGGTCTGCAGGCCTTCCAGCGGGTCGTTCTCGACCATGGGGACGTGCTTGAGGGCGGCGGCGTGGAAGACGAGTTCGGGGCGCAGCTCCTCGAACAGGCGGCGGATGCGGGCTTCGTCGCGGACGTCGGCGAGGATGGCGCGGCGGGGGACGTCCGGGTGGCGTTCGCGCAGCTCGAGGTCGATCTCGTAGAGGGCGTATTCGCCGTGGTCGAGCAGGGTGAGCTGGGCGGGGCCGAGGGCCGCCACCTGGCGGGCGAGTTCGCCGCCGATGGTGCCGCCGGCGCCGGTGACCAGGACGCGGCGGCCCTGGATGAGGCGGGCCATGCCTTCGCGGTCGAGCGGGACCTGGGGCCGGTCCAGCAGGTCCTCGATCACCACGGGGCGGAGCTGGAGGGGGAGGTCGGCCTTGGGGTTGTCCTCCAGCCGGCGGGCGGCGGGGTCGAGCGAGGTGATGGAGGGGGCGCGGCGGACGGGGACGCCGTGGCGGTCCGCGGCGTCGAGCAGGCGTTCGAGGGCGAGGCCCTGGACGTGGGCGGTGGCGAGGACGATGAGGGCGGGGAGGCGCTTCTCCTCCGCCATGGTGTCGAGCACGGCGGCGATCTCGTCCGCGGTGCCGAGGATGGGGTGGCCCTGGATGCGGCGCCCGGCCTGGCGGGAGCGCATGGAGAGGATGCCGATGACGCGGTAGCCGGGGGTGCGTTCCTGGGCGAGGCCGCGGATGAAGAGGTTGGCGCCGTCGCCCGCGCCGACGAGGAGGACGGGCTGGGCGGTGCCGATGGCGTCCGGTGCGCGGCGGGCGTGGTGGAGGCGGCCGGCGACGCGGGGGGCGCCGAGCAGGGTGCCGAGGGTGATGGCGTGGATCAGCGGGAAGGCGATGTTGGGCGGCTGCCAGGCGCCGAGCAGGTGCAGGCCGGCGGTGAAGAGCAGCGCGCCGACGAAGGCGGCGAGGGCGATGGCCAGCACGTCCGGCAGCCCGGCGTAGCGCCAGTACTGCTGCGGCAGGCGCACCGGCAGGCCGCCGGCGAGCAGGGCCAGTGCCGCGCCCGGCAGGGCGGCGAGCCACCAGTGCGGCTCGGGCGGCCATTCGCCGGGGGCGGCCAGCAGCATCGCCGCCGGCAGGGCCAGGCAGGCCAGGAGGGAATCGAGGAGCAGGTTCAGCAGAATGCGGTGCTGCGGCGCGCGGCGGGCCATGGGGCCGCTATAGGCCAGGCGGCGGGGCTTGGCCATTCCCGGTTGATCGGGGCAGGGGCGCAAGTCGGTGATAGAGGGCAACGAGGCGGGCGGCCTCGGCGGGCCAGCCGTAGCGGGTGAGGGCGGCCTGGCGGCCGGCGGTGCCGAGGCGGGTGCGGAGGGCAGGGTCCGTGAGGGTGGCGATGGCGGCGGCGATGGCGGCGGGGTCGGCGGTCTCGACCAGCAGGCCGCACCGGGAGTCGTGGATGACGCCGGCGACCTCGGTGGCGAAGGCGGGGGCGATGACGGGCAGGCCGGCGAGCATGGCGTCGAAGAGCTTGTGGGGGAGGGCGAGGCGGTGGTTCTCCTCCCCGGGCTGGAAGAGGACGAGGGCGATGTCGGCCTCGGCGAGGAGGGCGAGGGCGGTGGCGTGGGGGTGCCAGCCGAGGTGGTCGATGCGGGGGGTGAGGCCGCGGGCCTCGGCCTCGGCGCGGAAGGCGGGTTCGGAGCCATCGGTGAAGCGGCCGATGAGGCGGAGGCGGGTGCCGGGCGGGGCGAGGGCGAGGGCGGCCAGCAGCTGGGGCCAGCCGCGGCTGCGGCCGAGGGCGCCGGCATGGGCGAGGGTGAGCGGACCAGGGCCATGGCGGCGCGGGGCGAGGGGGATGGGCAGGGCGTAGTTGCGGACCGGGATGGCGCCGGGGAATTCGGCGTCCAGCCCGTCCTTGGCGACGACCACCGCATCGGCGGCGCGGCCGGCCAGGCGGCAGAGCAGGCGGAGCAGGGCGCGGGCCAAGGGACGGAGCAGGGGGCGCAGCGGGGCGGGCAGCCGTGGGTCGAGGCGGCTCGGATAGTGCTCGTGGACGTCGAGCACGGTGCGGGCGCCGGTCCGGCGCGCGGCGAGGAGGGCGGCGGCCCAGGCATCCGGCTCGCTGGCATGGATCACCGCGGCCCCGCTGGCGGCGGCGCGGCGGGCGAGGGACGGGATGCCAAGCAGGCGGGCGCGCCAGCCGGGGCGGCGCGGATAGGTCTCGATGGCGACGCCCGCCACCGGCGGGGTGGGGCTGCCGGGGGCGAGGTGGCGGACGCGCCAGCCGGCGGTGGCGAGCGCCGCGCCCTCCTTGCGGACCACCCGGATGTCATCGGGCGGATGGGCGGCCGAGAGCAGCAGGACCAGCGGCGCGGTCATGCCGGCAGCGCCAGGTATTCGGCGAGGTGGGCGGCCATCCGGCGGCCGGCCTGGCCATCCCAGAGCGGGATCGGCCGCGCCCGGGGCCAGCTGCCGGCCAGCACCTCGGCGACCGCACCGGGCAGGGCGGCCGCGGTGACGAGGCAGTTGGAGCCGGCCTCCAGCGTGACCGGCCGTTCGGTGCTGGGGCGGAGGGTGAGGCAGGGGAGGTCGAGGGCCGTCGCTTCCTCCTGCACGCCGCCGCTGTCCGTCGCGACCAGCCGGGCGCGGGCCAGCAGGCCGAGGAAATCGCGGTAGGCGAGCGGCGGCAGGCGGAGGATGCCGGGTGGCAGGGCGAGGCCCTGCGCGGCCAGCCGCGCGGCGGTGCGGGGATGCAGCGGCCAGGCGAGGGGCAGCAGGCGGGCGGCCTCGGCGAGGCCGGCGAGCAGCGCGGCCAGCGCCGCCGGGTCGTCGACGTTGCCGGCGCGGTGCAGCGTGACGACGCCGTAGCGCCCGGGGTGCAGCCCGGGCGGCAGCGGCCGGTCCCGCGCTGCGGGCAGCTGGCGCAGCAGGGTATCCACCATGGCATTGCCGACGGCGCGGACCCGGTGGGCGGGATGGCCCTCCGCCAGCAGGCGGGCGGCGCTGGCCTGGTCCGGCGCCCAGTGCAGGCTGGCGATGGCATCGATGGCGCGGCGGTTGATCTCCTCCGGCATGTCCTGGTCGGGGCACCGCAGCCCGGCTTCCAGGTGGGCGACGGGCAGGCCGAGCTTGCGGGCGGCCAGCGCCGCGGCGAGGGCGCCATCGACGTCGCCGGCGACCACCACGGCGGCGGGGCGGCGGGACTGCCAGCAGTCGGCGGCGGCCATCATGGTGCGGCCGGTCAGCGCCGCATGGCCGCCGCCGGCGATGCCGAGGCCGATCCCGGGCGGCGGCAGGCCGAGGCCGGCGAGGTGGGCGCCGAACATCGCGGGGTCGTGGTGCTGGCCGGTATGCAGCAGCACCGGGCGCAGCGGCAGCGCGGCCTCGGCCAGGGCGTGCCAGAGCGCGGCCAGCTTCGGCAGGTTCGGCCGGGCGGCAGCGACGAGGTGCAATTCGGGGAGGCTCACGCGGCGGCGGCCTCGACCACGTGGCAAAAGCCCTCGGCGAGCACGCGGCGGTCCCAGCGGGCGATGGCCTGGGCGCGGGCGGCACGGCCCAGGGCGGCGCGGCGGGCGGGGTCGGCGGCCAGCGCCGCCAGGGCCGCGGCCAGGGCGGCGGCATCGCCGGGCGGGGTGGCGATGCCGCAGGGACCGCTCTCCAGCAGCCGGGCGGCGCGGCCGGCGAGGTTGGCGACCACCGGCAGGCCGGCGGCGAGGTAGTCCATCAGCTTGTTCGGCGCGGTCCATTCGGCGAAGGCGGCGACCGGGGCCAAGCATTGCAGGCCGATCTGGCAGCCGGCCAGCAGCCCGGCGAGGCGCGGCTTGGGCAGCGGGTCGAGGAAGCGGAGATTGTCCAGCCCAAGGGCCTGGGCGCGGGCCTGCAGCCGAGATTTCTCCGCTCCGTCGCCCACTAGCAGCAGCACCAGGCGGGAGCCGCCCGCCCGCAGCAGCGCCGCCGCCTCCAGCACCTGGCCGAGGCCATTGGCCGCGCCATGCGCCCCGGCATAGACCGCGACCGGCGCCTCCGCGCCGACGCCGGCCGGGCGCCAGGGGGCGACATGCGGGCCGAAGAGGTCGAGGTCGCTGCCATTGGGCAGCACCCGCAGCCGGGCCGGGGCGGCGCCATGGGCGAGGGCGGTCTCCGCCATGCCCTCGGACAGGGCGACGACGGCGGCGGCGCGGCGGCAGGCGGCATCGGCCAGCCGGTCCATCCCGGCCCAGACCAATGGGGAGCCGATGCCCATGGCGCGGGGCAGCTCCGGCCAGGGGTCGCGGATCTCGAAGACGAAGGGCAGGGCGCGCAGACGCTGCGCGGCCAGCGCCGGCAGCGCGACGCTGAGCGGGGTGGAGGTGGCGACCACCACGTCCCAGGCCCGGTCGCCGCCACTGTCCCTGGCCAGCGCCAGGCCGGTGGCGCGGGCGGCATAGCGGAGGAAGGCCCCGGCCCGGGCGGCCGGCGGCTGCCCGTTGCCGCAGGGGATGGCGAATTCGACGACGTGGAAGCCGTCCACCGGCCCCTCCCGCCGGCCAGCACGGAAATCGCCGGCGAGGCCGGTGACCGCCCCGGCATAGCGGCCGCAGGCCATGGTCACCGCGTGGCCGCGCGCGGCGAGCGCCTGGGCCATGGCATGGCTGCGGGTGGCCGTGGCCCCGGCCGGGGTGGAGAAATGCTGGTGCAGGTAGAGGATGCGCATGGGCTGCGGCAGCCCCGCGTCAGCCGCCCGGCCAGCAGCGGCGGAGCCGGGCGATCACCCGCTCCTGCTGCACCGGGGTGAGGCCGCTGCCGGAGGGCAGGCAGAGGCCCTGCTCGAACAGCCGGGCGGCGATGGCGCCGCCGCGGCGCGGGGCCTGGCGGAAGGCCGGCTGCAGGTGCATCGGCTTCCAGACCGGCCGGGTCTCGATCCCCGCGGCCTCCAGCGCCAGCCGCACCGCATCGCGGTCCGGGGCGCCCCGGGCGGGGTCGAGCAGGATGGCGGTCAGCCAGCGGGTGCCCTGGCTCCAGTCCGGCTCCGGCATCAGGCCGAGTCCGGGAAGGTCGGCCAGGCCGCGGCGATAGGCCGCGAAGATGCCGCGGCGGGCGGCGACCCGGTCCTCCAGCACGCCGAGCTGCACCAGGCCGAGGGCGGCGAGGATGGAGGAGAGGCCGTAGGAATAGCCGGTCGTCTCGTGCTGGTAGTGCGGCGCCGGCTGCTTCGCCTGGCTGGCGAGGTTGCGGGCCTGGGCGATCAGCCCCGCATCGGCCGAGGCCAGGGCGCCGCCGCCGCCGGCGGTGATGATCTTGTTGCCGTTGAAGCTGAAGGCGGCGAGCCGGGCGCCGGTGCCGGCCTTGCGGCCATGCTGGCGGGCGCCGAGGGATTCCGCGCTGTCGACCAGCAGCGGCACGCCCCAGCGGTCGCACAGCGGGCGGATCGCCTCGAGTTCGGCGCATTGGCCGAAGAGGTCCACCGGGACCACGGCGCGGGGCAGCCGGCCGCGGCGGGCGGCGCGGCCGAGCTCCGCCTCCAGCAGGCCGGGGTCGAGGGTCCAGCTTTCGGGACAGACGTCGAGGAAGCGGGGACGGGCGCCCATCTGCACCGCCGGGGCGATGGTGGCGACATAGGTGAGGGTGGCGGTCCAGACCTCGTCCCCCGGCGCGGTGCCCAGCCCGCGGTAGCCGAGGTGGAGGGCGGCGGTGCCGGAGCTGACGGCCAGCACATGCGGCAGGCCGGTCGCCTCGGCGAGCGCGGCCTCGAAGGCGGCGGGCACCGGGCCGGCGGGGGCGACCCAGCCGGATTGCAGGGTCTCGGCGAGGCTGGCGAGTTCCCGGCCGGTGAGCTGGGGCGGCGAGAGCAGGATGGGCGCATCCGCCGCGGCGGGCCTTGGCCGGGCGGTACGGGGCAGCAGGCGCAAGACGGGCGGCGCGGCAGGCATGGCCCTGGCATCGGGCATTTGCGGCTTTCTCGGTCCGGGATTATTCCATACGCAATTCGGAACGTTACGTTAACGTTCAGGGCATGGCGAGGAAAATCCCAGGCTCGGGCAAGACGGCACCGCGACGGTCGCGTCGCGCCGGAAAAGACCCGGCGGGGATGCCGCCGGGGTATCATGTCTTGCTGCAGTGAGGCCGGCTCAGGCGGTGCCCATCGGCGCGGCCTCGCCCCGGCGGGACTGCCAGAGGGCGACGAAGTCGATCGGCGCCAGCATGACCGGCGGGAAGCCGCCGTCGCGGGTCACGTCGGCCAGGATGTTGCGGGCGAAGGGGAACAGCAGCCGCGGGCATTCGACCAGCAGCACCGGCTCGAGCTGGTCCTGCGGGACGTTGATGGTGAAGATGCCGCAGTAGACCAGCTCGGCGATGAAGCAGGCGTTGCCGTCGGCCTGGGCATCGGCGCGGATCTGCAGCGAGACTTCGAAGACGTTGCCGCCGTCCTGGATCGGCCGGGCCTGGACGTCGAGCTGCAGGTCGACGCGGGGCTGCTCACGCAGGGTGGCGAAGATCTCGGGCGCGCCGGGGACCTCGAAGGAGAGGTCCTTGGTGTACTGCATGTTGAGGACGAGGGGGCCCTGGGGGGCCATGGCAGGGTCGCTGCCATTGGCGGGCGGGGGCAGGTCGGACATGGGACGCCTTTCGGGCTGGCTGATCGGGTGCGCGGCGTAGCACGCACCCCGCGGCCTGTCAGGGCTTGACCGCGCTCGGGTGGTACTGCCGCCAGACGATGTTCTCGGGATGCGGCCCGGTCGGGTCGCAGCGGAGCCACTCGCCGTTCATCTTGCGCTCCCCGGTCATCGCCAGGATGAAGCCCCAGTGGGAGACGACGAGGGTATGGCGCCATTCCGGCAGCGCCGCCATCTCGGCCCGGAAGAGCCGGGCGCGGGCCTCGATCTGGTGATCGGGCTCCTCGACCGCGGGCCACCAGATCTCGTCGATATGGGCGAGGTCGACATGCGGGAAGGCGAAGCGCAGCGCCGTGCAGGGCGAGCCGACGTCGCAGGAGAAGGCGTAGCGTTCCCGCACCGTGGGGGTGACGGTGATCGGCAGGTTGCGCTGCCGGGCGATCGGCGCGGCGGTCTGCAGCGCGCGGGTATAGGGGGAGGCGATGATGCGGTCGATGCGTTCCCCGGCCAGCGCCAGGGCGGCGGCTTCGGCCTGTTCGTGGCCGAGCGGCGTCAGCTTCGGGTCCGGGATGCCGGGGTCCTTCTTGGTGGCGGAGAAGTGGAGGTTGAACTCGCTCTGCCCGTGGCGCAGCAGGATCATCGGGATGCGGTTCCGGAAAAGGGGGACCCTGGCGATAGCGGCGGCGCGCACGCGAGGCAAGCATCCGCCGCATGCGGCCGCAAGGCGGCGTTCATGCGACATAGTTTATGGTCCGTTCAGGCGGCTTCCCGTTGCGGGGGGGGCTCCGCCCGCCTAGATAGATGAAAAGGAGTCCACGATGACGGGTGGCTTTCCGGTCGATCTCATCCTGTTTGCGATGGTTGCGGCCTTTCTCGTGCTGCGGTTGCGGAGCGTGCTGGGCAAGCGCACCGGCTTCGAACGCCCCGCGGCACCCGAGGCGCGGCCGGCCGGCTTCGACCCGCGGGCCAAGCCGGTGGTCGATGGCGCGGCGGAACCGGTCGCGGCGAATGCCGGGCGCGGCCAGCGCGTCGTGCCCGATCCGCGCTCGCCGCCGGGCCAGGCGCTGGCGCGCATCGCCGCGGTGGACCGCAGCTTCGATGCCGCCCGCTTCCTCGATGGCGCCGAGGGCGCCTTCCGGATGATCGTGGCGGGCTTCGCCGCGGGCGACCGGGCTACGCTGCGCGGGCTGCTGTCCGAGGATACCTATGCCGGCTTCGAGCAGGCGATCACCGCGCGGGAACAGGCGGGCGAGAGCCAGCGGACCGAGCTGCGCTCGGTGCAGGAGATGGCGATCGATGCCGCCGACCTGCGCGGCAGCGTGGCCGACATCACGGTGCGGTTCGTGACCGACCAGATCAACCTGACCACGGGCCGCGACGGCGAGGTGGTGACCGGCAGCGATGCGGTGACCGAGCTGACCGATGTCTGGACCTTCCAGCGCGACCTGAATGCGGGCGATCCGACCTGGAAGCTGGTCGCGACGCAAAGCGTCTGAGCCGCTGGCTTTGCGCCGCCGCCCTCGGTCTGGGGCTTGCGGCAGGGCCCGTGGCAGGACCGGCGGCGGCGGGCGATTTCGCCGGGCTGCCGGGCTGGCCGGGGGATGATCCGGCCGCCGCCATGGCGCCGCTGCGGCGATCCTGCAGCCTCCTCGCGGCGCAGCCGGCCTGGGCGGCGCCCTGTGCCGCGGCCGAGGTGGCCGTCGATGCCCGCGCCTTCTTCGAGCATTGGTTCCAGCCGGTCCCGCAGGGCACCGGGCTGCTGACCGGCTACTACGAGCCGGAGCTGCGCGGGGCGGCGGCGCCGGGCGGCGCCTATCAGGTGCCGCTGCATGCGCTGCCCGAGGCCGGGCCGCTGCGCCTGCTCGACCGGGCGCAGATCGAGGCCGGGGGGCTGGCCGGGCTGGGGCTGGAGCTCGCCTGGGTGGATGACCCGGTGGATGCCTTCTTCCTGCAGATCCAGGGCTCGGGCCGCATCCGGCTGGCGGATGGGCGGGTGCTGCGGCTGGGCTATGCCGGGCGCAACGAGCATCCCTATCGCGCCATCGGCCGCAGCCTGATCGCCCGCGGCGCCATCGCGCGGGAGGCGATGTCGATGCAGGCCATCCGCGCCTGGCTGGCCGCCGCCCCGCCCGAGGAGGCGGCGGCGCTGCTGCGGGAGAATCCGGCCTATATCTTCTTCCGCCCCATCGAGGGCCTGCCGGCGGAGGCGGGGCCGATCGGGACGCTCGGCGTGCCGCTGACGCCGGGGCGGTCCCTGGCGGTGGACCCCGCCTTCATCCCGCTCGGCACGCCGGTCTTCATCCTGGCGCGCGACCCGGTGGACGGGATGCCGCTGGCGCGGCTGGTGGTGGCGCAGGATACCGGCGGGGCGATCCGCGGCCCGGCGCGGGGCGACCTGTTCTGGGGTTGGGGGGAGGCCGCCGCCGCCCGGGCCGGGCTGATGAAGGAGGAGGCGCAGCTCTTCGTGCTGCGGCCCCGCGAGAAACCATGAACCGGCCTGTGCAGGCGGTGCTTTCGCCGGAGGCTTGCCGCGCCTAGATTGAGGGCATGCTCCAGACCCGGCCGCGCGTTGCGCTTTTCGTCACCTGCCTCGTCGATCTCTATCGGCCGACCGTGGGGTTTTCCGCCATCGCCCTGCTGGAGGAAGCAGGCTGCCAGGTGGAGGTCCCGGCGACCCAGACCTGCTGCGGCCAGCCGGCCTACAATACCGGCGACCGCGCCACGGCGAAGGAGCTGGCCCGCGCCGTGGTCGATGCCTTCCTGCCCTACGACTATTGCGTGGTGCCGAGCGGCAGCTGCGGCGGCATGATCTCCCACCACTATCCCGCGCTGTTTGCCGACGACCCGCAGTACCGCGGCAAGGCGGAGGCGCTGGGGGCCAAGACGCATGAGCTGGTCTCCTTCCTCACCGACGTGCGGGGGATGAAGGCGGTGGCGGCGCGGCACGAGGGGGTGGTGACCTATCACGACAGCTGCTCCGGCCTGCGGGAGCTTGGCGTCAAGGCGCAGCCGCGGGCGCTGCTGGCGGGCATGGCGGGGACCACCGTGACCGAGATGGCGGATGCCGAGATCTGCTGCGGCTTCGGCGGCACCTTCTGCGTGAAGTACCCGGATATCTCGACCCGCATGGTCGCCGACAAGGTGCGCGCCATCGCGGCGACCGGGGCGGATACGCTGCTGGCCGGGGACCTCGGCTGCCTGCTGAACATGGCGGGGCGGCTGAAGCGGGAGGGCGTGCCGGTGAAGGTGCGCCATGTGGCGGAAGTGCTGGCGGGCCGCACCGGGGATGCGCCGGCGATCGGAGAGGTGTGATGAGCGCGGCGCTGAAGATCCAGCCGGGAGATCCCCTGCTGGCGGAGGTGGCGGCCCGGGGCTTCGCCCTGGTGCGCGGCAACGCGCTGTCCGGGCGGCTGGGTGCCGCCGGGGAGGCTGCGGCGCTCGAGGAATTCGCCGCGAGCTGGGACCGGCTCGAGACCGATGGCTTCATGGCCGATGGCGGGCGCTACCGGCGCCGGCGCCTGGCCAATTACCGCGCCAAGGCGGGCACGCCTGGGCATGTGCGCGGGCCGCATCGGCCGCATTTCCAGGCGGTGGTGCACAACAGCCTGAATGGCGGGGTGGAGCGGTGGTTCGCACCCATCGAGGATGCGGTGGCGGAGGGCGCGACCCTGCATGCGCTGCTGGAGGTCGGGCGGTCGGTCGCCGACCAGCAGAGGCCTGGCCAGGATTGGTTCGTCGAGGTGCATCAGTTCCGCATCGAGGCGGTGGCCGGGGCGCCGGGCTATCCGACGCCGGAAGGCGTCCACCACGACGGCGTCGACATGGTGCTGATCGGCATGGTGGCACGGACCAACCTCGTGGGCGGCGAGACGCTGATCACCGACAATGCGGGCGGCGAGCTGGCGCGCTTCACCCTGCTCGACCGGCTGGATACCGCCTTCATCGACGATGGGCGGGTGATGCATGGGGTGACGCCGGTGCAGCCGGCCGATCCCGGGGCGGCATCGTGCCGCGACGTGCTGGTGATCACCTGGAAGCGGGCCTGATGCCGGAGGCGGTGCCGAGCCCGCATTGGGATGCGCGCTTCCTGGCGCTGGCGGCGCATATCGCGGAATGGTCGAAGCACCGGACGACGAAGGTCGGCTGCGTCGTCGTCGACGACGACCGGCGCATCCGGGCGACGGGCTTCAACGGCTTCCCGCGCGGGGTGACCGACCTGCCGGAGCGGCTGGCGGACCGGCCGACCAAGCTGCTGCTCTCGGTGCATGCCGAGGGCAATGCCGTGGCGACGGCGGCGCGGGCGGGTGTCCCGCTGGCGGGGACGACGGCCTATGTGACGCATCCGCCCTGCGCGGCCTGCGCGGCGCTGCTGACCCAGGCGGGGATCAAGCGCGTGGTCTTCGTCGGGCAGTTGCGGGAGGATTGGGCGGAGAGCGAGGCGGCGGGCCGGATCATCATGGCGGAGGCCGGGGTGGTGTGGCAGCGCGGGGTGGCGGAGGGCGGCTGAGGCCGTCGCAGGAGAAGCAGCATGGCGCGATCGATCCTGGTTTTCTACGGCTCCTACCGCGCGGACCGCACCGGCATCCGGCTGGCGAATTACCTGGTGCGCGAATTCGTGGCGCGGGGGGATGCGGCCGAGCTGATCGATGCCAAGGCCGTCGGCCTGCCGATGCTCGACCGCATGTACAAGGAATACCCGAAGGGTACGGCGCCGGCGGCGATGGAGGCGCTGGCGGGGAAGATCCGCGCGGCGGATGCCTTCGTCTTCGTCACCGGCGAGTACAATTGGGGGGTGCAGCCGGGGCTGAAGAACCTGACCGACCATTTCCTCGAGGAGTGGTTCTGGCGGCCGGCGGCGATCGCCAGCTATTCCGCCGGGCGGCTCTCCGGCGTCAGGGGCAATCTCGCCTGGCATGGCACGCTGTCCGAGATGGGGATGGTGGTGGTCTCCAGCACGGTGATGGCCGGGCCGATCGCCGCGACGCTGGACGAGGCGGGGATGCCGACCGGCGAGGGCGGCAAGGCCCTGGCGAAGTCCTTTTCGCGCTTCGCCGAGGATCTCGCATGGTGGGCCGATGCCGCGAAGGCGCAGCGCGCCGAGCGCGCCCCGCCCTACTGACTCTGAGAAATAGATGAGGGGTCCGGGGAGAATACCTTCTCCCCGGCCTTACTTCTTTCAGCTTCTGACGAAGGCGCAACCGCCCTCGGCCAGCGGCCGGAAGGCCTGCTCGCTGTCGGTCGTCTGCAGCAGCTTGTAGTAGTCGAAGGCGCCGCGGCTTTCCTCCGGCTTCTTCACCTCGAAGAGGTAGGCCGGGTGCAGCTTGCGGCCATCGGCCCGGATGGTGCCGGGGCCGAAGCAGTCGTCGTCGCAGGGCATGGCCTTCATCCGGGCGACGGTCTCGGCGCCGTTCGCCTTGGCGGCGGGGACGCCCATCTCGGCGGCGACCTTCAGGTAGTGCAGCACCGCGGCATAGCCGCCGGCGTGGTTCATGCAGAGCGCGTTGTTGCCGATGTTCGGGCGCACCTTGGCGGAGAAGGCGCGGGTGCGGTCGTTGAGGTCCCAGTAGAAGGTCTCGGTGCAGATCAGCCCCTGGGCGGTCTGCAGCCCGAGGGCATGGACGTCGGGCAGGAACATCAGCAGCGAGGCGAGCTTGATGCCGCGGCGGCTGAGGCCGAATTCAGCGGCCTGCTTGATGCAGTTGACGGTATCCGAGCCGGCATTGGCCAGGCCGATGACCTTAGGCTTCGCCGCCATGGCCTGCACCAGGAAGGAGGAGAAGTCCGAGGTGCCGGGGAAGGGGGTGCGGGCGCCGCCGAGCACGGTGCCGCCGGCCGCCTTCACAAACTGGCTGGTGTCGCGTTCCAGCGCATGGCCGAAGGCGTAGTCGGCGGTGATGAAGTACCAGCTGTTGCCGCCCGCCCGCACCGTGGCGCCGCCGGTCGATTTCGCCAGCATCCAGGTATCGTAGGTCCAGTGCACGGTATTGGGCGTGCACTTGGAGCCGGTGAGATCGGAGGTTGCCGAGGAGGTGTTGAGGAAGACCTTGTTCTTCTCCCGCACCACGTCGTTCGCCGCCAGCGCGACGGAGGAGGCGCCGCCGTCGACGATGACGTCGACGCCGTCGCGGTCGATCCACTGCCGGGTGACGTTGGAGCCGACGTCGGGGCGGTTCTGGTTGTCGGCGAAGACCACCTCGACGTTGAAGCCGCGGTTGCTGAACTCGGCGGCGGCCTGGCGGATGCAGGCGAGCTCGGTCGGGCCGGTGACGTCGCGGTAGGTGCCGGAGAAGTCGCAGAGCAGCGCGATCTTCAGGGTATTGGCGGCCTGGGCGCGGGCGCTACGGTAGGGCAGGCCGCCCAGGGCGGCGGCGGTGGTGGCGGCTCCGGCCTGGAGCAGGCTGCGGCGTGACGTGGTCATGATGTCCTCCCGGCGGCTTGGACTGCCGCTTGGCCGGCAGGCTACATCGTTTCGGGGTGCTGTCTCCAGTGGGAGGGTGGATTGCCGGGGCGGCGCGGCTGGCGGATGCTGGCCGCAAAGCAGGAGGAGGAAACCATGGCCGAAGCAGCCGTCGTGCGGTTCGAGGTGGTGGATGGCATCGGGGTGATCACCGTCGATTATCCGCCGGTGAATGCGCTGGGACCCGGCGTCTCGGATGGGATCGTCGCCGCGGTGGACCAGGGCGAGGCGGACCCCGCGGTGCGGGCGATGGTGCTGATCGGCGCCGGGCGCAGCTTCATCGCGGGGGCGGATATCAGGCGCTTCGGCAAGCCGCGGCCGGCCTCGCCCCGGCGGAGCTACGATGCGCTGGATGCCAGCACCAAGCCGGTGGTGGCCGCGATCCATGGCTATGCGCTGGGCGGCGGGCTCGAGAATGCGCTCTGCTGCCAGTGGCGGATCGCGGTGGCCAGCGCCAAGGTCGGGCTGCCGGAAGTGCTGATCGGCATCCTGCCGGGCGGCGGCGGCACGCAGCGGCTGCCGCGGCTGATCGGGGCGAAGCCGGCGCTCGAGATGATCGTCAGCGGCCGGCACGTGCCGGCGCCGGAGGCGCTCTCGCTCGGCATCCTGGATGCGCTGGTGGAGGGCGACCTGCGGGCCGAGGCGATCGCCTTCGCCAAATCCGTTGTCGGCAAGCCGATGCGGCGGATCAGCGCCATGCCGCCGGCGACCGCCGAGCCGGGACTCTTCGAGACGATGCGGAAATCCATCGCCCGGCGCGCCCGCAACCAGCAGGCGCCCTATCACTGCATCGCGGCGGTGGAGGCGGCGGCGACCCTGCCCTTCGCCGAGGGGATGGCGGTGGAGAAGCGGCTCTTCGGCGAGCTGGAGAACTCGGACGAGGCCCGCGCCCTGCGCTATGCCTTCTTCGCCGAGCGCGAGGTGGCGCGCATCCCCTTCCTGCCGAAGGACCTGCCGCTGCCGGAGATCCGCAGCGCGGCGGTGGTGGGCGCCGGGACCATGGGCGGCGGCATCGCCATGGGCTTCGCCGATGCCGGCATCCCGGTGAAGCTGCTGGACGCCTCGCCCGAGGGGCTGGCGAAGGGCGTGGCGCGCATCCGCGACAACTACGCCGTCAGCGTGAAGCGCGGCAGCCTGACCCAGGCGCAGATGGACCAGCGGCTGCCGCTGATCGAGCCGGTCGAGACCTACGAGGCGATCGCCGAGTGCGACGTGGTGATCGAGGCGGTTTTCGAGCAGCTCGACGTGAAGCAGGCGGTCTTCGCCGAGCTGGACCGGGTGATGCAGCCGCAGGCGATCCTGCTGACCAATACCTCGGCGATCGACATCGACAAGATCGCCGGCGCGACGAAGCGGCCCGAGATGGTGGCGGGGGCGCATTACTTCGCCCCGGCCAATGTGATGAAGCTGCTGGAGGTGGTGGAGGGGCCGCGGACCTCGCCGACCGTGCTGGCGACGGCGATGAAGCTCGGCCGGACCATCGGCAAGATCAGCGCCTATGCGGGGAATTGCGACGGCTTCGCCGCCAACCGCAGCCGCATCGGCTTCACCATGGAACAGAACCTGATGGTGGAGGAAGGCGCCCTGCCAGAGCAGATCGACAAGGTCATGGTCGATTTCGGCTACCCCATGGGGCCCTTCGCGGTGAACGACATGTCGGGCCTCGACGTCAGCTACCTGACGCGGCGCCGGCGGCTGGCGGAGAATCCGGACTACCGCATGCTGCCGGTCCCCGACCGGCTGGTGGAGGCCGGGCGTAAGGGGCAGAAGACCGGCGCCGGCTGGTATCGCTACGAGCCGGGCGACCGCACCCCGCGGGTGGACCCCGAGGTGCACCGGCTGATCCGCGAGGTCGCCGCCGAGCAGGGCATCGCGCAGCGCGCCTTCACCGATGAGGAGGTGCTGCACCGGCTGCTGTTCGCCTCGGTCAACGAGGTCTGCAAGATCATCGAGGAGGACAAGTCGCTGCGGGCCAGCGACATGGATGTCATGTGGCTCAACGGCTTCGGCTTCCCGCGTTATCGCGGCGGGCTGATGTTCTGGGCGGATGGGATCGGCGCGCGGGCGATCTACAACCAGATCGCCGCCTGGCATCAGCGCTACGGCGACCGCTGGCGGCCGAGCGCGCTGCTGCAGCGGATCGCCGAGCAGGACGGGCTGCTGCGGGAGGCGAAGTCGCCGCGCCTGGACGGGGGCTGAGGGCGCTTCTAGCCTCGGGGGATTGCCGGAAGGAGCCCCCGATGCAGCACCTGCCCCCCGAGCTCTGGCGCTGGGACGCCGTCGACCTGGCCCGGGCGATCCGGCTGCGGGCGGTCTCGGCGGCCGAGGCGACGCGGGCGGTGCTCGACCGCTGCGCCGCGGTCAATCCGGCGATCAATGCCGTGGTGCTGGTGCTGGAGGCGGAAGCGATGGCCGCCGCGGCCGCCGCCGATGCGGTGCTGGCCCGCGGCGGGGCCACCGGGCCGCTGCATGGCGTGCCGGTGACGACCAAGATCAACGTCGACCAGAAAGGCGTGCCGAACAGCAACGGCTGCGTGCCGCTGAAGGATGCCGTCGCCGCCGAGGATAGTGCGGTGGTGGCGAACCTGCGGGCGGCGGGCGCCATCCTCATCGGCCGGACCAATACCCCGGCGCTGTCGATGCGCTGGTTCACCGAGAATGGGCTGCATGGCCGGACCCTGAATCCCTGGAGCGCGGAACATACGCCGGGCGGGTCCTCGGGCGGGGCGGCGGCGGCCGTGGCGGCGGGGATCGGCCCGATCGCGCATGGCAACGACCTCGGCGGGTCCGTGCGCTACCCGGCCTATGCCTGCGGCATCGCCGGGCTGCGGCCGAGCTTCGGCCGAGTGCCCGCCTTTAATCCAAGCATGGTGGCGGAGCGCGGGCTGGCCGGGCAGCTCATGTCGACGCAGGGGCCGCTGGCCCGGCGGGTGGCGGACCTGCGGCTGGCGCTGGCGGCCATGGCGCGGGGCGATACGCGGGACCCCTGGTGGATGCCGGCGCCGCTGGAGGGCAGCCGGCCGAAGCGGCCGATCCGGGTGGCGCTATCGGTGGATCCGGCGGGCACCGGCGTGCATCCGGCGGTGGCCGAGGCGGTGCAGCGGGCCGGGCGGATCCTGGCCGCCGCCGGCTATGCGGTGGAGGAACGGGCGCCGCCGGATTTCGCCGCGGTGGCGCGGGACTGGGATGCCTTCGCCCATGGCGAGGCCGGGCGATTCATGGCGGAGGCCTTCGCCGATCTCGCCGATGACGGGGCGCGGGAGACCTATCGCTTCATGCTGGCGCATTGCCCGCCGCTCGACACGGAAGGCTACATGACGCTGGCGGCGCGGCGGACCACGCATCAGCGAAAATGGGCGGTGTTCCAGCAGGACTGGCCGCTGGTGCTCTGCCCCGTCTCGGCCGAGCCGCCGTTTCCGCAGGGGCTGGATGTGGCGGGGCAGCAGGGCTTCGATGCGGTCTACCGGGCGCAGCAGGCGCTGCTGGCGACGCCGCTGCTGGGGCTGCCGAGCGTCTCCGTGCCGACCGGGCTGACCGGGGAGGGGCTGCCGATGGGGGTGCAGATCATCGCGCCGCGCTGGCGGGAGGATCTGGCGCTGGAGGCGGCGGAGGTGGTGGAGGCGGCCTGTCCGATGGCGACGCCGGTGGCGCCGCGGTAGGGGCCGCGAGGCCATGGTGTGATTCGCGCCTTGCGGCGCATCCGCCTCGGACAACCACATTCTAGAGGAGGGAGCGGACGTGGTCCCGATGCTTCAGGGCCGCCCTTCCGTATTCGGTATAGCTGCGTTCCGGCGACCCCTTCGGGGCATGCAGGGAATTCACGTAGTCTTCGAGTTTTCGGGCGGTGCCGCGATTGTATCGGGACGCAGCAATGACAAACTGATCGTCGGTCAGATTTTTACTGTCGATACTGGGGAAATCGTGCTGGATAAGACCTCTGAGGTGCTTCGCGACGATTTCTATATTGAAGCTGTTGGTTTCAAGACAAGAGATGATGTCCTCCCACTCCCGCGCAGACAGCTCATCGGCTTTCAGGCCCATCTCGCCCACGGCAACGCTGACCTGCATGCTGATCGCCCCGAAGGATGTCTTGATCGGCGGCTTGCCGGCTTTCGGCGGATGCCCGAACCACCATTTGTCGTTCCAGAGCAATGAGCGGACTGGAAAGGCAATGATGTCGATACCATCCGGCATGCCGCCAGCTTCGCTCCACGCGATACTTGCCAGGAGTATCTTGGGTATGTGATGCCGCGTCGCCGCCGTGGCGATCCGATCCCTGTTGTAGATAATCCAGGCGTCCTTGTAACGGAAAAGCAGGGTGTTCTTGCCGGATGCGAAATATTTTAGCTTCCAAAGTATCGCATCGACTGCTGTCCATTTCGGGTAGCCAGGCGTTCCGGGCTCACAAAAGTCGTTGGCCATCTCCACCTCGCTCCGAAGCGGCCGATACGACCTATCGGCATTCGCACCGTGCCGTCATGGCCCCCTACCGGAACACCGGCGGCGCATCATCCTCCGGCAGGTCCGGCAGCGGCACCTCGATCCGCACCGTGCTCGGGTCCACCCCCGTCCCCTTGTCCAGCCAGTAGGTCACGCTCGCGGGCCAGAAGATGACGATGGCGACGAGGATGAGTTGCAGGGCCACCCAGGGGATGGCACCCCAGTAGATGTCGCTGCTCTTGACCTCCTTCGGGGCGATGCCGCGCAGGTAGAACAGCGCGAAGCCGAAGGGCGGGTGCATGAAGCTGGTCTGCATGTTCACGCAGATCAGCACGCCGAACCACACGAGATCGATGCCGAGCTTGGCGGCGATGGGCGCCAGCAGCGGGATGATGATGAAGGCGATCTCGAAGAAGTCGAGGAAGAAGGCCAGGAAGAAGATGAAGACCTGGCTGAAGATCAGGAAGCCGGTCGGCCCGCCCGGCAGCTTCGCCAGCATGTGCTCGATCCACAGGCTGCCGTCGACGCCCTGGAAGACCAGGCTGAACACCGTCGCGCCGATCAGGATGAAGATCACCATGGCGGTGATCCGCATGGTGTTCTCCATCGCCTGGCGCAGCAGCACCCAGGTGAAGCGGCCGTTCATCCAGGCCAGGACGATGGCGCCCATGGCGCCCATGGCGCCGGCCTCGGTCGGCGTGGCGAGGCCCATGAAGATGGTGCCGAGCACCAGGAAGATCAGCACGACGCAGGGCACCATGCCCTTGGTGACGCGCCAGATCAGCGGCCAGCCGCGGCTGCCCAGCGCCTCGTCCGGCAGGGCCGGGACCTTGTGCGGGGCGAAGATGCTGACGCCGACGATGAACAGGATGAAGAGCAGCACCTGCAGGATGCTGGGGCCGATGGCGCCGGCATACATGTCGCCGACCGACTTGCCGAGCTGGTCGCCGAGCACGATCAGCACCAGCGAGGGCGGGATCACCTGGGTGATGGTGCCCGACGCGGCGATGACGCCCGTCGCGATCCGCATGTCGTAGCCGTATTTCATCATGATCGGCAGGCTGATCATGCCCATGGCGATCACGCTGGCCGCGACGGTCCCGGTGATGGCGCCGAGGATGGCGCCGACGATGATGACGGCATAGGCGAGGCCGCCCGGCACCTTGCCGAACAGCTGCCCGGTGCCCTCCAGCAGGTCCTCCGCCAGCCCGCAGCGTTCGAGGATGGCGCCCATCAGGGTGAAGAAGGGGATCGAGAGCAGCAGGTCGTTCTGCACGATCCCGAAGACCCGCAGCGGCAGGTTGCCGAGATAGGCCGAAGTGAAGAAGCCCAGCTCGATCGAGATGAAGCCGAAGAACAGCCCCACCGCGGAAAGGCTGAAGGCGACGGGGAAGCCGAGGATGAGGAAGACGACCAGGCCGCCGAACATCAGCGGCGCCATCACGTCCATGTCGATCGTCATTGGGGCGGGGCGTCCTGGCCGAAGGCGGGAGGGGTCATTGCTCGGGGCGGTGGTATTCGACCACCACCTCGGCGGCGGGCTGGATGCCGCGCAGCAGCGCGATGCGCTTGATGAGCTCGGAGAAGCCCTGCAGCGAGAGCAGCACGAAGCCGATGGGCAGCAGGATCTTCACCGGCCAGCGCAGCAGGCCGCCGGCATTGGGGCTGCCCTCGACGCGGGTCCAGCTGTCGAGGAAGAAGGGCCAGGTCATCCAGGCCAGCAGCAGCACCGCCGGCAGCATGAAGAAGATGAAGCCGAAGACGTCGATCCAGAGCTGCGTCCGGCGGGAGACGTTGCTGTAGAGAATGTCGACCCGGACGTGCTCGTTGCGGAACAGGGTATAGGAGGCGCCGAGCATGACGATGGCGCCGAAGAGGTACCACTGCACCTCCAGCCAGGCATTCGAGCTGTAGGAGATGCCGTAGCGGACGAAGGCATTGCCGGCGCTGATGGCGCAGGACAGCAGCACCGCCCAGTCCGCCAGCTTGCCGACGCCGGTATTCAGCCGGTCCACGCCGCGGCTGAAGGCCATCAAGGGACCCATGTGGGGGGTGTCTCCGTCAGCGCCGCTGCTGTTCCTGGGCGTGCATGAAGTAGCCGAAATTGTCGAAGCCGCTCTCGGCGACGCGGAACCACTGGTACTGGCTGTCGCGGAAGGCGCGCCAGTGGTCGTAGACCTTCTTGAAGGTGGGGTTCTTCGCCGCGGTCTCGTCATACAGCTCGAAGGCCGCCTTGTAGCAGGCCTGCATCACCTCCCGCGGGAAGGGGCGGAGCTGGGTGCCGGCGGCGACCAGGCGGCGCAGCGCCGTCGGGTTCTGCACGTCGTACTTGGCCATGGTCTCGATCGTGCTGTCGCGGCAGGCGGATTCGAGCACGTCCTTGTAGAGCTGCGGCAGCTCCTCGTACTTCGCCTTGCTGACGTAGAAGGACAGGTTCAGCGAGCCCTCCCACCAGCCGGGATAGTAGTAGAAGGGGGCGACGCGGTTGAAGCCGAGCTTCTCGTCGTCATAGGGGCCGATCCACTCGGCGGCGTCGATGGTGCCCTTCTCCAGCGCCGGGTAGATGTCGCCGCCGGCGATCTGCTGCGGCACCACGCCGAGCTTCTGCAGCACGTTGCCGGCGAAGCCGCCGACCCGGAACTTCAGCCCGCGCAGGTCCTCGACCGTCTTGATCTCGCGGCGGAACCAGCCGCCCATCTGCGCCCCGGTATTGCCGGCGGGCAGGGAGACCATGTTGTAGCCGTCGAAGAATTCCTTGAGGATCTCGCGGCCGCCGCCGGCCTGCAGCCAGGCGTTGTTCTGGCGCATGTTGAGGCCGAAGGGGACGGCGCCGTCGAAGGCGAAGGTCGGGTCCTTGCCGACGAAGTAGTAGCTGGCGGTATGGGCGCAATCGACCGTGCCGGTCTGTACCGCATCGGCCACGGCGAGGCCGGGCACCAGCTCGCCGGCGGCGAAGGTGCGGATCTGGAACTTCCCGTCGGTCAGCGCCGCGACCCGCTTCCCGACATGCTCGCCGGCGCCATAGATGGTGTCGAGCGACTTGGGGAAGGAGGAGGCGCAGCGCCAGCGGATCTCGGGCATGGCGCCCTGGGCGAGGGCGGGCGTGGACAAGGCAAGGGTGCCGGCCGCAGCGGCCCCGGCAAACAACCCACGACGATCCATTGATTCTGGTCCCCGAACAATTCGCCCCATGCGCCTTCGGCGCTTGTCGCTTCCCTATAGCCTCATTGCACGGTTGTTAAGTGAGTGTTTTGCCATGATGACCCCCGGCTGGCTCTTCGCGTCGCTCGCGAGTGCGGGCACACTGGCCGGGTGCAAGCCATGAGACTCCACCCGTGCTGACGGGCATCCTCCTCGGGATCGGCCTGCTGGGCCTGCTGGCGCTGGCGGCGGTGGCCCTGGTCGCGCTGGACCAGGGACAGGACCGGCGGGCGGGGCTGGCGGTGCATGGCGGCTGCCTCGGCATCAGCCTCGGGCTCGCCGGGCTGGCCCTCGCCGGGCTGGCGCTCGGCCTGCCGGAGACCGCGATGGTGCTGCCCTTCGGCCCGCCCTGGGCCGGGCGGGAGAGTGCCGCGGTGGTGGCGCTGGACGGGCTTTCGGCCTGGTTCCTGCTGCTGCTCGGCCTCTCCGGCGCCTGCGCCTCGCTCTATGCGCTCGGCGCGCCGCCCGGCCCGGCGCGGACGCTGCCGCCCTTTCCGCTCTTCATCGCCGGGATGGCGCTCTGCCTGGTGGCGGCCGATGGCTTCACCCTGCTGCTGGGCTTCGAGGCGATGTCGCTGGCCTCCTGGGCGCTGGTGGCCGCGGACCATGCCGAGGCGGAGAACCGGGCGGCGGCGCGGCTCTATCTGATGTTCGCGGCGCTGGCCGGGGCCTGCCTCGTCCCGGCCTTCGGCCTGCTGGCCGGTCCTGCGGGGGGGCTGGACTTCGCGGCGATCCGCGCGGCGCCGCCGGAGGGCTGGCGGGCGGCCGCGGTGCTGACCTTGGCGCTGGCCGGGGCGGGGGCCAAGGCGGGGCTGGTGCCGCTGCATGCCTGGCTGCCGCTGGCGCATCCGGCGGCCCCGAGCCATGTCTCGGCGCTGATGTCGGGGGCGATGACCAAGGTTGCGCTCTATGTGCTGGCGCGGCTGCTGCTCGACCTCTGCGGTCCGCTGCAGCCGGGCTGGTGGGGGGTGCCGCTGCTGGCACTCGGCGCCTGTTCCGCCCTGTTCGGGGCGCTCAGGGCCAATCTCGAGGGCGATGCCAAGACCCTGCTGGCCTGCTCGACCATCGAGAACATCGGCTTCATCACCGTGGCGCTGGGGCTGGTGCTGGCCTTCCGTGGCGCGGACCTCGGGCCGCTGGCGGCGCTGGCTGCGGGGGCGGCGCTGCTGCATGCCCTGGGCCACGGCATCTTCAAGACGCTGCTCTTCCTCGCCGCCGGGGCGGTGGCGCATGCGGCCGGCAGCCGGCGGCTGGACCGGCTGGGCGGGCTGATCCATGCCATGCCGGTGACGGCGCTGGCGGCGCTGGTCGGGATGGCGGCCGCCGCCTCGCTGCCGCCGCTCTCGGGCTTCGCCAGCGAATGGCTGCTGCTGCAATCCCTGCTGGCGGGCTGGCGGGTCAGCGACATCGCCTTCCAGGTGGTCGCCGCCGCGGCGACCGCGCTGGTCGCCATGGCCGCGGCGCTGGCGGCGGCGGCGATGCTGCGCTTCTTCGGGCTGGTCTTCCTCGGCCGCACGCGCAGCCCGCGCGCGGCCGGGGCGCGGGAGGTCTCGCGGCTCGAGCGCGCGGCGCTGCTGCTGCCGGCCGCACTGACGGTGCTGCTGGGGCTGTTCCCCGGGGTGGCGCTCGATCTCGCGGCGCCGGCGATCCGGGTGCTGGCCGGGCCGGTCGCGGCGGCGGTGCCGGGGCGGAGCCTGGCACCGGGCTGGGGGCTGGCGACGGGGGAGGGCGCCTCGGTCTACCTGCCGCTGGCGGTGGCGCTGCTGCTGGTGGTAACGCTGGTCGGGGTCTGGTTCCTGGTGCGGCGGCGCTCGACCGGGGCGACCCGGCGCGGCCCGGTCTGGAATTGCGGTTTCATCGACCCGCCGCCCTGGCTGCCCTTCGGCGACCCGATCAGCCAGCCGGGCGCCGGCGGGATGGCCCAGCCGCTGCGGCGGATGCTGGGCACCTCCCTGCTCGGCGCACGAGAGGTGGTGCTGATGCGGTCGCCGGGCGACCCGCGGGCCGGCGCCTATGCGGCGCATGTCGCCGACCCGTCGGAGCGCCTGCTGCTGGCGCCGCTGGCCCGGGCGCGGGACGGCATCGCCGCCTGGGCGGAGCGGCTGCGCGACCTGACGATCCGCGGCTGCCTGTCGCTCAGCTTCGCCGCCCTGGTCGGGCTGCTGGCGCTGCTCGCCTGGCTGGAGGCGCGCTGAGGTGCTGGCCTTCGGGGCGATCCTGGCGCAGGCGCTGCACCTCGCCCTGATGCTGGCGGCGGCGCCGCTGGTCGTCGGCGTGGTGCGCTGGCTGAAGGCGCGGATGCTGGGGCGGCGCGGGGCCTCGCCGCTGCAGCCGGCCTGGGATCTGGTGAAGCTGCTGCGCAAACGGCCGGTGCTGGCGGAGAATGCCTCGCTGGTCTCGGAGGTGGCGCCCTATGTGGGCTTCGCCGCCACCCTGGTCGCCATCGCCTGCGTCCCCAGCTTCGCCCGCGGCATGGTGCTGGCGCCGGTCGGCGACCTGATCCTGCTGGCGGGGCTGCTGGCGCTGGCGCGGATGGCCCTCGCCCTGGCGGGGATGGATGTCGGCACCGCCTTCGGCGGGCTCGGCGCGGCGCGGGAGATGAGCTTTTCCGTCTTCGCCGAGCCGGCGCTGCTGCTGTGCGTGCTGACCTTCGCCATCCTGGCCGGGACCACCAACCTCGACCTGATCGCTGCCACCTTCCGCGACGGCGGGCTGGGGCTGCGCGTCTCCCTCGCGCTGGCCGCCGTCGCCATGCTGGCGGTCGCGGTCGCCGAGAATGCCCGCATTCCGGTGGACAACCCGGCGACGCATCTGGAGCTGACCATGGTGCATGAGGCGATGCTGCTGGAAAGCTCCGGCCGGCATCTGGCGCTCTGGGAGTATCAGGCGGCGCTGAAGCTGACGCTGTGGCTGGCGCTGCTCTCGGCGATCTTCGTGCCCTTCGGCGCGGCGCATGCGGGGGCGGGGCCGCTCGCCTGGGTCGTCGGGCTGCTGGCCTGGCTGGCGAAGATGGGCCTGCTGTGTCTCGCGCTGGCGGCATTCGAGAGCGCGATCGCCAAGATGCGGGTCTTCCGGGTGCCGGAATTCCTCGGCGCGGCGCTGCTGCTGGCACTGCTGGCGGCGGCGCTGCTGTTCATCTCGACGGGGTTGGCGTGATGGGAAGCGAAGGTCGGGGAGACCGTATTCCCCCCAAGCCCCGCATCGGTTTTCGTGAGTCCGGAGGGGCGCCCGGTCCATGAGCTTCGGCCAGCTTCCCTACGACGTGGCGCACCTGTTCGGCGGCGGGATGCTGCTGCTGTCCTTCATGCTGCTCTATCAGCGGCGGGTCGCGGCGGTGATCAATGCGCTCGCCGTCCAGGGCGCCATCCTCGCCTGCGCCGCCGGCTGGCAGGGGATGATGCAGGCGGCGCCGCAGCTCTACCTCACCGCGCTGATCGCCTTCGCCGCCAAGGCGGTGCTGATCCCCCTCGCGCTGCGGGTGCTGATCCGCCGGCTCGACCTCGACCGCACCGTGGATACCGCCATGGGCGTCGGGCCCAGCCTCATCGCCGGCGTCGCGCTGGTGGCGCTGGCGATCCTGGTGGTGCTGCCGATCACCACGGGCGCGCGGGCCATCGCGCGGGAGGATCTGGCGCTCGCGCTCTCGGTCGTGCTGCTCGGGATGCTGATGATGATCACCCGGCGCAACGCCATCCTGCAGGTGGTCGGGCTGATGAGCATGGAGAACGGGCTCATCCTCGCCGCCGTCGGCGTGGCGGGCATGCCGCTGGTGGTGGAGCTCTCGACCGCGGCGCTGGTGATGGTGGTGCTGGTGGTCGCCGGGGTCTTCGTCTTCCAGATCCGCGGCCGCTTCGACAGCGTCGATGTCTCGCTCCTCGACCCGCATCGCGGGGAGGGGCGGTGATGCCCTTCGAATTCCATCTGCCCTGGGCGGTGGTCTTCCTGCCCTGGCTGGGGGCGCTGGTGCTGGCCTTCGTGCCGGATGAGCGGCGGGCGGCGCTGGCCAATATCGGCGTCTCCGGCGCCTCGCTGCTGCTGGCACTCGGCCTGCTGTTCCATCCCGGCGGCACCCAGGGCTGGACCCATGTGGATGCGCTGAACACGCCGCTGGTCGTGCTCTCCTTCGTCATCGGCCTGACCACCGCGGTCTATTCCTGCGGCGCCGTCGCGGCCGAGCAATTCGATGCGCTGCGGCTGCGCGCCTATCACGTTGCCTTCCAGGTCTTCATGGGGGCGCAGGCGCTGGCTCTGCTCGCCGACAACATGGGGGTGATGTGGGTGGCGATCGAGATCGCCACCATGGCCAGCGTGCTGATGGTCGCGGTGCATGGCACGCCGCCGGCGATCGAGGCGGCGTGGAAGCTCTTCATCCTCTGCGGCGTCGGCATCACCCTGGCGCTGCTCGGTACCATCATCCTGTATCTCGCGGCGCAGCCCCTGGTCGGGCATGGCGACAGCGGGCTGTCCTGGACGGTGCTGCGCGGCCTGGCGGAGCGGGCGGATCCCGGCGTGCTGAACCTCGCCTTCGTCTTCCTGCTGGTGGGCTACGGCACCAAGGCCGGGCTGGTGCCGCTGCATTCCTGGCTGCCGGATGCCGAGGCCGAGGGGCCGATCGCCATTTCCGCCGTGCTGTCCGGCCTGCTGCTGAATGCGGCGCTGCATGCGGTGCTGCGGGCCAAGGCCATCGTCGGCGCGCATGCGGGGGCGGTGGCGCCGGGGCGCTTCCTGCTGGCGCTCGGCCTCGCCTCCCTGCTGCTGGCCGGTTTCGCCTTGTGGCGGCGGCGGGATGCGCGGCGCTTCTTCGCCTGGAGCAGCATCGAGCACATGGGGCTGGCGGCCATCGCCTTCGGGCTCGGCGGGCCGGCGGCGAACCTGGCGGGGCTGCTGCATATGCTGGGGCATTCGCTTTGCAAGTCGGCGGTCTTCTTCGGCGTCGGCGCGGCGGTGCAGCTGCGCGGGTCGCAGAAGATCGAGGATATCAGGGGGCTCTGCGCCTCCCATCCCGGGCTCGGCTGGGCGCTGGCGCTGGCCATCGCGGCGGTGGCGGGGCTGCCGCCCTTCGCCTTGTTCGCCAGCGAATTCCTGCTGCTGGTGGAGGTGGCCGGGCGGCATGCCTGGCTGATCCTGCCGCTCGGCCTCGGCCTGCTGGTGGCGACGACGGCCAAGGTGGGGATCCTGCAGGCGCTCTGCCTGGGTGAGCCGGCGGCGGACCGGGCGGGGGCAGCCTCGGTCGGGGCCTTCACCCTGGGCCCGATCTGGCTGCACCTGGTGCTGGCCATGCTGCTGGGCATTGCCCTGCCGGGGCCGCTGGCGGCGATGCTGGGCACGGCGGCGAGGATCCCGGGATGAGCGAGGCCCTCGCCATCATCCGCGCCGGGGCGGCGCAGGATTGCCGGCCGCATCCGCGGCACCTGCTGGACCGCGAGCAATGGGCGGCCATGGCGGCGGCGCTGGCGGCGGCGCCGGACCTGGCCCTGCTCGGTCTCTGGGCGGAGCCGGCGATGGTGCATGCGGCCTTCCTGGCGGAGGCGGAGGGCGCCTTCCTCATCGCCTCCTGCCCGGCGCCGGAGGGGCGCTACCCGGCACTCTCCCCGGCCCGGCCCGGGGCGGTGCGCTTCGAGCGGATGGTGCGCGACCTTTGGGGCCTGGTGGCCGAGGGGGCGGTGGACCTGCGCCCCTGGCTGGACCATGGGCGCTGGCCGGTGACCGGGCCGCTGGCGGCGGCGCCGGCCGCCAATGGGATGCCGGTGCCGCAGCCGGAGTTCCTGACGGTGGAGGGCGAGGGGGTGCACCAGATCCCGGTCGGGCCGGTGCATGCCGGGATCATCGAGCCGGGGCATTTCCGCTTCCATGTCCAGGGCGAGACGGTGGTGCGGCTGGAGGCGCGGCTGGGCTACCTGCACAAGGGGATCATCGGGCTGATGCTGGGCAAGCCGGTGCCGGTCGCGGCCCGCCTGGCCGGGCGGCTGTCGGGCGACAGCACCGTGGCGCATGCCTGGGCCTTCGCCATGGCGGTCGAGGCGGCGATGGCCGTCGCGGTGCCGCCCCGGGCGCTGGCGCTGCGCGGGGTGATGGCGGAGCTGGAGCGGCTGCACAACCACCTGAACGACTGGGGCTTCATCTGCAACGACGCCGCCTTCGCCTGGCCGCATGCCCGCTGCGGGCTGCTGCGGGAAGGCGTGCTGCGCGCCGCCATGGCCGCCTTCGGGCACCGGCTGATGATGGACCAGGTGGTGCCCGGCGGGGTGGCCGGGGACCTGCGGCCGGGCGGGGCGGAGGCGATCCGGGCCGCGCTGGCCGCGGTGGCGGCGGAGCTGCCGGTGCTGGCCGCGGTCTATGAAAGCCATGCCAGCCTGCAGGACCGGGTGGTGGGGACCGGGGTGGTCTCGCCGGCGCTGGCGGCGGGCTTCGCCGCGGGCGGGCCGGTCGGCCGGGCCTCCGGCCGTGGCTTCGATGCGCGGCGGGTGCCGGGCTATGCCCCCTATGCGGTGCCGCCCGTGGTGCCGGTCCTGACGCGGGGCGATGTCGATGCCCGGGCGCGGCTGCGGCTGGCCGAGATCGGCGAGAGCCTGCGCCTGCTGGACGGCTTGCTCGAGGCGCTGCCGTCCGGGCCGCTGGCGGTGCCGCTGCCGGTCCGCGGCGGCGAGGGGCTGGGGCTGGTCGAGGGCTTCCGCGGCGAGTGCCTGCACTGGGTCGCGCTCGACGACGGCGGGCTGCTGCGGGCGGTCTTCCCGCGCGACCCCTCCTGGCTGCAATGGCCACTGCTGGAGGCGGCGATCGAGGGCAACATCGTCGCCGACTTCCCGCTCTGCAACAAGAGCTTCAACTGTTCCTACAGCGGGGTGGACCTGTGATGCAGCCCTTGAAGCGGCTGATGTGGCCCCGGCTGGCGCGCAGCCTGTTCAGCCCGCCGCTGGCCGAGCCGGCGCCGCCGGTGCCGGAGGCGGTGGTGCAGGCGCTGGTCGAGCGGCTGGAGGAGGCGGCGCAGCGACGGCTCGGCCGCAGCCTGTCGATCCGCCAGGTGGATGCCGGGTCCTGCAACGGCTGCGAACTGGAGATCAACGCGCTCGGCAACGTCCTCTATGACCTGGAGCGATTCGGCCTGCGCTTCGTCGCCAGCCCGCGCCATGCCGATGTGCTGCTGGTGACCGGGCCGCTGACCCGCAACATGCGGGAGGCGCTGGAACGCACCGCGGCCTGCACGCCCGACCCGAAATGGGTGGTCGCGGTCGGCGATTGCGCGGTGGATGGCGGGGTCTTCAAGGGTGGCTATGCGGTGGAGGGCGGGGTGGCGGAGGCGCTCGAGGTGGATCTGCTGATCCCTGGCTGTCCGCCGGCACCGGTGCAACTGCTGGAGGGGCTGCTGGCCCTGCTGGCGGCCCAGGCGGCGCCGAAGCGGCGGGCATGAATGAAAAAGACGCGGGCCGGCCGGAGTGATCCAGCCGGCCCGGTGGCAGCCCTCGCGGGCGCCAGTCTGGCAGCGGCTTGCCGGGAAATAGCCGCTACCGAACGCCGTGCATCCAATACCGGGCGCCGGAGCGCCGCCGCACTGGAACGACGAGGCCATTCTTCGCGAGCGCGCCTCTACGGGAGATGTGAGGGAGCTTAACCTTCCTCCATGCATGGGGCTGCGTTGCCGGAGCGGGGCGGGCTGGCTAGCTTCGGCGCCAAGGCGAAGGGGAAATGCGGGAATGGACAACGACCTTGTGGTGCGCCGGCTGGCCGGGGCGGTGGGGGCGGAGGTACTGGGGGTGACCCTGGCGCCGGACCTGCCGGAGGCGATGGTGGCCCGGCTGCGGGCGATCTGGCTGGAGCATGGGGTGCTGGTCTTCCGCGACCAGCAGGCGCTGCACCCGGCGGCGCTGGCCGGCTTCGCCCGCCGCTTCGGGGAGGTGGTGGAGTATCCCTTCATCAAGGGCCTGCCCGAGGCGCCGGAGGTGATCCCGGTGGTCAAGCTGGAGCATGAGACGGCCAATTTCGGCGGGCTCTGGCACAGCGACACGGCCTATCTGGAGCAGCCGCCGATGGCGACCATGCTGATCGCCCGGGAGGTGCCGCCCTATGGCGGGGATACGCTGTTTGCCAGCGGCACCGCGGCCTATGCCGCGCTCTCGCCCGGGCTGCAGCGGCTGCTGGCGCCGCTCAAGGCGGTGAACAGCAGTGCCAAGGCGGATGTCACCAAGACGCGGGAGGACCGGCTGAAGGACGGCGCGCGGGAGGATGCGCGGCCGGTCTACGAGGCGGAGCACCCGGTGGTGCGGGTGCATCCCGAAACCGGGCAGCGCGCGATCTACGTGAACGGCGGGCATACCAGCCGCTTCGCCGGGATGACCGAGGCCGAGAGCAAGCCGCTGCTCGATTTCCTCTTCGCGCATCAGGTGCGGGCGGAGTTCACCTGCCGGATCGGCTGGGCGCCGGGGACGCTGGCGCTCTGGGACAATCGCTGCGTGCTGCACAACCCGGTCAACGACTACCACGGGCACCGGCGGGTGATGCACCGGGTGACCCTGGCGGGGGACAAGCCGGCCTGAGGGCCATTGCCGCGGTGAATGGTGGCGATATCGGCACGTCATGGGACTTCGGGCGGGTGGCGCCCTATCTAGGCTGCCATCCAGCCGGCCCCGTCAGGCCGGCGCCCTTTCCAGGAGCGATCCCATGATCGACGTCCGTCCCTTCGCCAGCCTCGGCGGTGCCAACCATGGCTGGTTGAATGCCAAGCACCATTTCTCCTTCGCCGGCTACCATGATGCCGCCCGCATGAACTGGGGCCGGCTGCGGGTCTGGAACGACGACGAGATCGCCGCCGGCACCGGCTTCGACCCGCATCCGCACCGCGACATGGAGATCATCACCTATGTCCGGGAGGGCGCGATCACCCATCGCGACAACCTGGGCAACGAGGGCCGCACCGAGGCCGGCGACGTCCAGATCATGTCGGCCGGGACCGGGGTGGTGCACAGCGAGTACAACCTGGAGCCGGAGGCGACCCGGATCTTCCAGATCTGGATCATGCCGGACCGCCGCGGCGCCAAGCCGAACTGGGGTGCCAAGGCCTTCCCGAAGGAGCAACGCGAGGCCGGCTTCGAGGTGCTGGCGAGCGGCCGGCCGCAGGACGAGGCGACCGGCGCGCTGCCGCTGAACGTCAATGGCGCGGTGCTGGCGGCGACGCTGAAGGCCGGCCAGACCCTGCGCCAGCCGCTGGCCGAGGGCCGCGCCGCCTATCTGGTGCCGGCCAAGGGACGCGTCACGGTGAATGGCGTGGCGGTCGGTACCCGCGATGGCGTGGGCATCCAGGACGAGGCGGTGATGGAGATCACCGCGGCGGAGGATGCGGAGCTGGTGCTGGTGGAAGTCGCGGCGGAGTAGCCGCGGCGGGCGGGGCGGGTGCCCCGCCCACCGGCCATCAGTCGATCTTCACCACCAGCTTGCCGAAGTTGGCGCCCTTCAGCAGGCCGATGAAGGCGCCGGGCGCATTGCGCAGGCCCTCCACCACATCCTCCCGCCAGGCCATCCGCCCGGCCGCCATGTGGCCGAGCATCTCGGCGCGGAATTGCGGGTAGCGCGGCCAGCCGGTGTCGCTGACGATGAAGCCCTGGATGCGCAGGCGCTTGCGCACCACCGGGCCGAGGTTCGGTCCCGGCGCGCCGCCGAAGGCATCGGCGCCCTGCACCGTGTTGTACTGGGAGACGACGCCGCACATCACCATCCGGCCGTGGTCGCGGAAGCGCGGGAAGACCGCGGCCTGCACCGCGCCGCCGACATTCTCCCAGTAGACGTCGATGCCCTCCGGGCAGGCCTTGTCCAGCTGGGCGTTCAGGTCGCCGGTATGGTCGAGGCAGGCATCGAAGCCGAGCGTCTCGGTGACGAACTCGCATTTCTTGGCGCCGCCGGCGATGCCGATGACCTTGCAGCCGGCGATCTTGCCGAGCTGGCCGACCACCTGGCCGACCGCGCCGGAGGCGGCCGAGACCACCATCGTCTCCCCGGCCTTGGGCGTGCCGATATCGGCGAGGCCGACCCAGGCGGTCAGCCCCGGCATGCCCAGCACGCCGAGGCTGGCCGAGAGCGGCGCCTCCTTGGCATCGATCTTGAACAGCCGCCCGGGCTGGACGCAGGAATAGCGCTGCCAGCCGAAGCCGCCGAGCACGGTATCGCCCGGGGCAAAGCCCTCGACCGTAGAGGCGACGACCTCACCGGCGGTCTGGCCTTCCATGACGGCGCCGAGGGCGACCGGGGCGGAGTAGCTTTTCGCATCCGACATGCGGCCGCGCATGTAGGGGTCGAGCGAGAGATAGTGGGCCTTGACCAGCACCTCGCCGGGCTTGGGCTGGGGGATGGCGGTCTCGACGATCTCGAAATCCTCGGCCACCGGGGCGCCTTCGGGGCGGCGGCGCAGCAGGATCTGCAGGTTGGTCTCGGCCATGGGGGTTCCTCCTCGGGATGGCGGCAACATTGCCCCGCGACCGTTGCGAGGGAAGGGGATGGGGCCAAATCCCTGCACGAGAGGAACCCATGACTGAACATGTCGCCGATTATCCCCGCCCGCCGCGGCTGGAGCCCAGCCCGCGCCGCATCCGCATCATCCTCGGCGGCGAGACCATCGCCGATACCACCGCGGCCTGGCGGGTGCTGGAGACCTTCCATCCGCCGAGCTGGTACCTGCCGCCCGCTGCCTTCGCCCCCGGCGTGCTGCGGCCGGCGGCCGGGCAGAGCTTCTGCGAATGGAAGGGGATGGCGCGCTACTGGACCCTGGCGGCCGGCGGGCAGGTGGAGGAGCGGGTGGCCTGGAGCTATCCGCAGCCGACGCCGGGCTTCGCCGCGATCCGCGACCACGTCGCCGTCTATGCCGGGCGGATGGAGGCCTGCTTCGTCGACGAGGAGCGGGTGGTGCCGCAGCCCGGCGGCTTCTACGGGGGCTGGATCACCAGCGAGCTGATCGGGCCCTTCAAGGGCGGGCCGGGGACCCTGGGCTGGTGAGTGCCGCGGGGCCGGCCCCGCCGGTCCGGTCATCCCGTGCCGCAAGCGTTCGTGATACCGCGTCGCGGCATAAGTGCCGAATGTATCCCGTGTTACGATAATGGGATCATAATGATGCGTATTGCAGTTCTTAGTTTTGCGCTGGCCGCCGCCCTGGTGGGTTGCGCGGAAAGCGGCCCGGCGCCGACCACCGCCACCACCGGGCAGGGCTCGGCGCCGCTGCAGCAGCGTGCCTTCGAGCAGCCGCATAGCGGCAATGCCTCGGCCGGGGCACCGACCATCACCGGCAGCAACGGCCGTGGCGAGCCGGTCATCCAGCGCGGCGGCGTGGCGCCCGGCGATGTCGGCGGCACCAATTCGGCGCCGCGCCCGCTCGGCCTGCGCGGCGACAAGGGGGGCTGATCAGCCCTCCGGCCTGGTCGTCCCGGCGTCGCGCAGCCAGTCCTCGGTGGTGCGGACGGCGGGGCGGCCCGGTCCGGCATAGGGGTCGATGCCATCGAGGGTTGCCGCCGAGGCGCGGCAATCCTCGCACATCTCCAGCACCGCGAGGCGGGCCGGGTCGGCGAACATCCAGTGCCGGCTGCCGGCCAGCTTGGCCTTCACCCGCTCGATCGTGCTGCGGGTGCCGAAGGGCTTGGCGCAGCGGGTGCAGCAGAAGGGCTCCTCCTGCTTCACCACCTGCGGCTGGGCGGCCTCGGGGGCGAAGTTCAGGCGCGGGGCGAGGCTGATCACCCGCTCCGGGCAGGTGGCGACGCAGAGCCCGCACTGGACGCAGGCATCCTCCAGGAAGCGCAGCTGCGGTGTCTCCGGATTGGCCGAGAAGGCGCCGGTCGGGCAGACCATGGTGCAGGCGAGGCAGAGGGTGCAGCCCTCCGCCGCGACCATGGCGGCGCCGAAGGGAGCCAGGGGCGGCATCGGCACGACGGCCGGCGCGGCGGGCCCGGCCGCGGCATGCAGCGCATCGAGCGCCTGGCGCAGCACCTCCCGCGCCGAGCCAAGCGGCAGGAAGCTGGCCGGGGTGCCGCGGCTGCGGAGCGCCAGCGCCGGGGCAAGCGACTCGGCCAGGGTGAAGGGGTCGTCGGTCTCGATGGCGGCGACGGCCGGGGCCGGGCCCTCCAGCGCCAGCCCCTCCAGCAGGGCGGTGGCGTAGCCGAGGTTGCGGAAGACCCCCTCGCTGCCATGGCCGCGGTGGGCGGGGAGAAGCACGCGCACCCCGGCGGCGCCCCAGGCGAAGGCGGCCGCCAGGGTGGCGAGGTCGAGCAGCCCCGTCTCGTTCAGCCGCAGCGGCAGCACCCGGGCGGGCAGGCCCTCGCCGTGCCGGGCCAGGGCCTCGATCAGCGGCTCGCCCTGCGCCGCGTCATGCAGCAGCAGGATGGGGTCGCGGCCGCCGGCCTCGGCATGGCCCAGCAGCAGGGCGCGGAGCCGGGCCAGGGTGGTGGCCGGCGGCGGCAGCGCATAGGTGGCGGCGCCGGTCGGGCAGACCGCGGCGCAGGCGCCGCAGCCGGCGCAGATCTCGGCGCTGATGAGGACCGAGTCCTTGCCCGGCGTGATGGCGCCGGTCGGGCAGAGGTCGAGGCAGCGGGTGCAGCCGGTGCGCCTGTTGCGGCCATGGGCGCAGAGCCCGGCCTCGAAGGTGACGAAGCGCGGCTTGTCGAATTCGCCGACGAGCTGGCCGGCCTCGGCGATCAGCCGCTCGACCGCCGCGGCATCGGCCGGGTCGGCGCGGAGGTAGCCCTGGCGGGTGGCATGCGCCGGAAAGAGCGGCGCGCCGCCGGTCAGGTCCAGGATGAGGTCGCAGCGGCTGGTCGCGCCGTCCCGCGCGGTGCCCCAGGCATAGGCGGCGCGGGAGGCGGGGGAGGCGGCGGCATGGCCATCCACCACCACCTCGAAGGCGCCGAGCCAGCCGGTGGCAATGCGGGCACGGCCGCGGAGGACGGGGAATTCGGCCCGGCCAAGCGGGGTGACGGGCTCCTCGCCGGTCAGCAGCACGGTCAGGTCCAGCCGGTCGGCCAGGCGCTGCGCGACGCCGAGGGCGGTGGCGTCGCGGCCGAGGACCAGGGTGACTCCCTCGCTGGCCAGCGGCACCAGCGGGGTCTCCGGCAGGGGGATGGCGGCGGCGGCGAGCAGCCCGGCCATCTTCGGCCCGGCGGCCGGGCCCTCCTTCGCCCAGCCGGCCTGCTCGCGGAGATTGACGTAGTCGATGCGGCCGGTGGCGCCGGCGGCGGCGGCTTCCTCGGCGAATAGCGGGGCTTCCTGGGTGCAGCCGATCGTCACCGGGCGGCCGGTGGCGACGGCGGCGAGGAAGCGGTCGAGCTGGCTGCGGCAGAGATGCTCGGCGCTGCGCAGCTCGGTGCCCTGCGCCGCGCAGCCGCGGGCGAGCGCCCGGCCATCGAGGATCATGCTGTCCTCGCAGCTGCAGACCAAGGCGATGCGATCGGACATTCGGTGGCGATTCCCGGCGTTGATCCGGCTTTGCGCGCCGGGATCGGGCGCATATATGCCGCGGCCCGCCCCGATGCGAGGCCGTCCCGGAGTTCCATGGCCCATACCCGCCCGCTGTCGTCCCGTCTGCCCGCGCTGCCCAGCGTCTTCACCCCGCATGCCCTGCGGGAGGGCGGCGATGCCATGGCCGAGGCGCTGCGCCGGGTTGGTGAGGGGGCGGGGACGCTTGCCTGGGTCGGCGCCTATGCCCGGGCGGAGGCGGCGGTGGTGCTGGAGCCGGACCGGCCGCTGGGCGGGGCGCGGCTGGCGCTGCTGGTGGCCGCCAATGCGCTGGCGGATGCGCTGGGCGTGCTCGGCCCGCCGGAGGTGCCGCTGGGCTGGCGCTGGCCGGGCATCCTGCTGGTGAATGGCGGGAATTGCGGCCGGCTGCGGCTGGCCAGCCCGGCCGGGTTGGGGGCAGCCTCGGTGCCGGACTGGCTGGTGGTCGGCTTCGAGGTGGCGCTGGCCGCGCCGCCGGGCCGCGAACCCGGTGCCGACCCCGGCCGCACCTGCCTGGAGGAGGAGGGCTTCGCCGGGCTGGACGGTGCCACCCTGATCGCCGGCTGGGCGCGGCAGCTGATGGCCGGGCTGGACCGCTGGGAAGCCGACGGGCCGGGGCGGCCGATGGCAGATTTCCTCGCCCGGCTGGAGGATGCGGCCGGGGCGCGGATCGACCCGGCGACGGGCGAGCTGCTGCGCGGCGCCTGCCGGGTGCCGCTGGCATGAAGCTGCCCCGCACCCTGCGGCTGGATCCCTCGGATCTGGTGGTCTTCCAGCAGGCGGCGCCGGCCGGTGAATGGGCGGTGCCGGGCGGCTTCGCCTTCTGGGACGAGGACCCGGCGGCGCTGGCGGGCAAGCGGCGGCAGGAATTCCGCGCCGGCTTTTTGGCAGTCGGCAGCTTCGGCTGGTCCACCCTGGTGGAGGTGGCCGAGGCGGGCCCGGCCGAGGTCGAGGCGGCGGTGGCGGCGCTGGCGGCGCATATCCGCACCCGTTACGGCGCGCCGGATGCGGTGGCGGCCGAGGCGGCGGCGCGGGAGGAGATCGGCTTCGCCGCCTCCCTGTGCGACCACCCGCCCGGCACCGTGCTGGCGCTGAGCCGGGTGGTGGAGGCGGGCGCGGTGCGGGAGCGCTTCCGCACCCTGCACCGGCGGGAGGCGCCGCATGGCGACTTCGGCGCGCTGCCGGTCTTCGGCATCCTCGAGGTGACCGGCGAGGAGGCGCCCGAGCATCCCGACCTGACGACCCTGGCCGAGGACCGCCCATGACCATGCCCGGTGACTTCTGGCTCTCCTCCGGCCACCACCTGTGTGACCGGGATGCGGCGGGGCGGCTGGTGCCGACGCCGGATCTCTGGCGCGCCTTCCTCGCCCGGCCGGAGCTGGTGCCGCCGGAGGAGGCCTGCGCGGCGGAGCTGGCGCTGCATACCGGGCTGCTGGCGGCGCCGCTGCGGGCGGTGCCGGCGGTCGAGGTGGCGGCGCTGGCCGATGCCGATGCGCGGGAGAACTGGCAGGTCTTCCTCGGCTTCCGCGACCGGGTGCAGGCGGAGCCGACGCTGGAGGCGGCCTGGCTGGCGCTGTTCCGCGGCTCGGTCGCCGGCATCCCGCCGCTGTTCCTGCAGATGCTGACCCATCTGGTCGCCCGGGCCGCGCTGGAGGGGGTGGGCGATCCCTTCACCCTGCGCGCGGCGGAGGCCTTCTTCCGCACCCAGCGGGCGGCGATCCACCCAGGCGCGCTGCTGCTGGCGGATGAGGAATTCCTCGATGCCCGGGCCGGGGACGGCGACCTCGGCGCCATCGGCCGGCTGCTGACCGAGGCCGGGGCGCCGCCGCGCGAGGTGGAGCTGGAGGTGCTGTCCGAGGCCAATGCCCAGGAATACGCCGCGCGGTCCGATGCGCATGACCTGGCGCTCGACATCGCCGAGGGCAGGCCGGGGCAGCATGGGCTGGCGCGGGCGCTCGAGGGTTTCATCGGCCATGTGCTGGGGGAGGCGGTGACGATCCGGCCGGTGCCGGTGATCGACGACCGCAACTGGTCCTGGCATGTCGGCCTGGATGCCGAGGCGACGGCGATCGCCAACGACCTCTGGAAGGGCGCCAAGGTCAAGCAGGCGCGGCTGGCGCGGATCCTCTGGCTCGGCGTGCTGGAATTCGCCGAAAGCTCCCGCGTGCTGCCGCGGGCGGTGGGCAAGCCGGTCTATCTGGCGCTGGCGATGGATGCGGCGCAGCGGGTGCGGCTCAAGCCGCAGAACCTGGTCGGGCTGCCGCTGAAGGCGCGGGGGGAGGCGGTGTGAGCGGGCATCTGGACGTCCCGGGCTCGATCCGCATCCCGGTCGCGGTGCTGGCCGAGCGGCGGCCGGGGGTCACCCAATGGGCCGAATGGTCCTGGCGCGCGGTGGAGGTGCTGGAGCAGGCGCCCGACCTGCCGGCCTGGACGGTGCTGCGGGAGGCAGCGGGGCGGACCCTGTTCCTCGCCGGCCGGGCGGAGGTGCTGTTCTGCCCGACCGATACGCCGAATTACCGCGACAACCTCTCCGCCGCGGCGCCCAGCATCTGGGTGGTGCTGCGGCCGGTGGAGGCCGCGCCCGGCCTGGCCCTGCATGCGGTGACGGTGGATGCCGGGGAGGCGCATCTCTATGCCGATACCGGCCAGGACCTGCTGGAGGCGCTGCCGCTGCCGCCCGGCCTGCGCGCCCGGCTGGAGGTTTTCGTCGCCCGGCACCATGTCGAGCGGATGACGCACAAGCGCCGGCGCGACCGGGCCGACCCGGAGGCGCTGGGCCATCGGCCCGGCGGGCGCCGGGACGGAGAGGACGCCGGATGAGCCGGCGGGAGGAAGGCTTCCTCAGCCGCTGGTCGCGGCGCAAGCGCGGCGAGCTGCCGGAGCCCGAGGCGCCGCCGCCGGCCGTGGTGCCCGAGGTCGAGGCTGCAGTCGAGGCTGGGCGGGAGCCCGCTGCGGCGGCCGCCGAATTCGATCCGGCCAGCCTGCCGCCGGTCGAGAGCCTGACCGGCGCCAGCGATTTCACCGCCTTCCTCCGCCCCGGCGTGCCGGCGCCGCTGCGCCAGGCGGCCCTGCGCCGGGCCTGGACGCTGGACCCGGCGATCCGGGATTTCATCGGCCCGGCGGATTATGCCTGGGATTACAACGCGCCGGATGGGGTGCCGGGCTTCACGCTGCAGCTCGGCGGCGATGTCACCCGGTTGCTGGCCCAGGCGATCGGCGCGCTGGAGGATCTGGCGGTGCCGGAGGAGACGCCGTCCGCGCCTGAGCCGCCGGTCGCGCTCCTCGCGGACCGGCCGGTGGAGCCGGGGCCGGAGGTGGTGCAGGCCTCAAGCGCCCCGACCGGGACCGCTGCGGCGGCGATCGCGCCCGCCGAGGATGCCGCGCCGCCAGCGGCCCCGCCGCCGCGCCGGCATGGGCGTGCCATGCCGGTATGAATCGCCAGGGACGGCCCCATGTCTCGAGGCGATGTGCAGTGCGTGGGACGGATCCCGCTTGCCAGGACGTGGGTGGCTCTGGCACATCTGAGGGTGACTTGTTGATCCGTTTTAATGTCGATAAAGCAACCGTGATGGACCTTGCCGGGACTGCTGCCGTAGTCGCCGCCGCAGCCCGGGATCCGCTGGATGCCGAGCGGGCGCGGCTTTTCGCGCTGCTGGGCCGGCTGGTCTCCGCGCCGCCGGATGCAGCCCTGCTGCGCGGGCTGGCGGGGCTGCAAGGCGATGCCTCGCCGCTCGGCCAGGCCCTGGCCGGCCTCGCCACGGCCGCCGGGCGCGCGGAGGCCGATGCGGTGGCCGGGGAGTATTTCGCGCTGTTCATCGGCGTCGGGCGGGGGGAGCTGTTGCCCTATGCCTCCTACTACCTGACCGGCTTCCTGCATGAGCGGCCGCTGGCCGAGCTGCGCGGCACCCTGGCCCGGCTCGGCATTGCCCGGGCCGCCGGGGTGGCGGAGCCGGAGGACCACCTCGGCTTCTGCTGCGAGGTGATGGCCGGGCTGCTGGAGGGGCGCTTCGCCGGGCAGCCGGCGGAGGATTTCTTCGCCCGGCACCTGGCGCCCTGGGCCGGGCGCTGCTTCGCCGACATGGCGAAAGCCGAGGCGGCTGTCTTCTACCGGGCGGTGGGCGCGCTGGGCCGCACCGCCATCGAGATCGAACAGGCTGCCGCGGCTTTGCCGGCATGACCATACGAGGGAGGAACAGCCGATGACCGAAAAGACGGGTGCCGAACGGCGAGGCTTCCTCCGGGCCCTGGGGCTGGGCACCGCGGCGGCGGCGAGCGCGGTCGCGCCGGCCGTGGCGCAGCGGGCCGATGCCGTGCCCGCCGGGCAGGCCGCGAAGGAGAACGAGGCCCAGCGCCTCGCCGCGCGCTACCAGGACAGCGCGCATGTGAAGACCTTCTACCGCACCAACGGCTACGAGACGTAAGGCCCCGCCATGCTCATCAAGCGCACCGATGGCCGGGCCGCCAGGCAGCGTCTCGCCACCGCCTATCAGGGTCTCTCCGGCGGCGGGCTCGACCGCCGCAGCTTCCTCCGCCAGGCCGGGCTCGGCGGGGCCGGACTGGCCGCGCTCGGCAGCCTCGGCGCCGGCCGGGCCGAGGCGCAGACCCATGCGGCGCCGGACATGGCGAACCGCACTGCGCCGCTGACGCGGATCAAGAATGTCTGCACCCATTGCTCGGTCGGCTGCACCGTGACCGCCGAGGTGCGCAACGGCACCTGGGTGGGGCAGGAGCCGAGCTACGACAGCCCGATCAACCGCGGCACGCATTGCGCCAAGGGCGCCTCCGTGCGCGAGCTGGTGCATGGCGACCGGCGGCTGAAATACCCGATGAAGCTGGTCGGCGGACAGTGGCAGCGGATCGGCTGGGATACCGCGATCTCCGAGATCTCCGCCAAGCTGCTGGACCTGCGGCAGAAGGCCGGGCCGGACAGCGTCTTCTGGCTGGGATCGGCGAAGTTCACCAACGAGGCGGCCTATCTGTACCGCAAGCTGGGCGCCTTCTGGGGCACCAATTCGGTCGATCACCAGGCCCGCATCTGCCACAGCACCACCGTCGCCGGCGTGGCCAATACCTGGGGCTATGGCGCCCAGACCAACAGCTACAACGACATCCGCAATGCCAAGACCATGATCATCATGGGCGGCAACCCGGCGGAGGCGCATCCGGTCTCCTTGCAGCACGTGCTGACCGGCAAGGAGCTGAACCGCGCCAACCTGATCGTCATCGACCCGCGCTTCACCCGCACCGCCGCGCATGCGACCGAATACGTGCGGCTGCGCCCGGGCACCGATATCCCGATCATCTGGGGCCTGCTCTGGCACATCTTCGAGAATGGCTGGGAGGACAAGCAGTTCATCGCCCAGCGCGTCCATGGCATGGAGGAGATCCGCGCCGAGGTCGCCAAGTGGAACCCGGATGAGGTGCAGCGCGTCGCCGGCGTGCCGGGCGACCAGCTCAAGCGCGTGGCGCAGATGTTCGCCACGCAGAAGCCGAGCACGCTGATCTGGTGCATGGGCGCGACGCAGAAGACCGTCGGCACCGCCAATGTGCGGGCCTATTCCATCCTGCTGCTGGCCACCGGCAATGTCGGCGCGACCGGGACGGGGGCCAATATCTTCCGCGGCCATACCAACGTGCAGGGCGCGACCGACCTCGGCCTCGATGTCACCTCGCTGCCGGGCTACTACGGCCTCGACGAGAATGCCTGGCGCCACTGGGGCCGGGTCTGGGGCGTCGGCTACGACTGGCTGCTGGGCCGCTTCGGCAGCAAGGCGCTGATGGAGATGCCGGGCATCCCGACCACGCGCTGGTTCGACGCGACCCTGATGCCGGGCGAGCTGGAGAAGACCGCGGCGGATGGCGAGGCCTATGTCGCCCAGCCGCATAGCCTGAAGGCGATGATGGTCTTCGGCCATGGCGGCAATACCGTCACCCGCATCCCGGAATCGCTGAAGGGCCTGGAGAAGCTGGAGCTGCTGGTCGTCGCCGATCCGCATCCGACCACCTTCAGCCAGATCTCCGGCCGCAAGGACGGCACCTACCTGCTGCCGATCTGCACCAGCTTCGAGATGGACGGCAGCCGCACCGCCTCCAACCGCTCCCTGCAATGGGGCCACAAGATCGTCGAGCCGATCTTCGAGAGCCGCAACGACTACGACGTCATCCATGCGCTGGCGCAGAAGCTCGGCTTCGGCGCCGAGATGTTCCGGACGATCGAGGTCAAGGACGGCCGTGTCTCGGCCGAGAGCATCCTGCGGGAGATGAACAAGGGGCTCTGGAGCATCGGCTATACCGGGCAATCGCCGGAACGCCTGAAGCTGCACATGGAGCACCAGGACAAGTTCGACCTGGTGACCCTGCGCGGCAAGCCCGGCACGCCGGTGGAGCACGACACCTATGGCCTGCCCTGGCCCTGCTGGGGCACGCCCGAGATCAAGCATCCCGGCACCCATATCCTGTACAACACCAACCTCCACGTGAAGGACGGCGGCGGCACCTTCCGCGCCCGCTTCGGCGTCGAGCGCAACGGCCAGACCTTGCTCGCCGAGGGCAGCTGGTCCAAGGGCTCGGAGATCCAGGACGGCTACCCGGAATTCACCGTGGCGATGCTGAAGCGGCTCGGCTGGTTCGACGACCTGACGGCCGCCGAGAAATCCAGCATCGAGACGCATTTCGGCGCCAACATCGACCGCGCCGCCTGGTCCACCGACCTCTCGGGCGGCATCATCCGGGTCGCGCTGGAGCATGGCTGCTCGCCCTTCGGCAATGCCAAGGCCCGGGCCGTCGCCTGGAACCTGCCGGATCCGGTGCCGGTGCACCGGGAGCCGATCTATACCGTCCGGCCCGACCTGATGGCCAAGTACCCGACCCTGCCGGACCGCCGCGGCTTCCGCATGCCGCACCTGGGGCAGAGCATCCAGGCGCGCAGCACCACGGTGGTGCGCGACTTCCCCATCGTGCTGACCTCCGGCCGCCTCGTGGAATACGAGGGCGGCGGCGAGGAGACGCGCTCCAACAAGTGGCTGGCCGAGCTGCAGCAGGAGATGTTCGTCGAGATCAACCCGGCCGATGCCGCCGATCGCGGCGTGCGCGACGGCGGCTGGGTCTGGGTCGCCGGACCGGAGAACGGCGCGCGGATCAAGGTGAAGGCGCTGGTGACCGACCGCGTCGGCCGCGGCGTCGCCTTCATGCCCTTCCACTTCGGCGGCTTCTACCAGGGCGAGGACCGGCGCGGCTTCTACCCGCCGGGGACGGACCCGATCGTGCTCGGCGAGAGCGTCAATACCATCACCACCTATGGCTATGACCCGGTGACCTTCATGCAGGAAACCAAGGTCACGCTCTGCCAGATCCGGAGTGCTTGATCATGGCGCGAATGAAATTCCTCTGTGACAGCGACCGCTGCATCGAGTGCAACGCCTGCGTCACCGCCTGCAAGAACGAGCATGAGGTGCCCTGGGGCATCAACCGGCGCCGCGTCGTCACCATCAACGACGGCAAGCCGGGCGAGCGCTCCATCTCCATGGCCTGCATGCATTGCACCGACGCGCCCTGCGCCGCGGTCTGCCCGGTGAGCTGCTTCTACACCACGGCGGACGCCATCGTGCTGCACGACAAGGATCTCTGCATCGGCTGCGGCTACTGCTTCTACGCCTGCCCCTTCGGCGCGCCGCAGTATCCGCGGGTCGGCAATTTCGGTGGCCGCGGCAAGATGGACAAGTGCACCTACTGCGCCGGCGGGCCGCAGCAGGACAACAGCCCCGCCGAATACCTGCAGTACGGCGCCAACCGCATCGCCGAGGGCAAGCTGCCGCTCTGCGCCGAGATGTGCTCGACCAAGGCGCTGCTGGCCGGCGACGGCGACATCATCGCCGGCATCTACAAGGAACGGGTGCAGAAGCGCGGCTATGGCTCCGGCGCCTGGGGCTGGCGGACCGCCTACAAGGAGGTGCTGCCGGCATGATGCGCTTCCTCGCCGGGGCGGCGCTCGCCCTTTCGCTGGCCGCCGGCGGCGCCTCGGCCCAGACCGCGAACCAGTCCTCCAGCGTGGCGCCCTCGGGCGGCGCGCCCGAGGTGCAGGCGCCGGTGCCCGAGGTCGGCAGCGGCCGTGGCGGCGTCGGCGGCGGCCAGGTGCCGAATACCACCGAGCCGAGCCGGCCGACCGGTACGCCGGCCGCGCCGCAGGCCAGCGTGGCGCCGACGCCGGTCAGCCCCATCGTCGCGCCGCCGCCGCTCGGCGACTTTGGCCAGCAGGATGCGGCGGAGATGGAGCTGCGCGCGGCGCTGCGCGGCGAGCGCATCTCCGGCCGGATCAGCATCCCCAATGCGACGGCGGCGAACCTGATCCAGCCGGAGGGCCGCGAATGGCGCGCCTTCCACAACCGGACCCTGACCTGGGTCGCCGCCATCGCCGTGCTCGGCATGCTGGGGGCGCTGGGCCTGTTCTTCCTCATCCGCGGGCGCATCCGCCTGGGCGAGGGTCTGGCCGGCTTCACCCTGGTGCGGTTCCACATCGTCGAGCGGGTGAACCACTGGATGGTGGCGACCTGCTTCATCATCCTCGGCCTGTCCGGGCTGAACCTGACCTTCGGCCGCTACCTGCTGCTGCCGCTGATCGGGCCGGAAGGCTTCACCGCGGTCAGCCAGGCCGGCAAGATCGCCCACAACTTCCTGGCCTTCCCCTTCACCGCCGGGCTGGTGGTGATGCTGCTGCTCTGGGTGCGGGACAATATCCCGAACAAGCTGGATCTCGCCTGGATCAAGGCCGGCGGCGGCTTCATCGGCCGCGGCCATCCGAAGGCCGAGCGGTTCAATGCCGGGCAGAAGATGGTATTCTGGATCACCGTGCTGGGGGGTGGGCTGGTCGCCGCCTCCGGCTATGTGCTGATATTCCCCTTCGCCGTCACCGATATCGAGGGCCAGCAATGGGCGCATATGGTCCATGGCGTGCTGTCGGTGCTGATGGTGGCGGCCATGCTGGCGCATATCTACATCGGCTCGCTCGGCATGGAGGGCGCCTTCGATGCCATGGGCACCGGCCGCGTCGACTACAACTGGGCCAAGGAGCATCACGCGCTGTGGGTGGAGCAGGAACTGGCCAAGGCGCGGGAGGTGGCGGGGTCGCCGCCTGGCATCAAGGCGGCCGGGGCCGACTGAAGGCCGCATCATGCGGATGATCGGCCTCGCCGGCTGGAGCGGGGCCGGGAAGACGACCCTGCTCGCCAAGCTCATCCCCGAGCTGACCGCGCGGGGGGTGGGGGTTTCCACCATCAAGCACGCGCATCATCGCTTCGACGTGGACACGCCCGGCAAGGACAGCTGGATCCACCGGGAGGCGGGGGCGCGGCAGGTCCTGGTCTCCTCCGCCAATCGCTGGGCGCTGATGTCGGAGCTGCGGGGCGCGCCGGAGCCGGAGCTGCGGGAGCTGCTGGGACAGCTCTCGCCGGTCGACCTCGTGCTGGTCGAGGGTTTCAAGCGCGACCGGCACCCGAAGATCGAGGTCCACCGGGCGGCCAATGGCAAGCCCTGGATCCATCCGGAGGACCCGGCCATCGTCGCCATCGCCGCCGATGCCGCGCCCCCCGGCCCATCCTTGCCCTGGGCGGCACTGGACGATACGCGGGCGATCGCCGATCTCGTGCTGCGGCACGCGGTGGATGCGGCGGCCTGGTAGGACACGCCGCGCATGGCCCAGCTTTCCGACGACTGCTTCGCCTTCGGTGGCCCGCTGCTCTCGGTGGAGGCGGCCGAGGCGCTGATCGCCAGCCGGGTGCCGCCGCTCGGCGGGGAGGAGAGCCTGCCGCTGCTGGCCACGCTCGGCCGGGTGCTGGCGCGGGACGTCGTCGCCCCGGGGCCGCTGCCGCCCTTCTTCAATGCCGCGGTGGACGGCTATGCCTTCCGCCATGCCGACCTGACCGCCGGGGCGCGCAGCTTCCTCGGCCATGACGGGCGGGTCGCCGCCGGCCATGCGGCGGCGCATCCGCTGCGGCCCGGCACCGCCAGCCGCATCTTCACCGGCGCGCCCATGCCGCCCGGCGCCGATACCGTGGTGATGCAGGAGGATGCGGCGGCGGAGGAGGCCGGGCTCTGGGTGCCGCCCGGCCTCAAGCCCGGGGCCAATGCGCGGCCGGCCGGGGAGGATGTGGCCCAGGGCGCGCGCGCGCTGCCCGCCGGGCGCCGGCTGCGGGCGCCCGAGATCGGGCTGGCGGCGGCGCTCGGCCTCGATGCCCTGCCGGTGGCACCGAGGGTGCGGGTCGGCGTCTTCTCGACCGGGGATGAGCTGGCCTCGCCGGGGCGGCCGCTGCGGCCGGCGCAGACCTATGACAGCAACCGCTTCTCCCTGCTGGCGCTGCTGGCGCGGCTGCCGGTCGAGGCGGTCGACCTCGGCATCCTGCCGGATGACGCGGCGGCGACTGCGGCGGCGTTGCGCAGGGCGGCCGGCAGCCACGACCTGCTGCTGACCTCGGGTGGCGTTTCCACCGGGGAGGAGGACCATGTGCGCGCCGCCATCGAGCAGGGTGGGCGGCTGGTCTTCTGGCGGCTGGCGGTGAAGCCGGGGCGGCCGGCGGCGATGGGCGTGGTCGCGGGCACGCCGGTGGTCGGGCTGCCGGGCAATCCAGTGGCGGCGATCGTCACCTTCCTGCATCTGGCGCGGCCGCTGGTGCTGCGCCTGGCCGGCGCCGCGCCGGAGCCCCTGCCGCGCTTCCCGGCACGGTCCGGCTTCAGCTACCGCAAGAAGGCGGGGCGGCGGGAATACGTGCGGGTGCGGCTCGGGCCCGAGGCGCCGCTGCCGGTCGCCAGCAAATTCGGCCGGGAGGGGGCAGGGCTGCTGACCTCGCTGACCGAGAGCGAGGCCTTCGTCGAATTGCCCGAGGATGTGCTGGAGGTGGCGCCGGGCGACATGCTGCGGGTGCTGCCCTTCGCCGCCCTGTTCTGATGCGGCGTGAATCCCCCGTTAAAACAACAGTCTAGACCATGGCGGGCGCTTTTCTCGGCGCCGGACCTGGGCTAGAAGCCCGAGGCAGTGGCGGGCCGGCGAGTCGCACCCGCCGATAGGAAGCGCAGATTGGCCAAACGGGCACAGGCATCGAAATCCGCCGCGCCGAAGCCCAAGGCGGCCGGCAAGGCCGCCATGGCGCGCATCGCCGATCTCGTCGGCCGCGGTGCCGCGCCCTCCCGCATGCAGCGGGAGGTGGAGGCGATCGTCGCCGGCCTGCTGGAAGGCGGCGAGGAGACGCGCGATGCGGCCCGCCAGGTGATCGAGGAATTGCGCGACGACATGCTGGCCGGCGTCGCCGATACCGCGGCGATGCTGGAGGATATCGAGCATCCGGATGCCGCCTCGGTCCGCAATGCGGACAAGACCCTGGCGGCGATGCGGGCCGCGGCGGATGCGCTGGTCGAGGCCCATGCCGGCCTGGGCTGAGGGGCGGGCCTGAGGCGCCGGCCTGAGGGTAAGCTGACCCGCTCAGACCGGCAGCCGCAGCCGCGCCCGCAGCCCGCCCAGCGGGCTTTCCTCCAGCACGATATCCCCGCCATGCGCCCGCACGATATCGCGGGCGATCGCCAGCCCGAGCCCGGTGCCATCCGGGGAGCCGCTGCTGAAGGGGCGGAAGGCATCCTCGCGGTCCCCGGCCGGGATGCCCGGCCCGTCGTCGTCGACCGTCACCTGCGCCCAGAGCGAGTCGCCCGCGCCATCGCCCCTTGCATCCCCCCCCGCGCCGCCCCCAGTGC
>NZ_CEEDBP010000045.1:0-43612 GCF_979252845.1 Belnapia sp. AC561
GCCCAATAGGTCTTGGCCGCCCGCCCCATCCCGCAGGGCCCGCTCTGCCGTGCGCAAGGCGTCCAGCCCCATCCCCATGCCGCAGCCGCTGCGTTGCGCCGCTACCGGACTGGCCAGCAACAGCAGGACAATCAGGGGAATCACGGCCGCCAGCCGCAGGCCGCCAGCGCCTCCCGCATATGCGGCGGCGGTGGGGCGATGGCGCCGACCGGCGGGTCCAGCGGCAGGGTGATGGCTTGGGCCAGCAGATGCATCCGTCCCTCCCCGCCGCCATAACGGGCATCGCCCAGGATCGGGCAGCCGAGATGGGCGCAATGCACCCGGATCTGATGCGTCCGTCCGGTTCGCGGCCGCAATTCCACCCAGGCCAGCCCTGGCACCCGGCCGAGCACGCGCCAACCGGTCACCGCCGCCTGCCCCGCCGGATCCACCGCCATCCACCAACCATCCCTGGCCGTGCTGCGCTTGATCAGAGGGGCTGAGACTTCGCCGGATTCGCGATCCGGCCCGTCGCGCACCACGGCCCAATAGGTCTTGGCCGCCCGCCCCGAGGCGAAGAGTCCGCCGAGCGTCGCCAGTGCCGGCTTGGTGCGCCCCAGCACCAGACAACCCGCAGTATCCATGTCCAGCCGATGCGCCGGCTGCGGCAGCCGCTTCTTGCCGAAAGCCAGCCGCGGCAGCCAATCCTCCAGGGATGGCCCGCCACGCGGCCCGGCATGCACGGCCAAGCCGGCCGGCTTGTCGAGGATCAGGACCGCCTCATCCCGATGCAGCAACCGGGCAACCGGATCGAAGCGGTCTGGATCGAGGGCGATGGCGGCATCTTCCAAGGTGAAGGCCGCAGGCTACCCTCGCCTGCCCCGCTTGGGCAGTCTCAGACCGGCTCCACGATGTCATCCAGGCCCATGATCCCGGCGATGACGGACAGACCGGGCTTGCGCCGGGCCACTTCGGCACGGAAATGCTGCAGGGCCTCGGCGCGGCAGGCGGTTTCGGCATCCCGCGTCGCCACGCCCGCTTCGCCGAAAGCCAGCTTCGCGGCACAGATCGGCCCGCCCGCGATCACGAATTGACTGTAGCAGTCCCACATATGCTCAGCGCCCATCCAGGCATAGCTGCCGGTGGTGAAGCGCGGTCGATAGAATTGGCCAGCATCGCCTCACAATCGCCACTTGCGACGGCGGCCTGCCCCGCAGAAGCCGAAAGAGCGGGATCCACAACCAGCCCAAACAGGGCCGCGGCGCGGCTGAGAGGCATTGCAACATCATGAGGTTCCCACTGCATCCGGCAGCGCAACCTCTACAATGCTTTCGTTACGCTTAATCAGCTTGAAACTGAAATCAAACCCGCCCGTGACAGTGCTTGTACTTCTTGCCGCTGCCGCAGGGGCAGGCGGCATTGCGCGGAGTGCGATACCAGGTTGCCGGGTCGGCCGGGTCCACGCCCTCGACCTTGCGCGGTGCCGCCTGCGGCGAGGCCATCGGTGCCGGCTCGTAGCCCTCCCCGCCCGCCATCTCCAGCTCACCCACCGGCTGCGGGTGACGCATATCCAACACCCGCACCGGCTCCGGCGAGGGCGGCGGGGTGTCCGGCCGCAGCTCGATCCGCATCAGCACGCTCGTCACCCGCTCCCGCAGATCGGCCAGCATGGTGTTGAACAGGCCGAAGGCCTCGGACTTGTACTCGTTCAGCGGGTCCCGCTGGCCATAGGCCCGCAAGCCGATGCCCTGGCGCAGATGGTCCAGCGACAGCAGGTGCTCCTTCCACACCTGGTCGAAGATCTGCAGCAGCAGGGACTTCTCGACCATGCGCATAAAATCGGGGCCGATATTCGCCGACTTGGCGGCAAAATGCTGCTCGGCCGCGGCCTCGATCCGCTCCCGCACCGCGGTCTCGTCGATGCCCTCTTCCTTGGCCCAGGCGACGACCGGCAACTCGAGCCCGAGCTGTTCGCGCACCTTCTCCTCGAGCCCGGCCACGTCCCATTGCTCGGGATAGGCATTCTCCGGGATCGCCTTGTTGACGAGATCCTCGATGCTCTCGCGCCGCATCTCGGCGACCGTCTCCGCCACGTCCGGCGCGTTCATGAAGGTCCGCCGCTGGGCATAGACCTCCTTCCGCTGGTCGTTCATGACGTCGTCGTATTTCAGCAGGTTCTTGCGGGTGTCGAAGTTCCGCGCCTCGACCTTCTTCTGCGCCTTCTCCAGGGCCTTGTTGATCCAGGGGTGGACGATCGCCTCCCCCGGCTTCAGGCCGAGCTTCTGCAGCATCCCGCCCATGCGGTCGCTGCCGAAGATCCGCATCAGGTCGTCTTCCAGGCTCAGGAAGAAGTGGCTGGCGCCCGGGTCGCCCTGCCGGCCGGACCGGCCGCGGAGCTGGTTGTCGATGCGCCGGCTCTCGTGCCGCTCGGTGCCGATGACGAAAAGCCCGCCGGCGGCCTTGGCCTTGGCCTTGCCTTCCTCGACCTCGGCCTTGTGCCGGGCCAGCGCCGCCTCGAATTCCGGGCCCTCGCCGGTGCCGGTCTCCTGCCGCGCCAGCATCTCGGCATTGCCGCCGAGCTGGATGTCGGTCCCCCGCCCGGCCATGTTGGTGGCGATGGTCACCGAACCGGGCCGCCCGGCCTGGGCGATGATCGTCGCCTCCTGCTCATGGTAGCGCGCGTTCAGCACGCTATGCGGCACGCCGCGCGCCTTCAGCAGGCTGGCGATCAGTTCCGACTTCTCGATGCTGGTGGTGCCGACCAGGCAGGGCTGGCCGCGCTTGCGCGCCTCGTCGATCAGCACGATGACCGCATCGTATTTCTCGGCGGCCGAGCGATAAACCTCGTCGTCGCTGTCCTTGCGGGAGACCGGGACATTGGTCGGGATCTCGACCACTTCCAGCTTGTAGATCTCGGCGAACTCGTCCGCCTCGGTCGAGGCCGTGCCGGTCATGCCGGACAGCTTGGGATAGAGCCGGAAGTAATTCTGGAAGGTGATGCTCGCCAGCGTCTGGTTCTCGGGCTGGACGGTGACGTGTTCCTTGGCCTCCAGCGCCTGGTGCAGGCCATCGGAATAGCGCCGGCCCTCCATCATGCGGCCGGTGAACTCGTCGATGATCACCACCTTGTCGTCGCGGGTGATGTAGTCGACATCCCGGGCAAACAGCGCATGCGCCCGCAGCGACTGGTTGACGTGGTGCACCAGCGTCACGTTGTGGAAGTCGTAGAGGTTGCCTTCCTCCAGCAGCTTCGCCTCGCGCAGCATCTCCTCGACGCGCTCGGAGCCATCCTCGGTCAGGTTGGCGGTGCGCTGCTTCTCATCCTTGTCGTAGGTGCCCTTGTCCTCGACCAGCACCTTCACGACCTCGTCGACCCGGCGATAGAGGTCGGAGCTGTCTTCGGAAGGGCCGCTGATGATCAGCGGCGTCCGCGCCTCGTCGATCAGGATGCTGTCGACCTCGTCGACGATCGCGTAGTTGAAGTCGCGCTGGACCATCTCCTCCAGCCGGTACTTCATGTTGTCGCGCAGGTAGTCGAAGCCGAATTCGTTGTTGGTGCCGTAGGTCACGTCGGCGGCATAGGCCTCGCGCCGCTCCTCGTCGGTCAGACCGTGCACGATCACGCCGGTGGTCAGGCCGAGGAAGCGATAGAGCCGCCCCATCCACTCGCTGTCGCGCTTGGCCAGGTAGTCGTTCACCGTCACGACATGGACGCCGCGGCCGGACAGGGCATTGAGGTAGACCGGCAGCGTCGCCACCAGGGTCTTGCCCTCGCCGGTCTTCATTTCGGCGATCTTGCCCTCGTTCAGCACCATGCCGCCGACCAGCTGCACATCGAAGTGCCTCAGGCCGAGCACCCGCCGGGCGGCCTCCCGCACCACCGCGAAGGCCTCGGGCATGATCGCGTCAAGCGCGGTGCCGGCGGCGAGCTTCGCCCGGAACTCCACCGTCTTGGCCTGCAGGGCCTCATCGGGCAGGGCGGCCAGCGCAGGCTCGAAGGCATTCACCTCCGGCACCCGGGCCTGGAGGCGCTTCAGCGCACGGTCATTGGCAGTGCCGAACACGGCGCGGGCGATGCGGGCGAACATGCGAACCTGGCTTCTCCGGGATTGCGCGGGGGGCCGCGCGCGTGCCTCGGCAATCATGGTACCAAGGGCGACCAGGGCGAAGGCGATGCCCAGGGCCCAAGGCTGAGGGTGGCATTGTCGCGCGAACCTGCCGCAGCCGCACAGATAGGCAAGCCCCGCCCCCAGGTCAACGCCGGGCCTCGGCCACCCGCTCCCGAGGCGCCTCGCTGCTTGTCGGCCCCTCCCGCATCCGGCATTGTCCGGCCCCGTCCCGGAGCCCCCCGCCCGCATGTCCTTTCGTCCCGCGCTGCTCGCCGCCCTCCTGCTGCTTCCGTTCGGGGCCGAGGCCCAGACCGTTCCGGCGCAGACCCCACCAGCCCAGCCGCAGGTGACGGGGGAGGACCCCATCCTCGCCCGGGTGGATGGGGAGCCGGTCCGCCTTTCCGATGTCCTGGCCACCGCCCAGGACGTGCTGCCGTCGGAGATGCGCGGCATGCCCGGCCCCATGCTGCTGCAGATGCTGCCGCCCGAGATCGCCCGGCAGCTGGTCGACCGCACCGTCACCGAGCGCGTCCTGACCGCCGCCGCCAGGACCGCCGGCCTGGACCAGGATGCCGAGATCCAGCGCCGGATCCGCCGCGCCGCCGACCAGGAACTGCAGCAGGCCTACCTGACGCGGGAAGTGAATGCCGCCGTCACCGACGCCGCGCTGCGCGCCCGCTACGACCAGGAAGCCGGCCGCCGCCAGGGCGAGGAGGAGGTCCACGCCCGCCACATCCTGGTCCCGACCGAGGCCGAGGCCAAGGCCGCGCTGGCCGAGGTCACCGGCGGCGCCGATTTCGCCGAGGTCGCCAAGCGCCGCTCCAAGGATCCCGGCTCCCGCGACGGCGGCGACCTCGGCTTCTTCAAGCGCGGCGACATGGTCCCCGAATTCGCCGAGGCGGCCTTCGCCCTCCGCCCCGGCCAGGTGAGCGCCGCCCCGGTCCGCAGCCCCTTCGGCTGGCACATCATCAAGGTGGAGGAACGCCGCTCCGCCCCAGTCCCGAACTTCGAGGAAAGCCGCCAGCAGCTTCGCCAGAAGATGCTGGAGGAGCAGGTGGAGGTCGTGGTGACCCGCGTCCGCACCGCCGCCAAGGTGGAACGGCTGGACCAGCCCGCCCCCTCGATGCTCGACAACGCCGCACCGCCGGCGACGCCCCCGGCCAGCCGGCCGGTCCCGCAACCCCAGCGCCGCTAAACCTTGGTTCGGCGCTGACAAGGGCGCCGAACAGGGTCTAGCGTCTCGTTTTGTCACGTGATTCACGGCCTTCGGCGATTCCGCCTCGGTCGGTCACGCTCAGGAAAGCCTGACCCATGGCCGGATTGCCCGTCTCGCCCCTCGCCCAGCCGATGCCGGAAGTGCCGCCGATCGCCGGCGTCACCCTCGGCGTGACCGAGGCGGGCATCCGATACAAGGGTCGCGCCGACCTGACGATGATGGAGTTCATCCCCGGCACCACCGTCGCCGGGGTCTTCACCCAGAACAAATGCCCCGGCGCCCCGGTCGACTGGTGCCGGGCCGCGCTGAAGAAGGGCAAGGCCCGGGCGCTGGTGGTGAATGCCGGCAATGCCAATGTCTTCACCGGCAAGGCCGGGCGCGAGGCGACCAAGGCGACCGCCGAGGCCGCCGCCGCCCTGGTCGGCTGCAAGGCCAACGAGGTCTTCCTCGCCAGCACCGGCGTCATCGGCGAGACCATGCCGCATGAGCGCCTGACCGCCGCCCTGCCGGCCCTGCACAAGGCCCTGACCCCGGCCCGCTGGGATGAGGCCGCCCGCGGCATCATGACCACGGATACCTTCCCCAAGGCCTGCGTCCGGACCGCCACCATCGGCGACGCCACCGTCACCATCGCCGGCATCGCCAAGGGCAGCGGCATGATCGCCCCCGACATGGCGACCATGCTGTCCTTCCTGGCGACCGATGCGAAGATCCCGGCCGGCGCCCTCCAGGCGCTGCTCTCCAAGGGCTCGGCCAAGTCGTTCAACTGCATCACCGTCGACAGCGACACCTCGACCAGCGACAGCGTCATCCTCTTCGCCACCGGCGCCGCCAAGCACCCGCGCGTCCCGGCCGAGGGCGGCGCCATCCTCAAGGACTTCGCCCGCGCCCTGGACGAGCTGCTGCTGGACCTGGCGCTGCAGGTGGCCCGCGACGGCGAGGGCGCCCAGAAGCTCATCGAGATCAACGTCACCGGCGCGGTCAGCGCCAAGTCGGCGCACCGGATCGCAATGTGCATCGCCAATTCACCCCTGGTGAAGACGGCGATCGCCGGCGAGGACGCCAATTGGGGCCGCATCGTCATGGCGGTGGGCAAGGCCGGAGAGCCGGCGGACCGCGACAAGCTCGGCATCGCCGTCGGCGGCACCTGGATGGCGCAGGAAGGCAGCGTCGTCCCGGGCTATGACGAGACCCCGGTGGTCGCGCATATGAAGGGCCGCGAGGTCGAGATCACCGTCGACATCGGCCTCGGCCGCGGCAAGGCGCGGGTCTGGACCTGCGACCTGACCCACGGCTACATCGATATCAACGGCAGCTACCGGAGCTGAGCATCCGACTGGCGGCACTCCCGTCGCCGGTCCGGTTCCCGCCACCGCGGTCCGTCCCGCCCCAAGGGGTGGCCCCCGCCGGTCCGCACGGGCTAGCCTCTCGTTGCACGGACGCGGCAAGCCGTCCGGCATCGAAGGGACGGAACCCATGGATCGAAGACATCTGCTCAAGGCCGGTGCCCCCGCGGCTGCGCTCGGGCTTGCTTCCCCTTTGGCCAGCCCCGCCCTGGCCCAGGCCAGCCGCAAGGTCACCTGGCGCCTCACCTCCAGCTTCCCCCGCGCGCTGGATACCCTCTGGGGCGCCGCCACCGGCTTCGCCAGGATGGTCAGCGAGGCGACCGACGGCGACTTCACCATCCGCGTCTTCTCCCCCGGCGAGATCGTCCCGGCCCTCGACGCCCGCGATGCCACCTCGAAGGGTTCGGTCGAAAGCTGCTTCACCGCCTCCTCCTACTCGGTCGGCATCGACCCGGCGTTCATGTTCGCCACCGTGCTGCTGTTCGGCCTGAACAGCCGCCAGCAGATGGCCTGGCTGTACGAGATGGGCGGCAACGAGAAGCTGAACCGCCTGCTGTATGAGAAGCACAACGTGCTCTGCTTCCCGCTGATCAGCACCGGGGCGCAGATGGGCGGCTGGTTCCGCAAGGAAATCAAGTTGCCCGAGGACCTCAAGGGCCTGAAATTCCGCATCGGCGGCCTGGCCGGCCAGGTCTTCCAGCGGCTCGGCGCCATTCCGCAGCAGATCGCCGCCGGCGACATCTATCCGTCGCTCGAACGCGGCACCATCGACGCCGCCGAATGGATCGGCCCCTACGACGACGAGAAGCTCGGCCTCTACAAGGTCGCGCCCTACTACTACTACCCGGGCTGGTGGGAGGGCACCGGCATCCTCTCCCTCTTCGTCAACAAGCAGAAGTATGAGGAACTGCCGCCGGCCTTCCGCAGCATCATCCAGACCGCGGCGGCGGCGACCACCTCGCTCGGCCTCGCCCGCTACGATGCGCTGAACCCGCCGGCGCTGCGGCGGCTGGTCGCCGGCGGGGCGCAGCTCCGGCCCTTCCCGCAATCCGTGCTCGATGTCTGCTACGACGAGACGCAGAAGATGCACGAGGAATACTCCCGCGCCGACCCCGTCTATGGCGAGATCTTCCGCGAGATGGCGGCCTTCCGCCAGGATGCCTACCAGTGGCTGCAACTGTCGGAATACACCTTCGACAGCTACCAGATCCGCCGCCTGCGCCGCTGATTGCGCCAGCGGCCGCGCTGACCGAGGATGCCGCCCGGACGGAGGCGGCATCCATGGCATCACCCATCACGGTCTATCGCGCCCGGCGCATCATCACCATGGATCCGTCCTGCCCAAGCGCCACCCATGTCGCGGTGCGCGACGGCCGCATTCTCGCGGTCGGCGGCACGGCGGAAACCAGCGCCTGGGGCCCCGCCGCCACCGACGACCGCTACGCCGACAGCGTCCTGATGCCCGGCCTGGTGGAAGGCCACAGCCATGCCTGGGAAGGCGGCGTCTGGACCTTCGCCTATGCCGGCTACTTCGACCGCCACGACCCCGAGGGCCGCCGCTGGCCCGGCTGCGACAGCATCGAGGCGACCGTCGCCCGCCTGGCCGAGGCCGAGCGGATACTGCCACCCGGCGAGACGCTCTTTGCCTGGGGCTTCGACCCGATCTATTTCGGCGAGACCCGCGTCACCACCGCCGACCTCGACCGCGTCTCCGCGACCCGCCCGGTGGTGCTGCTGCACTCGAACGGCCATGTCATGAACGTCAATACGCCGGTGCTGGAACGCAGCGGCCTGGCCAACGCCAATATCGACGGCGTGCTGCGCGACGCGGGCGGCCGCGCCACCGGCGAGCTGCGCGAAATGGCGGCCAAGTACATGGCCTTCAAGGCGGTCGGCAATCCGCAGCACGGCATCATGGCGCAGGGTGACAGCCTGCACCGTTTCGCCCGGCTCGCCTGCCGCGTCGGCGTCACCACCGCGACCGACCTCTTCACCGACCTGCCCGATCCCGTGGTCGCCGCCTATATCGCCGCGACGCGGGAGGAAAGCTTTCCCCTCCGCCTGCTGCCGGCATTGAACGCCCAGGGCCTGACCGCGGCGGAGGGCATCGCCAAGATCGCCCGGCTTCGCGCCCGGAACAACGACCGGCTGCGCTTCGGCCTGGTGAAGCTGATGACCGATGGCTCGATCCAGGGCTTTTCCGGCCGGCTGAAATGGCCCGGCTATATCGGCGGCCAGCCCAACGGCATCTGGAACATCGGCCCGGACGAGCTGGCCGAGACCCTGCACGCCTATCACGCCGCCGGCCTGCAATGCCACATCCACACCAATGGCGACGAGGCCAGCGAGGTCGCCATCGAGGCGGTCGAGGCCGCGCTCGCCCGCAGCCCGCGCTGGGACCATCGCCACACGCTGCAGCACTGCCAGATGGCCGATGCCTCGCAATTCCGCCGCATGGCCAAGCTCGGCATCTGCGCCAATCTCTTCGCCAACCACGTCTACTACTGGGGCGAGGAACATGCCGCCCGGACCATGGGTCCGGACAAGGCGCGACGGCTCGATGCCTGCGCCACCGCCCTGCGCGAGGGCGTTGCCCTGGCCATGCATTCGGACGCGCCGGTGACGCCCATGGCGCCGCTCTTCACCGCCTGGTGCGCCGTCAACCGCATCACCGCCGCCGGCCGGGTGCTGGGGCCGGCGGAACGCATCCCCGTCGCCGCCGCGCTGCGCGCCATCACCCTCGGCGCCGCCTATACCTTGAAGCTGGATGGCGAGATCGGCAGCATCGAGGTCGGCAAGCGCGCCGATTTCTGCGTCCTCGGCCAGGACCCGGAAGCGGTGGCGCCGGAGGCGCTGAAGGACGTGCCGGTAAAGGGCACCGTCGTCGGCGGCATCCCGCATACCGCATGAGGATCAATACCGGCGAGCCGATCCCCTTCACCGTCGTCGGCGGCTTCCTCGGCGCCGGCAAGACCACGCTGGTGAATGCCCTGCTGCGCCAAGCCGCCGGCCTGCGCCTGGCGGTGCTGGTGAACGACTTCGGCAGCATCGCCATCGATGCCGCGCTGATCGAAAGCAGCACCGGCGACACCATCGCGCTGACCAATGGCTGCATCTGCTGCGCCATCGGCGATGACTTCGCCGCCGGAATCGAGGCCATGCTCCGCCACCGGCCCACCCCCGACCATATCCTGGTCGAGGCCAGCGGCGTCGCCAACCCGGGCGCCATCGCCCAGATCGCGCTGCTGGATCCCGATCTCACCCTCGCCGGTGTCCTCGTCCTGGCCGATGCCGAGAGCCTCCCGGCCCGCCTCGCCGATCCTCGCCTGGGCGATACCCTGCACCGCCAGCTTCGCGCCGCGGACCTGCTTGTCCTCACCAAGACCGACCTGGCCCCCGCCGGTCCCGTCCTCGCCACGCTGCGCGCCCTGGCCCCGCAGGCCGCCATCGTCGAAGGTGCCGACCTGCCCCTGGCCATCGCCCTCGGGCATCACGCCCAGGCCGGCCCCCGGCCCAGCGGCCATGGCACGGCCTTCGCCACCGTGACCCTGCACCCCTCGCGCCCACTGGCCACCGCCACGCTGCGCCTGGCACTCGATGCCCTGCCCGAGGGCGTCCTCCGTGCCAAGGGCCTGCTGTGCCTGGATGGCCGCCCCGCCCTGGTCCAGCGCGTCGGCCGCCGCCTCGCCATCACCGCCTGCGACGCGCCGGTCGAGGAAGCCCTGGTGCTGATCGGCGACGACACGGTCTGGGACGCCGCCGAGGCCCTAGCTGGGCTGGGCCTGGAACGCCGCTGAGCCGCCCTCAGTCCGCCGCCGCGTAATGGCAGGCCGCCTCCCGCCCCCCCGCGAAACGCCGCAGCTTCGGCATCTCCACCCCGCAGCGGTCGGTGCCCGAGGGGCAGCGGCCATGGAAGCGGCAGGCATTCGGGTCCGGGTCGATCGGGCTCTTCGGGTCGCCGGCGAGGCGCAGCGCATCCGCCCGCACCCCATCCAGCCGCGGCACCGCCGCCACCAGGCCCCGCGTATAGGGATGCAGCGGCGCATCGAAGACCGCCCGCGCCGGCCCCACCTCGACGATGCGGCCGAGGTACATGACCACCACCCGGTCGCACAGCAGCCGCACCACGTTCAGGTCGTGGCTGACGAAGACATAGGAAATGCCCAGCGTCTCCCGCAGCGAGACCAGCAGTTGCAGGATGGTGACCTGCACCGAGACGTCGAGCGCCGCCGTCGGCTCATCCAGCACCAGCAGGTCCGGCCGCGGCCCGATCGCCCGGGCGATGCCGACGCGGGCACGCTGCCCGCCCGAAAGCTGATGCGGAAACCGGTCCAGCAGCGCCAGCGGCAGCCCGCAGAGCGTCGCCGCCTCCTCCACCTTCTCCCGCAGCGCCGCGCCGGACAGGCCGAGCAACTGCTTCAGCGGATCGGCGATCGCATCCGCCGCGGTGAAGCGCGGGTTGATGCTCTCGCCGGCATCCTGGAAGACGACCTGGATGCGCGCCCGGTCGGGGTCGCGGGCGAAAGCCTTGGCCGGCAGCGCCGAAAGCTCCCGGTTGCCGAAGCGGATGGACCCGGTGGTCGGGTCGGTCAGCCGGGTGATCAGTCGGACCAGCGTCGACTTGCCGCAGCCTGATTCCCCGACCAGCCCCAGGGTTTCGCCCCGCGCCAGGGTGAAGGAGACATCGTCCACCGCATGCACCATCGACGGCGCCGCATTGCCGAACAGCTTCCGCCGCCCGAGCGGGAAGCGCTTCGACAGCTCCGCCACATCCAGCAGCCAGCGCCCCTCGGCCCCACGCGGGGTCGGGTCGTTGCCGACCTGGCCGCTCATGCCGCCGGGTTCCAGCAGGCGATACGGTGTCCCGCCGCGATGTCCCGCCAGACCATCGGCGCCTCGCAGGCCGCCAGATGCTGCGAGCAGCGGGCGGCGAAGCGGCAGGGCGGCAGGTCCGGCCGGCGCAGGTCCGGCAGGTTGCCGGGGATGGAGCGCAGATCCGCCAGGTCCCCCGCCGCGGTCGGCGTCGCCGCCAGCAGCCGCTGCGTATAGGGATGCCGCGGGGAAGCCAGCAGCTCCCGCGTCGGCGCATCCTCCACGATATGCCCGGCATGCATCACCGCGATCCGGCCGCTCCGCTCCGCCGCCAGGGCCAGGTCATGGGTGATCAGGATGGTGGCCATGCCCGTCTCGCCCGCCAGCTTCGCCACGATATCCATCACCACCGCCTGGGTGGTGACATCGAGCCCGGTGGTCGGCTCATCCGCGATCAGCAGCGCCGGCCGCGTCGCCACCGCGATGGCGATCATCACCCGCTGGCACATCCCGCCCGAAAGCTCGAAGGGATAGGCGCTGGCACGTCGGACCGGATCGGGAATGCCCACCTCCCGCAGCATCTCGATGGCCCGCGCCGCCGCATCCCGGCGGGACAGGCCGGCATGGCGGCGCACCACATCGGCGATCTGCTTGCCGATCGGCCGAATCGGGTTCAGCGCCGCCCGCGGATTCTGGAAGATCATCGAAGCCCGTTTGCCGCGGATGGCCGCCAAGGCGGACGGCGAGGCGGTGGTCAGCTCCGTCCCTTCCAGCGAGGCCCGGCCGCCGGTGACCCGCCCGGCCGCATCCAGCAGCCCCAGCAGCGCATAGGCGGTGACGGATTTCCCCGATCCGGACTCACCCACCAGCGCCATGGTCTCGCCCCGCCCGACCTTGAAGGCGACGCGGTCCAGCGCCTTGACGATGCCGGACCGCGTGCGGAATTCGACCGAGAAGTCGCTGACCTCGAGAACCGCGCTCACGTCCGCCGCCTCGGATCGACGATGTCCCGCACGCCGTCGCCCAGCAGGTTGAAGCAGAAGACCGCGACCATCAGCGTCGCCCCCGGAAACAGCGCCACCCACCACTCGCCGGAGACGATGAAGCTCGCGCCCTCCGCCACCATGATTCCCCATTCCGGCGTCGGCGCCCGCACGCCGAGGCCGATGAAGGACAGGCCGGCGGCATTGAGGATCGCATAGCCCATGGTCAGCGACATCTGCACCACCATGATCGGCAGGATGTTCGGCGCCACCTGCAGCAGCAGCACGCCCATGTCCCGGTGCCCGGCGATGCGCGCGGCATCGACGAAGCCTGCCTCCCGCCGCTGCACCGTCTCCGCCCGCGCCACCCGCACATACAGCGGGAAGTTGATGATAGCCGTCGCCAGCACGATATTCGGCACGGTATTGCCCAGCGCCGCGACGATCGCCATCGCCAGCACGAACAAGGGAAAGGCCATGATGGTATCGGCGATCCGGCCGATCACCTGATCCACCCAGCCGCCGAAGAAGCCGGAGGCAAGCCCGGCGAATCCCCCTGCGGCAAAGACCAGCGCGACGGAGGCCGCGGCGATGCCGAGATCGAGCCGCGTCGCCACCAGCACACGGGAGAAGATGTCCCGGCCGATCTGGTCGGTGCCGAACCAGTGCTGCGCGCTCGGCGGCTGCAGGGCCAGCATGGTATTGCTGGCCAACGGATCATGGGGCGCCAGGCTCGGCCCCAGCAGCGCCGCTGCGACGAAGAAGACGAACAGCCCCAGCGCGAAGCCGGTGACCGGATTCTCCGAGACCACATGCCGCGCATGCCGGATCGCAGCCGTGCTCATGCCTGCCGCGCCCGCGGGTCGAGTGCCCGGTTCACCAGATCGATGGTCAGGTTCAGCGCGACGTACAAAATCGCCATGGTCAGCACGAAGCCCTGCACCGGTGCCCCGTCCGAGGCGATCAGCGCCTCCACCGCATAGCTGCCGATCCCCGGCCAGGCGAAGACCTTCTCCACCAGCACATTGGCCCCAAGCAGGAAGGAGAAGACCATGCCCAAGGTCGTCACCACCGGCAGCAGCGCATTGCGCAGGGCATAGGTCAGGATGACCGTATTGGACGCGAGGCCGGAGGCCCGCGCCGTGCGGATGAACTCCGCCCCCAGCACCGCCAGCATGGAGGCCCGGGTGATGCGGGCGATCGGCGCCAGGGCAAACAGCCCGAGCGTCGCCGCCGGCAGCACGAGCTGCGCCAGGGCACTGCGCCAGGTCTCCCAATCCCCGGCCAGCGCCGCATCGATCAGATAGAAGCCCGTCACCGTCGGCGGTGCGCTGGCAAAGGCATCCAGCCGCCCCAGCGGCGCCGGCGACCAGCCGAGCAGGAAGTAGAAGACATAGACCAGCAGCAGCCCGGTGAAGAAGACCGGCAGCGAGACCCCGGCGGTGACGATCACCCGGCAGGCATGATCCGCCAGCGAGCCCTGCTTCACCGCGGCGAGGATGCCGAGCGGGATGGCGATGCTCATTGCCAGCATCAGCCCGCAGAGCGTCAGCTCCGCCGAGGCCGGCAGCCGCGCCAGGATATCCACCAGCACCGGCTGCCCGGTGGTCAGCGACATGCCGAGGTCGCCATGGAACAGCGCGACGACATAGCTCCAGAACTGCTCCGGCAGCGGCCGGTCGAGGCCCAGCGCGGTGCGGATCTGGGCGATCGATTCCGCACTCGCCGTGGGCCCGGCGAAATAGGTCGCGGTATCCCCCGGCAGGACGCGGGTGAGGATGAAGGTGACGATGACCACCGCCACCAGCGCCGGCAGCGACCCCGCCAGCCGGAACAGCACGCCGCGCATGCGGGCTCAGCCCTTCGTCAGGTAGCGGAAGTCTGGTTCGCGGCAGGGCCAGAACTGGTAGCCGCCGATGGTCCGCTGCATCGCCACGTCGTGGAAGGGCTGGGCGATCGGGATGAAAGGCACCTCCTGCATGCCGAGCTCGAGGAAGCCGCGCACGTTCTCCGCATAGCTCGCCGCATCGGGCGCGAAGCGGGCGCCATCGATCAACTTGTCCATCGCCGGGTTCTGGTAGGAGGGGATGTTGAAGATCGAATTATTGCCGTGGTAATTCCAGAAGAAGAAGTAGTCCGGCCAATCGAGCCAGCCGCCGAAGCGGTTGATCACCATCGGCGCGGTCTTCTTGTTCAGCTCGCCGCGGAAATTAGCGCCCGGGATCTTGCTCAGCTCCACCGTGATGCCGAGCGGGGCGAGCGCCTCCTTCACCAGCACCGCCATCGGCTCGGCGATGGTGCCGGACCCGGCATCGAATAGCAGTGTCGTGCTGAAGGGCGCCACGCCGGACTCCGCCATCAGCGCCTTGGCGCGGTCCGTGTTGGCCGTATAGGGGAAGGGCACCGGCCACTTCAGCTCGGCCGGGGTCGCAGGCCCGCCCCACATCGGCACGCCCCGCCCGAACAGGGAGGCCTGCATGATCTTCTCATAGGGCAGCGCCCAGGCCACCGCCTGCCGCAGCTTCACGTTGTTGAAGGGCGGCAGCGCCGAATTCAGCGCCACGTACCAGATGGCATTCGGCACCGGCACCGCCGCGACCTTGATCTTGCCGGCATCGGCCAGATCCTTGAAGTCCTTCGGCGGCAGGCCGTAGCTGATATCGGCATCCCCCCGCTCGATCAGTGCCCGGCGGGTGGAGGGCGAGGGGATGTCGCGGGCGATGACCCGGCGCAGCTTGGGCAGCGCACCGGACTTCCAGTCGTCGTTCCGGGTATAGATGGTCTCGGTGCCCGGCCGCCAGGCTTCCACCTTGAAGGCGCCGCCACCGGCGACGTTGTTCTTCAGGTAGTCCTTCGCCCAGGGATCGCCGCCGCCGTTGCGGATCGCCAGCTCGCTGTCGAAGACGAAGGGGATCGTCACCGCCAGGTTCGGCATGGTCAGCTTGTCGCGCCGGGCGAAGTCCACCCGGAAGGTCCTGTCGTCCACCGCGACGAATTGCTCGGGCTTCTCCAGGCTGCCCGCATTCATCTGGGTGGTGGCGAAGCCGCCGATCGAGACGGCACGGTCCAGCGACCACTTCACGTCGCGTGCCGTCACGCTGCGCCCGCTATGAAAACGGGCATCTGCCCGAATTTTGAACGTTACGCTGCTGCCGTCGCTGGCTTCCTGCCAGCTCTCGGCCAATTCGGGCTCCAGGGCATTGATGTCGAAGCTGGTGGTGACGTCATCCACCTTCACCCGCTTGAAGCGCACCAGCCGGTCGTAGCAATTCAGCGCCACCCCATTCACCGGCTGGGAGGAACCAATGCCCTGCATATCCAGGCTATTGGGGCCGTATTCCTGCACCAGCAGCAGCGTCTCGTTTCTGGTCGGGGCCGGCTGCGCCGCCGCTTCGCGGATACCCGGCGCGGCCAGGGTGGTGGCGGGCAGCGCCTTCAGGAAGCTACGGCGGTCCATGCAATTCTCCGGGCAACAGGGTCCAAGCCCTGGCGCCAGCGGCAGCAATCCCTGTGCCATGATGGGACATGTCAGACTTGGCATTGGCCCCGGCCCTACCCGACTCGAAGCCTGTGGATATATTTCCGGATCAAATCAGGAACAGAGAAGCACCATCCGGCTGAATCCAAGGCTCAGCCTTGCGAAAGCCCAATTTTTTCCGCCTCACCCGCCTGTGGATTATCTGCTAAGAAAGCAAGGTCGCGGGACCGATGAAGCTTCAGTTGATACCGGCCTTGTAGCGGCGGGTGAATGCGGCGAGATCTGGTCATTGAACAGGAGTAATGGCTGTGGACGTGTCAGGCTCCATCATGCCGCGGCGAACCGGTGCCGTCCTGTGCGAGCGTTGCGCGGGGGCCGTCAAAGGCCTGTGCCATACCCTCGATGACGTGGACCAGGCCGCCCTCTCCGCCGCCTCGACCACCCTGCACCTGCCGGCCCGCAGCGCGGTCTTCCGCGAGGGCGACCGCGCCTCCGCGGTCTTCACCCTGGTGGATGGCGCCGCGAAGCTGCTGCGCTCCCTGCCGGATGGCCGGCAGCAGATCATCGGCTTCCGCTTCCCCGGGGATTTCATCGGCTACACCGCGCGCGACCGCTATCCCTGCGATGCCGAACTGGTCACCGATTCCACCGTCTGCCGGCTCGACCGCCCCCGACTGGAGTCGATGAGCCGGCATTGCGCCCCGCTGTCGCACCGCCTGCTCGAGCTCTGCGCCGAAGACCTCGCCTCCGCCCAGGAACAGCTCGGCGCCATGGCCCAGCGCAGCGCGGAGGGCCGGGTCGCCGCCTTCCTGCTGATGCTGCGCGCCGCGGCGCAGCGGAACGGCCAGCCGGGGATCGAGCTGTCCCTGCCCATGACCCGGGCGGATATCGGCGACTATCTCGGCCTGACGATCGAAAGCGTCAGCCGCGTCTTCGCCGCGCTGCGCCGGGAAGGGCTGCTGCGGGAGCCGAGCCGCGGCCATGTCACGCTCACGGACCTTGCCGCGCTGGAGAGCCTGGCCGGGGCGGAAGCCGCTCCGGAGGCCCATCCGGCACGGCTGCCGCTCAGTGCCGCGCATCCTGCTCATCGAAATGCCGCTTCACGCAGCTGAGCGCGAAGAGCGTGCCGAAGGCGAACAGCCCCAGGCCGAAGACATGCATGTAGTCATGCGCGACGGCCGCGGCCCATAGCCCGACCAGCGCGATGACGACCGACAGAACCAGGAAGAAGACGCGGCTGCTGATCATGGCTGCGTTTGCCTTTTGACAGAGGGTTGGGACGGCGGCGGTGCCGCCGGCGGGTCGTCGAACAGGATGCGGGCCGCGGCGCCGTCCAGGTCATCGTATTGCCCGGACCGCAGCGCCCAGAGGAAGCCGCCGAGGCCCAGCAGCCCCAGCGACAGTGCCAGCGGCACCAGGAAGATCAGCGAGTCCATGGCCGGGACAGCCTTTCCGCGCGCAGCGCATTGAGGATCACGGCGATGGAGGAACTGGCCATCACCGCCGCCGCCCCCAGCGGCGTCACCAGCCCGGCGACCGCGGCCGGCACCGCCACCAGGTTGTAGGCCAGGCTGAAGCCGATGTTCTGGCGCGCCAGCACCTGCGCCCGGCGCGCCGCCTGGATCGCCTCCGGCAGGGCCAGCAGCGCTTCGCCCCGCAGCACGATATCCGCGGCGCCCTGCGCCAGGTCCTGTGCCCCCGGCGCCGCCGCGGCGGCATGCGCCAGCGCCAGCGCCCCGGCATCGTTGATCCCGTCGCCCACCATCAGCGGCCGCCGTCCGGCGGCCCGCAGCGCGGCGATGCGGGCGACCTTGGCCTCGGGGATGGCAGCCGCCGTCCAGTCTGCAACGCCGGTCGCGCCGGCGATGGCCGCCACCGCCCCCGCGCCATCGCCCGAGAGGATCTCGACCGAAAGCCCCAGCGCCCGCAGGGCGGCCACCGCCTCCCGCGCATCCGGCCGCGGCACGTCGGCGAAGCGGAAGGCCGTGGGGGCGGCACCCGGCGTGACGAACCAGAGGGTCGGCTGGCTGCCCGCCTCCGCCTGGCCGCAGAAGCGCGCGCTGCCGAGGCGGGACCCGCCCGCCGCCATGCCCTGCCCCGGATGCTCCACCGCATCGGCCCGCAGCGGCGCCTCCGGGCAGGCGGCGGCCAGGGCGCGGGCCAGCGGATGCCGGCTGCCGTGCGCCAGGGAGGCCGCGGCACGCAGCACCTCCGGCTCCCACCCGCCGGGCAGCAGCACCGGCGTGCCGCCGGTCAGCGTGCCGGTCTTGTCCAGCACCACGTGATCCACCGCCGCCAGCCGTTCCAGTGCGGTCGGCGAGGTCACCAGCACGCCGCGGCGGAACAGCGCCCCCACCGTCACCACCTGCACCGCCGGCACGGCGATGGCGAGGCCGCAGGGGCAGGTCACGATCAGGGCGCAGACCGCCGGCACCAGCGCCGCCTGCCAGCCGAAGCCGGCCCAGAGCCACCAGCCCAGGAACGTCCCCATGGCGACCACCAGCACGGTCGGCACGTAAAGCCGCGCGGCCCGGTCGGCGATGGTCACGAAGCGCCCGCGCGCCTGGGCCGCATGCTCCAGCAGCCGGCCGATCGCCGCCAGCGAGCCATCCGCCGCCGCCGCGCTCACCCGCAGCACCGCCGGGCCGGCCATGTTCACCGCACCCGCGGCCAGGGCCGCACCGGGCGCCACGCTGCGCGGCAGGCTCTCCCCCGTCGTGGCGGCGAGGTCGAAGAGACCCGGCGCATCCTCCAGCACCGCATCCAGCCGCAGCCGCTCCCCGGCACCCAGCAGCACCCGGTCGCCGGCGCGGATCGCACCTGCCGGGACTTCGGCGACGGCGCCACCCGCCTCCAGCCGCCGGACCATGCCATCCTGCAGGGCCAGCAATTCGGCGACCGCCCGCCCGGCCCGTCCGCGCGCGGTGCGGTCCAGCAGCCGCCCGGCCAGCAGCAGCGCCAGCAAGGTGGTGGCGCCATCGAAGAAGGTGAAGGGGCCGTTGCGCAGCGCCTCCGAGAGGGACATCGCCGCCGTCGCCAGCACGCCGAGGCTGATCGCCACGTCCATGTTGACCCGCCGCGCCCGCAGCGCCGCGAGGGCGGAGCGATAGAAGGGCATCCCGGCGATGGCGATGGTCGGCAGCCCGATCAGCGCCGCCAGCCAATGCATCATGCCGCGGGTCTGCTCGCCCATGTCCTCGCCGACCCAGACGGCGACGGAGACCAGCATGACGTTCATCGCGCCGAAGGCGGCGATGCCCAGGGCCCGCGCCAGCGACCGGGTCTCCGCATCATCCGCCGCCCGCAGGCAGGCCGGCGTGAAGGGCACCGCCCGGAAGCCGAGCCGCCCGAGCAGCCCCGCGAATTCCTCCGCCCGCGCCCGCTCGCCCCGCCAGCGCAGGGTCAGCCGCCGCGTGGTCAGGGCGACGCGCGCCGCCAACACATCCGGGTCCGCCGCCAGCGCCTGCTCCACCAGCCAGACGCAGGCGCCGCAATGCAGGCCGGAGACCATGAGGTCCAGCCGCCACAGGCTGGGCCCATCCGCCTCGGCCGCCGCGGCCAGCGCCACCGGGGGGGCGAGGTCCGGGCGCAGCGCGCCATCCGGGGCCTTGCGCCGGCTGTAGAAGGCATCCAGGTGCAGGCCGTTCACCAACCCATGCGCCGCCTCGCAGCCGGCGCAGCAGAAGCGCCCCGGCGCCGCGACCGGTGCCCCGCAATGCGGGCAGCCCGGCACGGACAGTGCCGCCCGTGCGGGCGTGATCAGGCCGATGGCGCTCACCGCGCGATCACCCGCCGGCGGATATCGAGGTGCCGGCCCACCGCATCGGTCAGCGTCAGCCGCGCCTCCCATTGCCCCGCCGCCGGCGTCACCGCCTCGGCCGACCAAGCGCCCACGGCCACCGCGGCGAAGACCAGCGGCACCGCCCGTCCATCCAGCGGCCGATGCAGCAGCCCCTCCAGCCGGCCCGGCACCGGGCTGCCCTCGCGGTCGAGCACCGTGACCTCCAGCCGGCCGCCGAGGAGGCTCACCGCCGGCGTCCAGCCGAGCGCCGCCTGCCGCTCCGCCTCCGCGAGGATGTGGTTATAGGCCCGGCCGCGATCATAGGCCTTGCCCGTGGTCGTGCCGGTGAAGCTATGAACGGCCGAGTAGATCAGCACGCCGTTCACCGCGACGACGATCAGCATCATCCCGGCGAAGACCCAGGGGATCCAGCGGCCGCGGGCCGGGTCGAAGGCAGGCAGGGAAGCGCTCATTTGTGGGGTCCCAGAAAGACGCTGCTGCCGGAGGCGACGACCTGCCCGGCCTCATCCACCAGGCGGAAGCGTAGCGGCTGGCTTTCCCCCAGGTGCAACTCGCGCGGCGCGGTGACCAGGGCGCGGTAGCTGGCCACGCCGTCGCGCCGCACCGGCAGTACCGGCCGGCCGGCGGCATCCACCGCGGCATCCTGCACCACCAGCCGGAGCCCGGCCGGGCCGTCCAGCACCAGCGCATAGCGGCCGCCGTCGCGCGTCTTGTCGGCCAGCTTCAGCGTATAGGCGTTGCGGATGCCGCCGTCCGAAAGCCGCACGAAGGGCGGCGCCCGCTCGGCCAGCGCCGTCAGGGTCAGCGTATCCCGCAGCAGGAAGCCGCCGAGCATGACGGCCACCACGGTGGCAAGTACCCCCGCATACATCAGCGTCCGCGGCCGCAGCAGCTTCAGCGGGCGCCGCGCCGCCATCCCCGCCTGGAACCGCGCCGGGCCGGGCTCGAGGGGCGCCGCGGCGGCGGTGCTGGCGGCGAGGTTCGACAGCGCCTCGAAGGCGATCAGCCCCTGCGGCCGGGACAGCTTGCCCATGATGTCGTTGCAGGCATCGACGCAGAGGCCGCAGCCGATGCATTCGAGCTGCTGGCCCTCGCGGATGTCGATCCCGGTCGGGCAGACATGCACGCAGGCGCCGCAATCGACGCAATCGCCGCTGCCGACATCCTTCGGCTTGCCGCGCGGTTCCCCGCGCCAGTCCCGGTAGGTGACCACCAGGCTGTCCTGGTCGAGCATCGCGCCCTGGAAGCGTGGCCAGGGGCACATGTAGGTGCAGACCTGTTCCCGCGCGAAGCCGGCGAGCACATAGGTCGTCGTGGTGAAAAGCCCGAAGAAGAAATAGGTCTCCAGGCTGGCGGCCCCGGTCAGGATCTCCCGCACCACGGTCGGCGCATCCTGGAAATACATGATCCAGGCGCCCCCCGTCGCCGCGGCGATCACCAGCCAGGCGGCGTGCTTGGCCGCCCGGCGCAGCATGCGGTCGCGCGTGGGCGGCCCCGCATCGCGCTTCATCCGGGCATTGCGGTCACCCTCGATCCGCCGCTCCACCCAGAGGAACAGGTCGGTCCAGACCGTCTGCGGGCAGGTGAAGCCGCACCAGATGCGGCCGAACAGGGAGGTCGCGGCAAACAGCCCGATCGCCGCCAGGATGAGGAAGCCGGTGAGGAAGTAGATCTCCTGCGGCCAGAGCTCGATCCAGAAGAAGAACAGCCGGGCATTGCCGATATCGGCCAGCACCGCCTGGTCGGGCACGCCCGGGCCGCGGTCCCACCGCAGCCAGGGCACGACGTAGTAGAGGCCGAGCAGCACGGTCAGCACCGCCCATTTGATGCGCCGCACCCGGCCTTTGACGGCCCGTGGATAGACCTTCCGATGCGGCGCGTAGAGCGGCGGGGCCGTGATGCTGGTATCGGGCATCGGGTTCGACCTACTGCTCCCCGCCGCCGAGGGCGTGGACATAGACGGTCAGCATGTTGACCATGGCCGGGTCCAGCCGGCTGCCCCAGGCCGGCATCACCCCCGCCCGCGCCATGGCGATGGTGCGGCTGATGGAAGCCTTGTCGCCGCCATAGAGCCAGACCTGATCGTTCAGCCGCGGCGCGCCCAGCTCCCGGTTGCCCTCGCCGCGCTCGCCATGGCAGGCGACGCAATTCTCGGCATAGAGCGCCGCACCCGGGGCCGAGGCCGGCCCTGCGCCCGACAGGGACAGCACATGATCGGCCAAGGTGCCGATCTGCGCCGGCGTCAAACCGGCCTGGGCGAAGGCCGGCATGGCCACGCCGCGGGCATCCGGATGCTCGCCGTTGCGCACGCCGACGGTGATGGTCTTCTGGATATCGTCGAAGCTGCCGCCGTAGATCCAGTCGTCATCGGCTAGGCTGGGGAAGCCGCCCACCGCGCCCTGCCCGCCCGCGCCATGGCAGCCGGCGCAGTTGTTGGCGAAGGCGACGCGCCCACCGGCCAGCGCGAAGCCGCGCAACTCGGAGTCGGCGGCGATGGCGGCCGGCGTCGCGGCGCGGATGCGCGCCAGCATCGGCGCCGTCCTGGCCTTCTCGACCTCCATCGCCGCCTCGAAGTCGCTGCGCCCGGTATAGCCGAGCGTGCCGCGCACGAAGGGCAGCGAGGGGTAGAAGATCACCCAAACGGCGGCGAAGGCGATGCAGGCATAGAAGGTGTAGATCCACCAGGCCGGCATCGGGTTGTCGAGTTCCTTGATCCCGTCCCATTCGTGGCCGGTGGTGACGACGCCGCTGATGGCGTCGGTATCGGGCTTCAGTGCCATTGGGATTGGCGCCTTCAGTTCACGTGGTCGCGGAAGGGGATCTCGGCGTGCCGGCGGGCTGCCTCGCGGCTGCCCGGGCGCAGCACCCAGACCAGGATCCCGGTGAAGAGCACGACGAACCAGAGGACCCAGACGGTCGAGAGGATCTCGTGGATGCGGACCATGTCCATGGCCATGCCTCCTTACGGCTGGCGCAGCTGCTCGGGCGTCACGTCCGAGAAGCGGACGAGCGTGCCGAGCATCTGCAGATAGGCGACCAACGCATCCATCTCCGTCACCGCGCGGGAATCGGCATCGAACAGCCCCTGCCGGGCGCGGGGATAGCGGGCGTTGAAGCCGGCCGCATCCGCATCCGGGTTGGCCTGGGCCGCCAGGTCATTGGCCGCCTCGGCGATCATCGCATCGGTGTAGGGCACGCCTACCGCCCGCTGCGCCCGCAGATGCGCGGTGATCTCCGCGGCATCCAGCGGCCGGTCGAGGAAGGCATAGGGCGGCATGACGGAAGCCGGCACCAGCGCCCGCGGGCTGCGCAGATGCGCCGCCTGCCAATCATCCGAATACCGGCCGCCGACGCGGGCCAGATCCGGCCCGGTGCGCTTGCTGCCCCATTGGAAGGGGTGGTCGTACATGCTCTCGGCCGCCAGGCTGTAGTGGCCGTAACGCTCCGCCTCGTCGCGGAAGGGGCGCACCATCTGGCTGTGGCAGAGGTAGCAGCCTTCCCGGACGTAGATGTTGCGGCCCATGAGCTCGAGCGGCGTATAGGGACGCACACCCTCGACCCGCTCGATGGTCGTCTCCACCAGGAACAGCGGGACGATCTGCACCAAGCCGCCGATGGCGACGGTCAGCAGGGTGAGCACGCCGAGGATGACGACGTTCCGCTCGATGAGCGCGTGGCTGAAGTTCTTCATGGCCCGGTCCCTCACTCGGCCGCCGCGGGAACGGCACCGATGGGAAGCATGGCCGGGGCCGTGTCCTCCACCGCGGTCACCGTCATGTACAGGTTGTAGGCCATGATGCAGGCGCCGCTGAGATAGAGCAGGCCACCGAGCATCCGGATGACGTAGTAGGGGTGCATCGCCGCGACGGTCTCGACGAAGGAGTATTGCAGGAAGCCGAGCTCGTCATAGGCGCGCCACATCAGGCCCTGCATGATGCCGCTGACCCACATGGCGGTGATGTAGAGCACGATGCCCAGGGTCGCGATCCAGAAGTGCCAGGAGGCCAGCTTCTGCGAATACAGCGCCTGCTTCTTCCACAGCACCGGGAACAGCCAGTACAGCGCGCCGAAGGTGATGAAGCCGTTCCAGCCGAGCGCCCCGCTATGCACATGCCCGATCGTCCAGTCGGTATAGTGCGAGAGGCTGTTGACGGCGCGGATGGACATCACCGGGCCCTCGAAGGTCGACATCGCGTAGAAGCCGACCGCGGTAACCGAGAAGCGGAGCCCCGCATCCGTCCGCAGCTTGTCCCAGGCGCCCGAGAGGGTCATCAGCCCGTTGATCATGCCGCCCCAGGAGGGCATCCACAGCATGATCGAGAAAACCATGCCCAGCGTCTGCGCCCAGTCCGGCAGCGCCGTGTAGTGCAGGTGGTGCGGCCCGGCCCAGATATAGAGGAAGATCAGCGCCCAGAAGTGCACGATCGACAGCCGGTAGGAATAGACCGGCCGGTCCGCCTGCTTCGGGATGAAGTAGTACATCATGCCGAGGAAGCCGGCGGTCAGGAAGAAGCCCACCGCATTGTGGCCATACCACCACTGGATCATCGCATCCTGCACGCCGGACGCCAGTCCATAGGACTTGCCGACGCCACCGCCGACCGGCAGCGCCAGGTTGTTCACGATGTGCAGCATAGCGACGGTGATGATGAAGGCGAGGAAGAACCAGTTCGCCACGTAGATATGGGGTTCGCGGCGCTTCACCAGCGTGCCGCCGAAGGCGACCAGGTAGACCACCCAGACCACGGTCAGCCAGAGGTCCACGTACCACTCGGGCTCGGCGTATTCCTTGCCCTGGGTCACGCCGAAGACATAGCCGATGGCCGCGGCGACGATGAAGAAGTTGTAGCCCCAGAACAGGAACCAGCCCATCTCCTCGCCGCCGAACAATCGCGCCCGGCAGGTACGCTGCACGACATACAGGCTGGTGCAGAGCAGCGCGTTGCCGCCGAAGGCGAAGATGACGGCGCTGGTATGCAGCGGCCGCAGCCGGCCGAAGGTGGTCCATTCGAGATCGAGGTTGAGCAGCGGGAAGGCGAGCTGCGTGGCGATCACCACGCCGACCAGGAATCCGACGATGCCCCAGAACATGGTGGCGATGGCGAAGGCCCGGATCGGTGCCTCCACATCCAGCTCCGCCAAGGGCGGTCTCAAGGCGGCAACTGCGGCCATGCTAATCATCTCCGTGCCAAACGGCGGGTGTGCGAGCGGGGCCAGCGGTGGCTCTCCCGGCTGGCCGCCACATTCGGCCTCTTCGCCTCGCGGGTCCTTGATCCGGATCAAGGACCCCCCGCTGACCGCGCCTATAGGGTGCCGGCACTTCCCGGGGAGATAAGGACGATGCCGAGCGAAACCCTTCCCGCGCCCTTGGCGAACCGCATCCGCCGGGTGGCGACCGATCGCCCCTGGGTCTGGTTCACCCTCGGCTGGCGGGACATGATGGCGAACCGCGCGATCAGCCTGCCGCTCGGCGCGGCGCTGACGGTCTTCGGCTGGATGGTCTCGCTGCTGCTGTTCGAGCTCGGCACCACCTGGGCCATCCTGCCGACGACGGCAGGCTTCTTCATCGTCGCCCCGCTGCTGGCGGCCCCGCTGTATGAGACCTCCCGCCGCATGGAGCTCGGCCTGCCGACCACCCTGGCGGAGGCCCTGCAGGGCTACCGCCGCCCCGGCACGCAGGTCGCCATGATGGGGATCGTGCTGCTGCTGATCCACCTGTTCTGGGTCCGGGTCGCCGGGCTGCTCTTCGCCCTGTTCTTCGGCTACGGCACCACGCCCTCGCTGGACCGCCTGCCGCTGGCGATGCTGCAATCGGACCTGCTGCTGCCCTTCCTGGTGGTCGGCACCGGCTTCGGCTTCCTGCTGGCCGCCGGCACCTTCGCCATCTCGGCCGTCTCCCTGCCGATGCTGATCGACCGTGAGATCTCCTTCCTCGAGGCCGCGACCATCAGCATCCAGGCGGTGATGGAGAATTGGCGGGCCATGGCGCTCTGGGCCGGGCTGATCGTGCTGTTCACCGGGCTGGCGCTGGTGCCCTTCTTCCTCGGCCTGGTCCTGGTGCTGCCGCTGATCGGCCATGCCACCTGGCATGCCTACCGCGACCTGGTGGTCCGCTGATGCTCAAGCCAGCAGCCGCCAGGCCAACGCCAGCAGCACCACGGCGTTGAAGGCATGGAGCCAGGGCGCGATCCGCCGCAGCCAGGGCTCCGCCTGCCGCCGGAAGATCCGGCCCAGCAGCGCCAGGCCGACCATGGCCGGCACCGTCCCGGCGACGAAGGCCGCCATCGCCAGCCCCCCGGCCAGCGCGCTGCCGCTCCCCGCCGCCGCCGCCAGTGCCCCATAGAGCAGGCCGCAGGGCAGCGCCGAGAGCAGCACCCCAAGCAGGAAGGAGCGCCCCGGACCGGGCCTTTGCAACAAGGGTCCGACATGCCGGGCGATCGCGCCGCCCCAGACGCCGCCATGCGGCAGCCAGGCGGCCAGTGCCGGCACCGCCTGCGCCGGCACCAATTGGGCCAGCATCGCCAGCGCCGCCAGCAGCAGCAGCACCGGCGGCACCCAGCCGAGCCAGGGCACCAACGCCGCCGCCGCTGCGAAGCCCCCGGCCAGCGCCCCCAGCGTCGCGTATCCCAGGCCGCGCCCCAGGTGATAGGGCAGCAGCAACGCGCCGGAGAGCCTGGCCAGCCGCCCGCCCTCCAGGCTTTGCCCCGCCGCCACCTGGGCCAGCACGAAGGGCCCGCACATCGCCGCGCAATGGCTGGCCCCGCCCGCCAGCCCCATCAGGAACAGCGCCCCCATGAGGGCCGGCAGGCCGGCAGGACCCAGCGCATCGAGCGCGTGCAGACAATTGGCAAGCATGCGCGCCATCATGCTTCTCAAGGGACCAGCTGTCCTTGATCAGGATCAGCCGGCTCAATCCGCCCGAACGGCCGCGGCCTGCTGCTGGTGGATGGCGTGATCCAGACCGGCAGTCCGATGCTGGCCTGCTTGCCGCAGCCCGCTCAGAGGTAGCGGCCGCGCTCCAGGATCTCGAGCGTATATTCCCGGTAGCTCATCCCCAGCTCCTCCGCCCGCGCCAGCCGTCGTAATGCGATCTCCGGCGGGGCCGCCCAGGCCTTCTTCTTCGCCCGCTTCCAGCAGAACAGCCGCCAGCCCGCATCCGGGTCCTCCTCCAGCGGCGGCCCCCCGTTGTGGCCCGGACCCACGGGCGGCATCAGCGCACCCCCGGCCGGCGATGCGGGCCGAGCACCTTGTAGAAACAGGTCGTCGGCGCCAGCCGCCCATCCGGGGTGAAGGCATGGTCGGGCAGCACGCCCAGCACGGTCCAGCCGCAGCTCCGGTACAGCCGCTCCCCGGCGCTATCGGTCTCGGTATCCAGCAGCAGCAGGCTGCGGCCGGCCGCCAGCGCCGCCGCCTCCGCCGCCCCCAGCAAGCGGCGGCCGAGCCCCTGCCGCCGCGCGCCGCTATGCACCAGCATCTTGCCGATCTCGGCCCGGTGCGGCGCATTGGGCTGCGGCGCCAGGCTCAGCACCACCGTCCCCAGCAGCCGCCCCTCCGCCTCGGCCACGAACAGCATCCGCTCACCGGCCGCGACCCCGGGCAGCTGCGCCCGCCAGAAGCGCTCCCCCTCCGCCGCCGAGAAGCCCGCCATGAAATTGACCGAGGCCCCATGCGCCACCGCATCCACCAGCAGGGCGGCCAGCTCGGGCAGGCGCGCCTCCGCCGTCGCGGCATCCAGCGGTCTAATCATGGCGCGGCTCCATGGCTGAGGATGACGGCATAGCGGATGGGCCGATCCAGCGGGTTGCGGAAGCGGATCGGCTGGCCGAAGCGCATCCGCAGGCAATCGCCCTGCTCCAGCCGGATCGCCTCCCGCCCCAGGGTCAGGTCCAGCGTGCCCTCCAGCACCCAGACATGCTGGTCCGCCCCTGGCAGCCGCTGGCTGTCGAAGGCGACCTGCCCATGCGCCGGGAATTCGACCTCGACGATCTCGACCGGGGAGCCGGTGCCGGGCGGCGCCACCTGGCGGCGGAGATAGCCGGACTCCGGATCCCGCCAGACCGGCTGCCGCGCCCGGCGGGACAGCGGGCTGGCCTCGCCCTCCGCCTCGGCAAACAGGGTCGAGAGGGTGATGCCCAGCCCGCCGCAGATGCGGTTGAGCAATTGCGCCGTGGGACTCGATTCGCCCCGCTCGATGCGGGAGAGCATGGCCCGGCTGACCTCCGCCTGCGTCGCCAGGGCATCGAGCGTCAGCCCGCGGGCGGTCCGCAGCGCATGGATGCGGCTGCCGAGGCGGGTATCCAGGTCGAGGACGGCATCGCTCATCCCCGCAGTCTAGATTCCACTATAGTGGAATCCAAGACCCATCATCCTCAGCGGCGCACCGCCTCCGGATCGTCCAGCACGTCGATCGACCCGGCCGTGGTGCGGCCCAGCTCCGCATCCCGGTGCTGCTGCCACAGGCTCCGCAGCCGGGCATAGACATCGAGCGAGCCGTTGCGGATCTCGTCCAGCGTCTCGATGTTCTGCTCCCGCGTGTCCACGCCCTCCACCACGCCGCGGCCGAGATTGGCGCCGAGCGGGATGAAGTAGCTGATCGGGTTCATGAAGCCATCGGCGATGCTGCCGGTCAGCTCCCGCGGGTTGGACGGGCCGAGCACCGGCACCATGAGGTAGGGCCCATCCGGCAGGCCCCAGACATGCAGCGTCTCGCCGAAGTCCCGCCGGGCCGCCGGCGGGCCGCCGAACTGGGCCAGGTCGAACATGCCGCCGATCCCGGCGGTACTGTTGAAGACGAAGCGCAGGGCCGTGGTCGCGGCTTCCTGCGGCCGGCCCTGCAGCAGGCTGTTGGCGGCGGCGACGGGTTCGTTCAGGTTGGCCAGCAGGTTGCGGATCCGGGTACGGGTCCAATTCCCCACCGCATCGCGGTAGAAGACGGCAACCGGCCGCAGGACGGCGTCATCAAGCCGCAGGTTGAAGTCCAGCACCTGGCGGTTGCTCGCTTCCAGCGGGTCCGACGGGTCGGTCGGCGCGGTCACCACCACCGGCGGCGCGGTGCCGGCGGCGTCCGAGGCGATCCGCGCGGCGCCGTTGGCGGCGACCCGCTGCGGGGCGTCACGGCCCGGTTGGGCGCAGGCCGCAAGGCCGACGGCGAGCAGCAGGGAGAGAAGGGCAGCAGTGCGGGGCATTAGGGGGACCGGCATGGGATGGCTTAGCCTAGCGCATGGCGGAGCGGCAGCGCGACCGGCATTCCGGGTGCGGCGTGGTTGATCCGGCGCTCGTGCTCGGCGGGCTCGCCGGGCTGCTGGCCCTGGCGGGCGCGGCCACGACGGCCCTGGCGGCGCGCGCGGCCTGGCGCTTCGGCCAGCAACGGCCGCTGACGGCCCCCGCCCTGCCCGCCTCCGTCCTGAAGCCTTTGCATGGCGCCGAGCCCGGCCTCGGGGACAACCTGCGGGCGACCCTCGGCCAGCGCCATGCGGCCCCGCTCCAGGTCCTGTTCGGCGTGCCGGATGACGGCGATGCCGCCGGGCCGGTGGCCGAGGCCGCCATGGCGGCCCACCCCGGCACCCCTGCCCGGCTGCTGAGGGACCCCCGCCAGCATGGCCCGAACCGCAAGGTCTCCCAGCTCATCAACCTCGCCGGCCATGCCGGGCATGCGGTGCTGGTCGTGGCCGATGCCGACATGCACATGCCGCCCGATTGGCTGACCGCCGTCACCGCCCCCCTGGCGGACCCGGCGGTCGGGCTGGTCACCTGCCTTTACCGGGGGGAGCCCGCCGATGCCGGCCTCTGGTCCCGCCTGGCGGCTTTGGGGATCGACTGGCAATTCCTCCCCAATGCCTGCCTCGGCGAATCCATGGGCCGGGCCAATGGCTGCTACGGCGCGACCATGGCGCTACGGGCCGAGACCCTGGCCCGCATCGGCGGCTTCCAGGCCGTGGCCGACCTGCTGGCCGATGACCATGCGCTGGGCGCCGCGGTCCGCCGGCTCGGCCTGCGGGTGGAGGTGGCACCGGTCCTGCCGGGGCATGTGATGGCCGAGCCCAGCCTCGGCGCGCTGCTGCGGCATGAGCTGCGCTGGGCCCGGACCCTCAGGGCGCTGGACCCGATGGGCTACCTCGGGATGGGCATCACCTATCCGCTGATCCCCGGGCTGATCGCCGCCCTGCTGGCCCCCCCCTGGGGCTGGCTGCCCCTGGCCGTGGCGCTGCTGGCCCGGGCTGGCACCGCCCTGGTGGTGGACCATGTGCTGCGCAAGCCTTGGCGACCGGCAAGAATTCTGCTTCTTCCCCTGCGAGACCTGCTCTCCTTCGCTATATGGGGGGTTGGGCTGGCCCGGGGCACGGTGACGTGGCAGGGCCGGCGATACCGCATGCGGCCCGATGGCAGCATGGTCGAAGCGTAAATTCCGGGGATTTCCGAGCCGATGATGCGCACCCTGTTCCTCCAGGCTCCCTCCTTCGATGGCTTCGATGGCGGCGCCGGGTCCCGCTACCAGGCGAAGCGGGAGATCAAGAGCTTCTGGTTCCCGACCTGGCTGGCCCAGCCGGCGGCCCTCGTCGAAGGTTCGAAGCTGGTCGATGCCCCGCCGCACAAGCAGTCGCTGGCCGATGTCGTCCCCATGGTCCGCGACAAGGACCTGCTGGTGCTGCACACCTCGACCCCGAGCTTCGCCTCGGACGTGAAGGTGGCCGAACGCCTGAAGGCCGAGAACCCGAACCTCAAGGTCGGCATGATCGGCGCCAAGGTCGCGGTCCAGGCCGCCGAGAGCCTGCGCGACGCGCCGGTGATCGACTTCGTTGCCCGCAACGAATTCGATTTCACCGTGAAGGAGGTGGCCGAGGGCCGCGACTGGGGCGCCATCCAGGGCCTCTCCTGGCGCAACAAGGAAGGCGTGCTGGTCCACAACCCGAACCGGCCGGTGCTGGAGGACATGGACAGCCTGCCCTTCGTCTCGCCGGTCTATAAGCGGGACTTGGAGTACCAGAAGTACTTCATCGGCTACCTCAAGCACCCCTACGTCAGCATCTACACCGGCCGCGGCTGCAAGAGCCGCTGCACCTTCTGCCTCTGGCCGCAGACGGTCGGCGGCCACCGCTACCGCACCCGCTCGGTGGCGAACGTGATCGAGGAGATCCGCTACATCCGGGACAGCTTTCCCGGGCTGAAGGAGATCTTCTTCGACGACGACACCTTCACCGACGACCTGCCCCGTGCCGAGGCCATCGCCCGCGAGATGGGCAAGCTCGGCGTCACCTGGTCCTGCAACGCCAAGGCGAATGTCCCGCGCGAGACGCTGAAGATCCTGAAAGACGGCGGGCTGCGCCTGCTGCTGGTCGGCTACGAGAGCGGCAACCAGCAGATCCTGCACAACATCAAGAAGGGCATGCGGATCGAGGTCGCCAAGCAGTTCACCAAGGACTGCCATGAGCTCGGCATCATGATCCACGGGACCTTCATCCTCGGCCTGCCCGGCGAGACGACCGAGACCATCCAGGAGACGATCAAGTTCGCCATCGCGGCCAACCCGCATACCCTGCAGGTCTCGCTGGCGGCGCCCTATCCCGGCACCTTCCTGTTCGACCAGGCGCAGAAGGAAGGCTGGCTCGACACCGCGCATACCGAATACGTGGATGCCCATGGCGTGCAGATCGCCCCGCTGGCCTATCCGCACCTGTCGCACACCGAGATCTTCGACGGGGTCGAGAGCTTCTACCGGAAGTTCTATTTCCGCGCCCCGAAGATCGCCTCGATCTGCGGCGAGATGATCCGCGACCGGCAGATGCTGGTGCGGCGCCTGCGGGAAGGCGTGGAGTTCTTCCACTTCCTGCGGGAGCGGAAGACGGCCGGCGACGCGCAGAAGGCCGCAGCCTGACCCCTGCCGGCCATGGGCCGGCGCGTCATCGTCAACGCCGATGACCTCGGGCTCTCCCCCGAGGTCAATGCCGCCATCGAGCAAGCCCATCGCGACGGCGTCCTCACCGCCGCCAGCCTGATGGTCGGCGAACCCGCCGCCGCCGCCCGTGCCCAGCTCGGCGCCGAGGTCGCTGCCCAGCTCGCCGCCTTCCGTGCCACCGGCCTGGCCTGCGACCACCTCAATGCGCACAAGCACTTCCACCTGCACCCGGTCATCGCCGCCATCGCCTTCCGCGCCGCCGCCGCGGCCGGCATCCGGGCCGTGCGCATCCCCTGGGAGCCACCCGCGCTGGTCCCCGGCGCCGGCCGCGCCCTCTGGCCGCTGACCCGCTGGCTCCGCCTGCTCGCTGCCCGCCACGGTCTCCGGGCGCCTGACCGCGTCGTCGGCCTCCGCTGGACCGGCCATGTCACCGCGGACCGGCTGGCGGCCATCCTCCCGCGCCTCCCCTCCGGCACCACCGAGATCTACCTCCACCCGGCCACCGCCCCCGGCTTCCCCGGCGCCGCCCCCGGCTACGACTACCCCGGCGAGCTGGCCGCCCTGCTCGACCCCCGCGTGCGTGCCGCCTGCGCCGGCCTCGCCACCGGCGGCTATACGGTGATGCTGGCATGAACCGCGCCGGGATCCCCCTCGCCCTCGCCGGCCTCGCCGGGGCGCTCCTGCTCCTCGCGCAGCAGGATATGGGCGAGGTCACCGCGCTGCTCGCCACCGCCGGCTTCGGCCTGGTGCTGGCGGCGCTGGCGCATGTGCCCTCCATGGCGCTGAACGGCCATGCCTGGGCCATCCTGCTGCCGCGCCGGCGCCGGCCTTCGCTGGCGGCGATGACCGCCAATGTCTGGATCCGGGAATCGGTGAACGGGCTGCTGCCCGTCGCCCGGGTCGGCGGCGAGATCGCCTCCTACCGCCTGCTGCGCGGCGAGGGCGTCGGCGTCGCCCCGGCCGCCGCCAGCCTGATGGTGGACATGGCCATCTCCATCCTCAGCCAGCTCGCCTTCGCCCTGCTCGGCCTCGCCCTGCTGGCCTGGGCCGGGGCCGGCGTCGGCTGGGGCGGCATCGCCCTCGGCATGCTGGGCGGCGTCACGCTGGCCGGCGGCTTCATCCTGGCGCAGCGGGCGGATATCCTCAGCCGCCTGGCGCGCGGCCTCAATGCCATCGCCGCCGGCCGCTTCACCGGCCTCGCCGCCCATTCCGCCCGGATCGACCGGATGACCCGCCGCATCTGGCGGGTCCGCGGCGCCATCCTCGGCTGCGTGCTCTGGCAATTCCTCGGCTGGGTCGCCGGCGCGCTGGAGATCTGGCTGGCCCTCTACTTCCTCGGCCACCCCGTCAGCCTCGCCGAGGCCGTCGCCATCGAGGCGATGATCCAGGCCCTCTCCTCCGCCGCCTTCCTGGTTCCCGGCGCGCTCGGCCTGCAGGAGGCCGGCTTCCTCGGCCTCGGTCTGCTGCTCGGCCTGCCGGCGGAAGTGGCGGCGGCCCTGGCCATCGCCCGCCGCCTGCGCGACCTGGTGATCTTCCTGCCCGGCCTGCTCGCCTGGGTCTGGGCCGAACGCCGCATCGCCCGTCTCTCGCCGGGGCTGAGCTGAGGGTCTAGCCTCGGGCGAAAGCCTCTGAGGACGTCCCCATGATCAGCCGCCGCGGCCTCCTGGCCGCCATACCCCTGCTGCCCGCCGCCGCTTACGCCGAGGGCCGCCCGATCCGGGTCATCGTCGGCTATGTCGCCGGCGGCGGCGTCGATATCACCATGCGCATCCTGGCCCCGAAGCTCTCCGCCCTGCTCAGCCAGCCCGTCGTCGTCGACAACCGCCCGGGCGGCGCCGGCAACCTGGCGAATGAGCTGCTGGCCCAGGCCGCGCCCGACGGCACCACGCTGATGGTCGGCACCATCGGCCAGATGACGGTCAATCCGCTGCTGACCAAGCTCTCGCTGGACCCGGTCACCGCCTTCACCCCCATTTCCCTGCTGGTCGATGTCACCAACCTGCTGGTGGTGCCGGCGGACCGCCCCTGGCGGACGGTGGCGGACCTGATCGCCGCGGCGAAGAAGGAACCGGGGGTGCTGACCTACGGCTCCTCCTCGGTCGGCTCGGCCGGGCATCTGGCGGCGGCGGTGCTGGACCAGGCGGCGGGGATCGAGACCATCCACGTCCCCTATCGCGGCGGCGGGCAGCTCATCACCGACCTCATCTCCGGCAAGATCGACTTCGGCTTCGCAACCGCCGCCACCACCGTGCCGCATGTCCAGACCGGTCGCCTCCGCGCCCTGGCGGTGCCGACCGCGCATCGCTCCGGCCTGGTGCCGGATGTGCCGACCATTGCCGAAACCGGCGTGCCCGGCTTCAACGTGGTGAATTGGTACGGCCTGCTGGCGCCGAAGGACACGCCCACCGCCACGGTCGGCGCCCTGAACGCCGCCCTCGCCAGCGCCCTGCGGGACCCGGAGGTGCTGGCCAAGCTGGCGACCCAGGGGCTGGAACCCCTCCCCAGCAGCCCGGAGGAATTCCAGCGCTTCATGCAGGCCGAGGCCACTCGTTGGGCGCAGGTGGTGAAGGCCGCCGGCATCAGCGGCGGCTGACGACCCGGGCCGCCCTGCCGCTCAGCGCGGGCTGCCCACCAGGCTGAACTGCTGCCGCACCGCCCCTGCCACCAGGCGCAGCTGCCGCAGCAGCAGCGCTGGCCCGCCATACTGCACATGCCGCAGCGCCACCCCCAGCCAGCCCCGCCGGATCGCCAGGGCGAAGCTGTTGAAATCCAGCAGGCGCTGCCGCTGCCGCAGCAGGGCGATCAGTGCGCCGTCACCCACCGTGCGGGCTATGTCCAGCATCCGGCGATTGGCGCGGCTGACATGCAGCGGCGCGACCCCGCCATTCGAGACGGATCCGCCCCGCAGCCGATAGACATACAAGGGTTCCGGCAGCAGCAGGAAGCGCGCGCCGCGCGCGACGCATTCGAAGTAGAAGAGGAAATCCTCGCTGGTGGTGACATCCTCGGCATAGCGGATGCGATGCTGCTCGAGGAATTCCCGCCGCATGATCGGCTGCAGGAAGCCGAGCTTGGCATGCTGGCCCTGCCGCAGGTCCGGCATGTCGCCGCGCACCAGATCGAGCAGCGAGAGCGGCCCGGCCCAGGCCTTCATCTGCGCCCCGAAGCAGGGGCCCAGGGCGGTGCCGGTGACGAAGTCGCATTTCAGCAGGTCATCGGCCAGCAGGTCGGCACCGGTTTCCTCGGCATGGCGGATCATGCGCGCGAGCCGGTCCGGCGCGAAAAGGTCATCGGCATCGAGCAACGCGACCCAGCGCCCCCGCGCCACGTCCAGGGCGGCGTTGCGGGCGGCCGAAGGCCCCGATTGCCGCGGCTGCCGCAGCGCCACCACCCGCGGATCGGCCTCGGCCCAGGCCAGGACCGTCTCCCAGGTCGCATCGGCCGAGCCGTCGTCGACGACGATCACCTCGACCCCCGGCTGGGTCTGGGCCAGGGCCGAGGCGATGGCATCGCCCACGAAGGCGGCCGCGTTATAGGCCGGGATGATGATGGAGACGCTGGGATCCGCCGCCATCACGCTGCCCCCCCGCCGGTGGCCGGAAAGAGGAAGACCTCGAAGGGCCGGTCGTGGATCGCCAGCATCTCCGCCGAAAGGCGGAAGGCCTGCGGGTCGTCATCGATCAGCGGGGAATACTGCGAGGCATGGGCCGCGATGGCGCGGCGCTTGGCCGGCAGGTGGCGGGCGATATCGAGCCGTGCCCCGGTGGTCGGCCCGCGCGGCAGGCAGCGATGCGCCGGCAGGGTCCAGCCCCAGACCGGATAGGCGATCAGCCGCACGCCGGAAAGCCGCGCGGCCTCCGCGGCGAGGCGATGCGCCGCCACATGGTCCGGATGCGGGTCGTGTTCCCAGGTGACGAGGATGCTGCCCACGTCATGGTCGTGGATGAGCCGGCTGAGCCGCGCCAGGGCATCCAGGAATTCGGGTCCTTCGGTCGGGGCGGCGGTATCGCGCAGCCCGAGAAAGACCACGCGGTCCGCGCCGAGGCCGAGGCATTCGACCGCCGCCCGTGCCTCCTCCTCCCGCAGGGCCTTGAGCCGCGGTGCCGGATAGCTGGGGGAATTGGGATGGGACATGGTGCCATCGGTCAGCACCGCCACCACCGGCGGGCGGCCCCGGGCGCAGGCCTCGGCGATCAGCCCGCCGCAGCCCAGGCTTTCGTCATCGGGATGCGGTGCCAGGACCAGTACGGTCCGGCCACCGGTAATGCCGTCCAGGTCGGCATGGGGCAGATCCACCATGCGTCCGAGTATCGTTCTGGCAGAGGTTCCGAATAGACAGGGGATACGACAAAGCGCCCGCTGCAACATATTCATTATGAAATACTCTGGAAACTGGCGTTCAGGACGTGATTACTGACCTTTTGGCAGGCATGAATTTGGCCCGTCAATCCGGCATCATGCCTGCAAGACAATTAAAGATAACGAAACAACGATGGCGATGCCCGCTCAGGCACTCATCGGAATTTAGATCAATTATCGAATTCATTCGTATTCTCCGAAGTCTGACATATCCTGAATGGCAATACGATGCCGCGGCAGTACGGATGCAAAATAACGTTTAAAAATTCCTGACAGATATGCTTTGCAACATAAGCTGGGTGCGAAGGATCCGATTCCGGCAACCAATCCCGCAATGACGGCGATGTATCGATCGTGAAGACATCGAGCTGCCCGGCAGTGCAACTTCAGGCCCAGGTCATTATCGGGCTTTCCCCTGCCCACCCGGATCATCGGCTTCATGCCGCGACTCCGGTTGCCCGGCCCACGGGACTTGATCGCGCCAGCCCCGGGCCTCCATCAGGAATGGCCCAGCCTGGCCTCCCGCCCTTGGTGCAGCCGGCGGCACGCGGCTTGCTCCGCCTTGGCATCGAGGAGGCCCATCCCATGCCCAGCCGCCGCGCCCTGCTTGCCGCCCCGCTGCTCCTGCCGTCCCTGGCCCAAGCCCAGGACCCATGGCCGAGCCGGCCCATCCGCCTGATCATCCCCTTCGCGCCCGGCGGCTCCTCCGACATCGCCGCGCGCATCGTCGCGCCGCGCCTCACCGCCCTGCTGGGCCAGCCGCTGCTGATCGAGAACCGCGGCGGCGCCGGCGGCAATATCGCGGCGGAGCTGGTCGTCCGCGCCCCGGCCGATGGCTATACGCTGTTCCAGGGCAATATCGGCATCCTGGCGGTCAACCCGACGCTCTACCGCAACCTCGCCTGGAACCCGGTGACGGACCTGGTGCCGATCTCCCACCTGCTCTCGGTCTTTTACGTGCTGGTGGCGCCGATGGACCGGCCCTGGGACAGCGTGCCGAAGCTCCTCGCCGCCGCCCGCGCCCGGCCGGAGGCGCTGAGCGCCGGCAATTCCGGCATCGGCAGCATGGGCCACCTGGCCTCGGTGCTGATGGACCACATGGCCGGGGTGAAGACCATCCCGGTGCCCTACCGGGGCGGCGGCCCGCTGGCCAACGACGTGCTGGCCGGCAAGCTCGACTTCAGCTTCAGCACCGCCCCCACCGTCCTGCCGCTGATCGAGGCCGGCCGCCTCCGCGCCCTGGCCGTCGCCACCGCCACCCGCTCCGCCCTGCTGCCGGAGGTGCCTACGGTGGCGGAGGCCGGCATCCCCGGCTTCGAGGTCCCGAATTGGGATAGCTGGCTCGCCCCGCGCGGCACCCCGCCCGCCGTGGTGACGCGGCTGAACGCGGCGATGCGGGAGGTGCTGAGTGACCCGGAGGTGATCCGCGAGTTCAACAAGCGGGGGATGGAGGCGACCCCGAGCATGCCGGAGGTGTTAGGAGCGGAAATCGCGCAGCGGGTTGCCCAATTCGCGCCGATCGTGAAAGCCACCGGCGCGACACCGGATTGAGGGAAAAATACGATGCCGAAGATCGAGCTGAAGGTGCTGGACGCGCGGTTGCACGACTGGGGCCTGCCGCGCTACCAGACCGGCATGGCCGCGGCGGTGGACCTGCACGCCTGCCTGGACGCCCCGGCCGAGATCCTGCCCGGCACCGCGCCGCTGCTGATCTCCTCCGGCATCGCCCTCCATATCGGCGATGCCGGCATGGCCGCGCTGGTGCTGCCGCGCTCCGGCCTCGGCCACAAGAAGGGCCTGGTGCTGGGCAACCTCGTCGGGCTGATCGACCCGGACTACATGGGGCCGATCATGATCAGCGCCTGGAACCGCAACGCGCCGGGCAGCGCCCCCATCGTCATCCAGCCCGGCGAACGCTTCGCCCAGATGGTCTTCGTCCCCATCGTCCGGCCGGAGTTCCAGGTGGTGGAGGAATTCACCACCCTCTCCGGCCGCGGCACCGGCGGCTTCGGCTCCACCGGCTGACTGCGGTCAGGGGCGGCCGCCGGCCACCACCAGCGTCTGCCCGCTGACGTAATTCGATTCCGGGATGCAGAACAGGTAGACCGATCCCGCCGCCTCGATCGGCTGCCCGCCGCGGCCGAGCGGGATCAGCGTCTCGGCATTCTTCAGCACCTCCGGCCGCACGCCCACCGCAATCTCGCGTCCGGCGATATCGATTGTGGCGCCGCCATGCGCCGGCGCCTCGGTCAGCCGCGTCATGATGAGGCCGAAGGCGACCGCGTTCACGTTCACCTTGTAGCGGCCCCATTCCTTCGCCATGGCCTTGGTCAGCCCCATGATGCCGGCCTTGGCGGTCGAGTAATTCGCCTGCCCCGCATTGCCGTAGACGCCGGAGGTGGAGCTGATGTTCACCACCTTGCGGAAGACCTCGCGCCCCTCGCTGGCCTCCTGCCGCGCCGCCTCGCGGATGAAGCGCGAGGCCGCGCGCATGATGCGGAAAGGCGCGGTCAGATGGACGTTGAGGATGGCGTGCCACTGCTCGTCCGTCATCTTCTGGATGACGTTGTCCCAGGTATAGCCGGCATTGTTCACGATGATGTCGAGCCCGCCGAAGGTATCGATTCCCGTCTGCACGAAGCGCTCGGCGAAGCCATCGGCGGTGACGTCGCCGTTGCAGGCGACCGCCTCGCCGCCCATGGCGCGGATCTCCGCCGCGGTCTCGTCGCCCGGCGCGGCATCGAGGTCGTTGATGACCAGCCGCGCGCCCTCGCTGGCGAGCTTCAAGGCGATCTGCCGCCCGATGCCGCGGCCGGAGCCGGTGACGAGGGCGGTCTTGCCGGCGAGCTTCTGGGACATGGATGTTTCCTCCTTCAGTGGGATTGCCATTCGAGCACGCCGTCACCGGCGGTGCGCAACGGCCCGGTGGTGCCGATCGGCGTGCGGTCCGGCCGCTTCAGCAGCGCGATGGTCGCGGCATCCGAGGCCGGCACCCGCGCCAGCGTCCGCCGGCCATCCGCGGTGCGCAGGATCACCACGCCATGGTGCGGGCTGCCGTCGCGGTCGTGCAGGACGGTATGCGTCTCGATGGCGGCATCGCCGGCCGCGGCCTCGGCGAATTCCGGCACGGGGCCACGGCGGCCATCCGCCTCGGCCTGCACGCTGTAGTCCTGCGGCAGCCGGTGCTCGCGCGGCGGCCGGCTGGCCAGCACCACCGCATGATGCTTGGTGACGAACTCGCCCTGGCCATAGAGCAGCGCCGCGCGGCCCGGCGCAGCGCGCAAGGCCCGCAGCATCGCCGCCGCGGCATGGGTCATGTAGTTGTTCAGCGGCGCGCCGAAGAAGGTCAGCCCGCCCGTCGTCGTCGGCACCGCACCGGGCGGCAGGCCGAGCCGGCGGGACGCCATCTTCGGCACGCAGGGAAAGCAGCTGTACAGCTCGCAGATGTCGAAGGCGGCGGCTTCCTCGGCGGCGATGGCGGCGCAGGCATCCAGCACCGCATTCTGCGCATGCGCCCCATGGTAGTGGTCGCGGTTCAGGTAGTCGCGCGGCTCCACCGCCGCCGCTCCGGCCCAGAGGTAGATGAGCCGCTCCTCCGCGATCCCCGCCTCCCGCGCCCGCGCCAGGCTGGTCAGCAGGATGGCGGCCCCCTGGTTCACCATGGGATTGGCGACCATCAGTTTGTTGTAAGGGAAGGCGATCGGCCGGTTGCGCTCGCCTGGCGTGGCGATCGCCTCGGCGCTGGTCGCCCGGCCCAGCCAGGCCGCCGGGTTGCGCGCCGCGACCTCGGAGAAGGCGGACCACAACTCGGCTGATTCCGCCTGGCCCTCGGCCGGCGTCTGGCCCCAATGCGCCTCGATGGCATTCTCGTAGAAGGGATAGACCGTCACCGGATCCGCCACGCCCAGCCGCACCGCCAGCGGATGCAGGTAGTCGCGTCCCTTGACCCGGGACCAGGTCGGATCGGGCGTCGTCCAGGGCAGGGTGATGCCCGCCTTCTGCGCCGCCGCCACCGCATGGGTCGCCTCGCCGCCGACCACGGCGCCGACCTGGCTCTCGCCCCGGGCGATCCGGTTCGCCGCCTCATGGATGAAGCGTACCGGGCTCTCGCCGCCCACCGGGCCATAAACCAGCCGGGCCGGCCGCTGGCCAAGGTGCGCGACCAACGCCTCCGGCACGTCATGGTAGGGCCAGGAGACGCTGTTGACGATATCGAGGCTGTCGAGCGCCGCCAGCAGGGTGCTTCCAGCCCTGGTACCCGAATCGGCATCGGCGCGCCGCAGGGCTTCAGCCATCAACGCCGCCGGCTCCCGTGCCAGGATGGGCTCGGCGGGACGGTCCACCACCTCGCCGGCCCCGACGAGGACGGGAATACGGTCCGGGTTCATGCGCTGGGCCGCGCAGGGAACAGGCGGTGGAGCGAGGCCGGCATGGCGTTTCCCCGATGATTCTTGGCCGCCAGGGAAGCGCGGCGGCGCCGGTTTGTCCAATCCCCGGCAGCGCCCCGGGCCGGACCCGCAATGGTCCACCCCCCGCCGGCCGGGCGGTTTGCCGCGCGGCGCGGAGGGCGCAATACTCCCGCCCAAGCAAGGGCAGGAGACATCCAATGGGCAATCGCATCGCCATCATCGGCGCCGGCGCGGTCGGCGGCTATGCCGGCGCGCATATGGTCCAGGCCGGCGAGGACGTGACCTTCGTCGACATGTGGCCGGAGAACGTGGAGGTGATGCGGTCGAAGGGCTTGCGCATCTCCCACCTCAAGGACGTGCCGGAATTCACCGTGCCGGTCCGCGCCATCCACCTGACCGAATTGCAGCATGTCTCGAAGGAACGCCCCTTCGACATCGCCTTCATCTGCACCAAATCCTACGACACTGCCTGGGCGTCCATGATGGTGCAGCAATACCTGGCGCCGGGCGGCTATTGCGTTTCCCTGCAGAACTGCATGAACGAGGAGACCATCGCCGGCATCGTCGGCTGGGGCCGGACGCTCGGCGCCATCGCCAGCTCCATCACCGTGGACCTTTGCGAGCCGGGCCATGTTCGCCGCGCCGCCGGCAAGTCCGGCACCTCCCATACCGTCTTCCGCGTCGGCGAGGTGCATGGCCGCATCACCGACCGGGCAAAGGAAATCGGCCGGCTGACCGCGCTGGCCGACAGCACCCAGGTCACCACCAACCTCTGGGGCGAGCGCTGGTCGAAGCTGGTGACCAATGCCATGGCGAATGGCCTCTCGGCCTGCACCGGGCTGGTGAGCAAGGAGATCCTGCTGGACGACACGCTGCGCCACTTCACCGCCAAGGTGGGGTCGGAGGCGATCCGCGTCGGCCAGGCGCTCGGCTATACGCTGGAGGAGATCCACCACATCGATCCGGAGGTGATCGCCCGCGCCGGCGAGGGCGATGCCGCCGCCCGGCACGACTACGACGAGCACCGCCTGGCCGAGGCCCGCAAGCCCGGCGGCGGCGCGCATCGCCCCTCCATGGGCCAGGACATGATGAAGGGCCGCCGCACCGAGATCGAGTTCATCAACGGCTTCATCGTGGACAAGGCCAAGGCCGTTGGCATGGCAACACCCGCCAATGCCGCCCTGACCGACATTGTGAAGCGCGTCGAGAAGGGCGAAATCCCCGCCGACCCGAAGCACATCATCGACCTCCGCCTTAACTCATAAAAATAGATGAGGGTCCGGGAGAATACCTTCTCCCGGCCTTTTGGGAGGCTACGCATGCTCCGCATCCTGATTGCGCTGCTCGTCTCGATGGCTGGTGCCCAGGCTCAGAATTTCCCCAGCCGCCCCATCACCATCATCGCCGCCGGTGCTGCCGGCGGTCCGACCGATACCATCACCCGCATCGTCGCCGATGCCATGACCCGCACCATGGGCCAGTCGGTCGTGGTGGAAAGCATCGGCGGCTCCACCGTCGGCCCGCAGCGCGGCGCCCAGGCGCGGCCGGACGGCTATACGCTGCTGATCAACAACATCGGCTTCGCCGCCAGCGCCACGCTGTACCGCAAGCTGCCCTACAGCGTGCTGGATAGCTTCGCCCCGCTCGGCATGGTCTCCGATGCCGCGATGACCCTCATCGCCAGGCCCGGCTTCCCCGCCACCGACCTGCGCGGCTACCTCGCCGCGCTGCGGGAGGGCGGGGACCGGCTGAACATGGCCCATGCCGGCCTCGGCTCGGCGGCGCATCTCTGCGGCATGCTGGTGCAGCAGGCCGCCGGGGCCCAGGCCACCACCGTCGCCTTCCGCGGCACCGCGCCGGCGATCGCCGAGCTGATGGCCGGCCGCATCGACCTGCTCTGCGACCAGGCGACCAATACCCTGCCCTTCATCAAGGACAACCGCGTCGCCGCCTATGCCGTCTCCAGCCCCGCCCGGGTGCCGGGGCTCGAGCAATTGCCCACCACGGCCGAGGCCGGCGCCCCCGGCATCGCCATGACCACCTGGCATGCCATGTATGCCCCGGCCGGCACGCCGGAGGCGGTGCAGGAATTCCTCTCCGCCGCGCTGCGGGTCGCGCTGAAGGACGACAAGCTGCGCCAGCGCTTCGCCGAGCTGGCCACCGATACCGCCACCGAGGAACGCGCCACCATCGCCTTCCACCGCCGCTTCCTGGCCGAGGAGGTGGCACGCTGGCGCCCGGTGATCGAGGCCGCCGGCGCCTTCGCCGACTGAGCCTTGCAGCAGGCCGAGGACCACGCCCATATGACCGGCATGGACCTCGATTTCACCGATGCCGAGCTGCACCGCTATTCCCGCCACATCCTCCTCCAGGATGTGGGCGCGGTCGGCCAAGCGAAGCTGCGGGCCGCGCGGGTGCTGGTGGTCGGTGCCGGCGGCCTCGGTGCCCCGCTCTCGCTGTATCTGGCGGCGGCCGGGGTCGGGACCATCGGACTGATCGACCACGATACGCTGGAGCTTTCGAACCTGCAGCGCCAGGTGGTCCATACCACCGCCCGCATCGGCCGCAACAAGGCCGCCAGCGCCGCCGAGACCCTGGCCGGGCTGAACCCGGAAGTGACGGTCGAGGTGCATCCCGTCCGGCTCGATGTCGAGACGGCGCTGGACCTCATCCCCCGCTACGACATCATCTGCGACGGTACCGATAATTTCGGCACCCGCTTCCTGCTCGGCGATGCCTGCCACCTGCTGGGCAAGCCCCTGGTCTCCGCCGCCGTGCTCCGCTTCGAGGGCCAGCTTTCCACCTACAAGGCCCATCTCGGCGCGCCGCATCCCTGCCACCGCTGCCTCCATCCGGAGCCGCCGCCGGAAGGCCTGGTGCCGAGCTGCTCGGAGGCCGGGGTGCTCGGCGCCGTCACCGGCGTCATGGGCACGCTGCAGGCGACGGAGGTGCTGAAGGAGATCCTCGGCATCGGCGAGGGCATGTCCGGCCGGCTCCTGCTCTGGGATGCGCTGGATGCCCGCTTCCGCACGGTGAAGCTGCGGCGGGACCCCGCCTGCGCCCTGTGTGGCGAGGCACCCACCATCCGCGACCTCTCGGCCCATGCCACGCCGGCCCCGCTCGCCTGCACCGCCGCCTGAATGGCCAGGCCGCTCGGCATCCTGCTGATCTCGGGCGGGCATGAACGGGCGCATTACGCCCTGGTCCTGGCCACCGGGGCGGCGGC
>NZ_CEEDBP010000046.1:0-37540 GCF_979252845.1 Belnapia sp. AC561
CGCCCGAGGACACGCCGCCGCCGGAGGACGAGACCCCGCCACCGCCCGAGCCCGATGCCGAGGCGCTGCAGGACATCCTGCTGGCCGCCGCCGCCGCCACCCTGCCGCCCGGCCTGCTGAACCAACTCCGCCTTGCCAACACCCCCGGCCGTACCAGCCCGCCCGGCAAGGCCGGCCAGCAGAAATCCTCGCCCCGCCGCGGCCGCCCGATCGGCAGCCGCCAGGGCGAACTGCGCGCCGGCGCCCGCCTCGCCCTGGTGGACACGCTCCGCGCCGCCGCCCCCTGGCAACGCCTGCGCGGCGCGGCCCCCGGCCGCGTCACGGTCCGGCCGGAAGATATCCGCATCCTCCGCTTCCGGCAGAAGTCGGAAACCGCGACCATCTTCGTGGTCGATGCCTCCGGCTCCGCCGCCCTCAACCGCCTCGCCGAGGCCAAGGGCGCGGTCGAGCTGCTGCTGGCCGATTGCTACGTCCGCCGCGACAAGGTCGCCCTGATTTCCTTCCGCGGCACGGCGGCGGAGCTGCTGCTGCCGCCCACCACCTCCCTCGTCCGGGCCAAGCGCGGCCTGGCCGGGTTGCCCGGCGGCGGCGGCACCCCCATGGCCGCGGCGCTGGACGAGGCGCTGCTGCTGGCCGAGGCGCTCCGCCGCCGCGGCCAGACCCCGCTGGTGGTGCTGCTGACCGACGGCCGCGCCAATGTCGCCCGCGACGGCAAGGGCGGCCGCCCCCGCGCCGAGGCCGAGGCGCTGGAGGCCGCCCGCGCCTTCCGCGCCGCCCGCCACACCGGGCTGCTGGTCGATACCTCCCCCCGGCCGCAGGAGGCCGGGCGCCGCCTCGCCGCCGAGATGGGCGCCCGCTACCTGCCGCTGCCGCTGGCCGATGCCGCGACCCTGTCCCAGGCCGTGCGGGGCGCCAGCCGATGAGCGACCGCCCCAACTGGGAGCAGGACGGCCGGGACTGGCCGAACCGCGCCGCCAGCCGCTTCGTCCAGGCCGCCGGACTGCGCTGGCATGTCCAGCAGATGGGTGAGGGGCCGGTCCTCCTGCTGCTCCATGGCACCGGCGCCGCCACCCATTCCTGGCGCGGGCTGCTGCCGCTGCTCGCCCGCCACTTCACCGTCATCGCCCCGGACCTGCCCGGCCATGGCTTTACCCAGGCCCCCGCGCATGGCCGCCTCTCGCTGCCCTTCATGGCGAAGGCGCTGACGGAGCTGCTCGCCGTGCTCGGCCAGCGCCCGGCCCTGGTCGCCGGGCATTCCGCCGGCGCCGCCATCCTCGCCCGCATGGCGCTCGACGGCGCCATCGCCCCGGCCGCGATCATCGGCCTGAACGCCGCGCTGCTGCCCTTCGAGGGCTTTGCCGGCCAGGTCTTCTCCCCCATCGCCCGGATGCTGGCCGGCGTGCCCGTCGTGCCCTGGTTCTTCGCCCGCCGCGCCGGGGACCGCGCGGTGGTCGAACGCCTGCTGCGCGACACCGGCTCGGCGACCGATGCCCAGGGGGTGGAGCTCTATGGCCGGCTGGTCCGCCGCCCCGGCCATGTCGCCGCGGCGCTGGGCATGATGGCCAATTGGGACCTGCACCCGCTGCTGCGCGACCTCCGCCGCCTCGCCCCGCCGCTGGTGCTGCTGGTGGGCGGCGCCGACCGCACCGTGCCGCCGGCCGATGCCCGCCGCCTCCGCACCATCCTGCCCGGCCTGCGCATCATCCCGCTGCCCGGCCTCGGCCACCTGGCGCATGAGGAAGCCCCTGCCCAGGTTGCGGCCCTGATCGAAGGCATCGCCGCCGAGGCCGGGATCCTCGCCTTCGCATGATCCTCCCCGCCTCCCACCCGCAGCGGCTCGAGCTCAATGACGAGGTGCATGCCCGCCCGCCCGAGGCGCTGGCCCCCAGCCTCCGCGTCTCCTACCTCGCCCTACTGAACGACCCGGCCCGGCGCGAGGCCTCCTGGGAGGCGGTCTGCGACCTCGCCCGCCGCTCCGCCGCCGCCCCGCCGCTGCCCGGCGCCAGCCATTTCAGCGCCGACCTCGGCCCCTTCCGGCTGAAGTGGGAACGCCATACCGAATTCAGCCGCTTCATGGTCATCGCCCCCGGCGCCGCGGCGGACCCCTTCGCCGAGCCCGCCATCGCCGCCGTCCCACCCGATTGGGTGCAGGCGCTGCCCGGCCAGGTCATCACCGCCGCCCATGTCGCGCTGATCCCCGGCGAGGCGACGCTCGCCGATCTCGACAGCCTCTCGGAGCGGCTCTTCTCCGGCAACTGGCTGGTCGGCGGCGCCGTCGCCGGCGGCGCCGCCCGGGTCTTCACCGATTTCCGCATCCACCCCGGCGGCTTCAGCCGCATCCTGGTGCAGGACCGCAGCACCACGCCGCGTCAGGCCGGCCGCATCATCCAGCGCCTGCTGGAGATCGACACCTACCGGATGCTGGCCCTGCTCGCCCTGCCGCTGGCGCGCGAGATCGGCCCCCACCTGACCGCCGCCGAGCGCCAGCTGGCCGAGATCACCGCCGCCCTGGTCACCGCCCGCGCCGCGGATGAGCCAGGGCTGCTCGAAAGCCTCACCCAGCTCGCCGCCCAGATCGAGAGCCGCGAGGCGCAGACCCTGTACCGCTTCAGCGCGGCGGACGCCTATTACGAGCTGGTCCAGCGCCGCATCGCCGAGCTGCGCGAGGAGCGGATGGAGGGCATGCAGACCCTGCAGGAATTCACCGAGCGCCGCCTCGCCCCGGCGATGAATACCTGCCGCGCCGTCGCCGCCCGGCAGGATGCGCTCTCCCGCCGCGTCGCCCGCGCGACGCAGCTGCTCTCGACCCGCGTGGATCTCACGCGGGAGCTGCAGAACCAGGTGGTGCTGGCCAACATGGACCGCCGCGCCCAGCTCCAGCTTCGCCTGCAGGAGACGGTGGAGGGGCTGTCGATCGCCGCGGTCACCTACTACGTCGTCGGCCTGGTCGCCTATGTGGCGAAGGGGCTGAAGGCCGGCGGGGTGAAGCTGGACGTGGACCTCGTCACCGGCATCGCCATCCCGGTCACCGCCATCGTCGTCGCCCTCGGGGTGCGGCAGATCCGCCACATGGTCACCCGGCGCAGCAGCCTCATCGGACCACCATCGGAAAGGTGACGGCCATCGCCCAGGCCAGCGCCAGCGCATGCGCCACCGCGGCGACCAGCGGCGAGCCCGTGGCCCGGTTGGCCCAGGCGCCGAACAGCCCATAGACCGTCAGGAACACCAGCATCACCGGCACGATGATGATGAGGAAGAACAGCCGCGGCGGATCGAGCGCCACCGCGCCGAGCAGCGACAGCAGGAAGGCCAGCTTCGTCGCGGGATAGGCGAGGCGCGCCGCACCCGGCCCCCGCGTCGCCCATTCATCCGCGAGGAACCAGGGCAGGGTCCCCACCAGCATCGCCGGCACCAGCCACAGCCGATGCGGCCCGGCGGTGAAGTTGGTGACGAAAGCCTCGGTCGGCGCACCGAAGCCGAGCATGACGAAGCCCGCCACCGCCAGCACCGCCAGGATGAAGCGCGGCAGCCGCACCGGCCCCGGCCGCGCCGCCCCTTGCCACCACAGACCCGCCGCCGTCAGCGCCCCATAGACCGCGAAATGCAGCACGAGGTAGTCGCCGAGCAGCAGCGGCAGCAACTCCGTCGGCAGCAGCCGGAGCAGCAGCGGCGTCGCTACCGCCGGCCCCACCACCACCGGCCAGAGCCTCCGCCATCCCAACCCCGCGCCCTGCGGCTGGGACACCCGCGGCAGCAGCAGCGACAACGGCCAGGCCAGCAGCAGCAGGCCACCGAACAGCAGCCCCAACGACCGTCCCCGCACGTCGAGGAAACCGCCGCCCTCCCGCCCGAAGACCCGGTGCAGCCAGTCCCGCGCCGCCGCCAGGCTGTCCCGGCTGTAGAGCACCCCGATATGCTCGACGCCTCGCGCCAGCACCAGCCGCCGCGCCGTCCCCGCGGCGAAGTCGCCGTAGATGGTGCCCGGCACCACCTCGCCGCCGCTCGCCATGCCGACGATGCGCCGCCCCTCTTCGACCAGGAACGCCGGCTCCCAGGCGCCGACCACCACCAGCAGGTCGCGCGGCCGCCCCGCGCCCACCGTCGGCCCGAACAGCGACAGCGCCACCGTCGCCGCCACCTCCGGCCGGTCCAGCGCCCAGCGCACGACGATATCCGAGGCCATCGAATGCCCGAGCAACGCGAGGCGCCCATCCCCGAGGCCCCGCGTCGCCGCGACCATGCGCCCCAGCGCATCGAGCAGGGCGCCGGAGGCCGCCGCATCATCCCGCAGCCCGCCTTCCAGCGGCCGCGGATTGCGCCCATGCCCGGGGAAATCGAACGTCACCGCGACATAGCCCGCCCGCGCGAGCGTGGTGGCGAAGGGCTGCATCATCTGCTGCGAGCCGGCGAAGCCGTGCGCGATGACCACGACAGGCCCCGTCGAATCGGCCTGGCGAAACACCGTCGCCGGCACCTCGCCGACCGCGATCCGTTCCACCTGAAGCCCATCGGTCGCCGCCAGCAACCGCTGCAGCCCGAGGCCGATCCCCACCAGCGCGAATAGCGCCATCGCCGTCGCGGCGATTCGTCGAAAGCTTTGCATATGACGCCGATCCTGCCACATCGAGGCTGCTTTGGCAGCCACGGCAATTGACCTGCGCCACCGCGCCGCCGCATCATCGCGCGCCACACGGGATCCAAGAATGAAGCAAGCCGCATGAGCCGCCGCGTCGTCATCATCGGCGCCGGGATCGCCGGCCTTGCCGCGGCTCTCTCGCTTTCCGCGCGCGGCGAGGATGTCCTTGTCCTCGAACGCGCCGCGGCCCCCGGCGGCAAGATGCGGCAGATCGCCATCGGCGATGCCCGCATCGACGGCGGCCCCACCGTCTTCACCATGCGCTGGGTCTTCGAGGAGCTCTTCGCGCAAGCGGGCACCAGCCTCGATGCGCAGCTCACCCTGCAGCCCGTCACCACCCTCGCGCGCCATGCCTGGGATCGGGCGCAGCGGCTCGACCTCTTCGCCGATATCCAGCAGTCGGCCGATGCGATCGGCGCCTTCGCCGGCCCGGCCGAGGCGCGCGGCTACCTCGACTTCTGCGCCCGCGCCCGCAAGACCTACGCCGCGCTCGAAGGCCCCTTCATCCGCGGCGACAAGCCGAGCCCGGTCGGGCTGGTCAGCCGCGCCGGCATCGGCGGCGTCGGCCGGCTGCTCGCCACCGCGCCCTTCAGCACGCTCTGGGCCGCGCTCGGCGAGCATTTCAAGGATCCCCGCCTGCGCCAGCTGTTCGGCCGCTATGCCACCTATGTCGGCTCCTCGCCCTTCCTGGCGCCGGCGACCCTCATGCTCATCGCCCATGTCGAGCAATCCGGCGTCTGGCTGGTGGACGGCGGCATGCACCAGGTCGCCCGCACCATCGCCGGCCTAGCCGAGGCGAAGGGCGCCCGTTTCCGCTACGATGCCGAGGTCGCCGAGATCCTCGCCGACCGCGGTCGCACCAGCGGCGTGCGCCTCGCGGATGGCGAGGTGATCCCCGCCACCCATGTCATCGCCAATGCCGATGTCGCGGCGCTCGCCACCGGCCGCTTCGGCGCGACGGCGGCCAAATCGGTCGGCGCCGTGCAACGCGCCAACCGCTCCCTCTCCGCCGTCACCTGGGCCATCCACGCCCGCACCCGCGGCTTCCCGCTGGTGCGCCACAACGTCTTCTTCTCCGATGACTACACCACTGAATTCGCCGACCTCACCACCCGCGCCAGCCTGCCGGCGACGCCCACCGTCTATGTCTGCGCACAGGACCGCGGCGATGCGGACGTGGCGCCCGATGGCCCCGAACGCCTGCTCTGCCTCATCAACGCCCCCGCCCGCGGCGACTACCGCCCGCTGACCGAGGCCGCCATCGCCACGGCCGAGTCCGCCGCCTTCGCGCTGCTGTCCCGCGCCGGGCTCGAGATCGACCGCACCCCGGAGCGCATCGTGCTGACCACACCCACCGGCTTCGAGGCGCTCTTTCCCGCCACCGGCGGCGCCCTCTACGGCCAGGCCGTCCACGGCTGGCAGGCGACCTTCGCCCGCCCCGGTTCCCGCACCAGGCTGCCCGGCTTGTATCTGGCCGGCGGCAGCACGCATCCCGGCGCCGGCGTACCGATGGCGACGCTGTCGGGCCGGTTCGCCGCCGCCGCCGTGCTGGGGGATGCGGCATGACCCGCGCCTGGGCCTTCGACCAGCCGGTCCCGCCGCGCGGCTATTGCTGGTGGTACGTCGATGCCCTCAGCGAGGACGGCCGCCACGGCATCACCATCATCGCCTTCATCGGCACCGTCTTCTCGCCCTGGTACGCGCTGGCCCGGCGCGGCGGCGGCGGCGACCCGGAGAACCACTGCTGCCTCAACGTCGCGCTCTACGGCAACCCGCGCCGCTGGGCGATGACCGACCGGCGGCGGGATGCGCTGAAGCGCGACGCCGACCACCTGGCGATCGGCCCCAGCAGCCTCGCCTGGGATGGCGAGACGCTGACCATCCGCATCGAGGAAACCACCGCGCCGATTCCCTCCCGCCTCAGCGGCACCGTCCGCCTCCGCCCCCAGGCACTGTCCGACCGGCGCTTCCACCTCGATGCCGACGGCCGCCACCACTGGCAGCCGATCGCTGCGCGGTCCCGCGTCGAGGTGGAGTTCACCCACCCCGCCCTGCGCTGGTCCGGCCCCGCCTACTTCGACACCAACAGCGGCGCGGCGCCGCTGGAGCAGGATTTCGTCAGCTGGGACTGGTGCCGCGCGCCGATGGCGGAGGCGACCGCCGTCCTCTACAACGCCCAGCGCCGCGACGGCAGCGCGCAATCCCTCGCTTTGCGCGTCGGCCGCGACGGCGTGGTGGAGGATTTCCCCCCGCCGCCCCGCGTCGACCTGCCGAAGACCCTCTGGCGCATCGCCCGCCCGACGCGGTCCGAGACCGGCACCGCCCGCGTCGTCCGCAGCCTGGAGGATACGCCCTTCTACTCCCGCAGCGAGATCCGCACCCACCTGCTGGGCCAGGAAGCGACTGCGGTGCACGAAAGCCTGTCGCTCGACCGCTTCCGCTCCCCCACCATGTACGCGATGCTGCCCTTCAAGGTGCCCCGGCCGCTCCGCTAGGCGGCGCCTCCACCCAGCCGACGTCGAGTGTCGCCACCTCCCCGAAGGGCACGCCCTTGGCGCGCGCCAGGGCGATGATCTGCCAGGCGGTATAGGGCATGCTCAGCAGCGGCATCGGGTCGCGCCAGCTCCAGCTCACGTCCCGCGTGCCGAACAGCTGCCGCAGATTGGCCTGGAAGCGCGGCCAGTCGCCGAAGGCGTTCTGCGTCTCGGTCAGGCAGGACCAGAACTGCTGCAGCTGCCGCTCCGGCCGGAACCGCACCGGGGTGCCCGGCTTGATCACCGACCGCGCCAGATCGTCCGGTTCCAGGAAATGCAGCCCGCTGGTGGTGCGCGGGTTGCACTCGATCCCCCAGGGCTGGCCGGCCTCGTCCACCACGAAGTCGAAGGAGATGAAGCCCTCGTACCCGGCGCCCGCGATGAACTGCGCCGCCCAGTCCTCGATCGCCGGCTGGTCCGTGACCCGCTCGAAGGCGACGGCGACGCTGCCCGAGAGCGTCACCGCCCGGTAGACCGCCGTCACCACCACCTCGCCGGCATGCGCCAGGGAGCAGGTGCTGTAGACCGCACCGGGAATGAAGCGCTGCACGATTGCCGCTTCATTCGCCGGCAGCGTGGCGCCCTGCCGCAGCACCCGCACCCCGCGGCCGGAGCAGGAATGGATCGGCTTCACCACCACCTCGCCCCGCGCGACCATCGCCGCCGCGGCCTTGTCGCCCAGCGCCACCGTCTCCGGCACCCGCACGCCATAGGTGCGCGCCCGTTCGATGAAGCGGTGCTTGTCGTGCAGCGCCAGCACCACCTCCGGCGGCATGGTGAAGACCCGGACGTCGCGCCCGACCAGCGGCGGCAGGAAGGCGACATGCATCGTCTCCTCCGAGACCGGCACGACCAGCCGCACATCCTCCCGCAGCACGATATCCGCCAGCTCCGCCAGGTAGCGATGCCGGTCCACCGCCGGCGCCGTCACCCGGTAGCTGCGCGCGACGCAGCGCGAGGCCCCGGCCAGATGCCGCGCGAAAGGCTCCGCCACCACCACCCGCCAGCCGGCCCGGGCGAAGCCGCGCGCCAGGTCCAGCGCCTTCGGCAGCCGCCCGAGCGTCAGCAGGACGGTCTTCACCGCAGCGACACCGTACACAGGATCTGCTCCGCCGGCCGCGTCGTCAGCCGCGCCGCTGGCCGCACCTTCTCCGCGTCCCGCACCTGGAAGTCGAAGCGGCGGAACAGCCGGGCGATCAGCAGGGTCGCCTCGATGGTGGCGAAGGCCGCGCCGGCGCAGATGCGCGGCCCCAGGCCGAAGGGGATATAGGCGCCCGGCGTCATCTCGCCCTCGCGCTCCGGCAGGAAGCGGTCGGGATCGAACTGGTCGGGGTTGCGCCAGTAGTCGACATGCCGGTGCAGGGTCCAGGGCGCGATCATCACCAGCGCCCCGCGCTTCACCGGATAATCGCCGATCATCGTCCGCTCGTTGGCGATGCGCGGCAGGAAGGTGATCGGCGGGTAAAGCCGCAGGGTCTCGCGGAAGACGTTGCGGACGAAGACCATCCGTTTGGTATGCTCGAATTCCACCGCGCCATCGCCGACGACCGCGTCGATCTCCGCCCGCATCCGCGCCACCACCTGCGGCTGCGTCGCCAGGATGAAGAAGACCCAGGTCAGCACGCTGGCGCTGGTCTCGTGCCCCGCCAGGAACAGCACGCCGAGCTGGTCGATCAGCTCCTCCCGCGTGAAGGCCCGCCCGCCCAGGTCGTCCCGCGCCGCGATCACCGCCGAGGCGATGTCGTCGAAGCTGCGGCCATCCCCCAGCAGATGGGTGTCCAGCAGCTCCCCCAGCCGGTGCCGGATCAGCCGGCAGGCCTCCAGCACCCCCGGCTGCTGCGGCACCTTGGTCCAGGCCGGATCCATGATGAGCCGGCGGATTTCCACCTGCGCCACGCTGCGCTCGAAGACGGTGAAGGCATCGAAGACGTCGTGCGCCACCTGGGTCTGCAGGGTGGTCGAGAAGACGGTGCGGCAGATGATATCGGCCGTCAGGTGGCTCATCGCCAGGTCGAGCGAGAAGGGGGTGCCGCTTTCGGCCGCCTCATCCAGCGTCGCCTCGCAGGCATCGACGCCGGCCTGCATCGCCGGGAAGGCCCGGTTCACCCGCATCATCGACAGCGCCGGGTCGATCATCGCCCGCTGCCGCTTCCAGGTCGCGCCGCTGCTGACGAAGATGCTGTCGCCGATCAGCGGCTCCAGCGCATTCACCATCAGGTCGCTCTTCGGGAAGATGCCCTGCGGGTCCAGCAGCACGTGACGCACCAGGTCCGGCTGGTTGACGATGATGGTCGAGCGCCGCGAATAGCCCAGCGGCCCGATCTTCATCCGGTAGGCCTCGGCCGGCAGCAGGCCGAGCAGGTTGCCATCCCCCTGCAGGGCGGCGCGCACCAGGGCGACAAGGGCGGAGCGCGCCTTCGGTCTCGGGGGGCAGTACACCGGAACCTCCTGGCTGTGGCCAAGAGTCAGTTTAGGTTTACACTCCATACTGTCAATGCATACTGTCAGCTAACGCCGCGGAACGCCGTCCATGGAATTGGCCCTGTTTCACACCCTGGTCGCCGGGCATATCGTCACCGGCAGCACCGGCGCCCTGGCCTTCTGGGTGCCGATCTGGGCGCGCAAGGGTGGTGCCGACCACAAGCGCTGGGGACGGGTCTTCACCGTCGCCATGCTGGCGACCGGCGGATTCGCCGTGCTCATGGCGCTGCTCACCACGCTGGACCCGATGGCGACGCATCCCCACCTCGAGGGCCTTTTCGATGCAAGCTTCATCCGCGGCATCTTCGGCTGGATGATGCTGCACATGGGGGTGCTGACCATCAACCTCGCCTGGTACGGCTGGCTCTGCATCAGGAACCGCCGCAATCATGCGGCGAACCGCACCCGGCTGAACCTGGCGCTGCAGGCCGCCGTCATCCTCGCCGCCCTGAATTGCGCGGCGCAGGGCTGGCTGATCGGCCAGCCGCTGATGATGGGCATCTCCGTCATCGGCATCGCCACCGGCGTCACCAACCTGCGCTTCCTGCTGAACCCGAAGCCGGCGCCGCAGGCCTGGCTGCGGGAGCATATCAAGGCGCTCGTTGGCGCCGGGATCTCCGTCTACACCGCCTTCCTGGCCTTCGGCTCGGTCCGCGTCATCCCGGAATTGGCGCTGCATCCGGTGACCTGGTCGATCCCGCTGGTTACCGGGATCTCCATCATCCTCTACCAGTGGCGCAAGCTGGCGAAGCCCACCCGGCGCATTGCCGCCGCCTAGCGGAAGCTCGCCGCGTCCGGCACCACCTCGTCCAGGATCTTCGCCGAGGAGACCACCCCCGGCAGCCCCGCCCCCGGATGCGTCCCCGCGCCCACCAGATACAGGCCGGCGACCTCCTCGCTGAGGTTGTGCGGCCGGAACCAGGCGCTCTGGAACAGCTGCGGCTCCAGCGAGAAGGCGGCGCCGTTCACGGACAGCAGCCGGTCCTGGAAATCCTGCGGCGTCAGCAGGCGGGAGGTGACGATGCTCTCTCCCAGCCCCGGCATGATGGTCTCCTCCAGCCGCCGCTGGATCGCCGCCCGGTAGGGCTCCGCCTTCTCCCGCCAGTCGACGCCGCCGCCCAGGTGCGGCACCGGCGCCAGCACGTAGAAGGCGTCGCACCCCGCCGGCGCCAGCGATGGGTCGGTCGCCGTCGGCCGGTGCAGGTACAGGCTGAAATCCTCCGCCAGCAGCTTGTTGGTGAAGATGTCGTCCAGCAGCTCGCGGTAGCGCGGCCCCAGCACCATGGTGTGGTGATAGACATCCTCGAAGCGCCGGTTCGTCCCGAAATACCAGACGAAGAGGCTCATCGAATAGCGCGCCCGCTTCAGCTTGCGATCGGTCCAGCGGCGGCGCTTATGCCGCGACAGCAGCCTGCCATAGGTCCAGGCGACATCGGCGTTGGAGACGACGATGGCGGCCGGGATCTCCTCCCCATCCGCCAGCCGCACGCCGGTCGCCCGGCCATCCGCCACGGTGATCTGCTCCACCTCGGCGCCGTAGCGCAGCACCCCGCCCTGGCCCTCGATCAGCCCGACCAGGCCCGTCACCACCGCCCCGGTCCCGCCCATGGCGAAATGCACGCCATGGGTCCGCTCCAGATGCGCGATCAGGCAGTAGTAGGCCGTGGTGGTCAGCGGATTGCCGCCGATCAGCAGCGGGTGGAAGCTGAAGGCGATCCGCAGCTTCTCGTTGCGGAAATACTGCCCGACCTTGTTGAAGACCGAATGCTGCCCGCCGAGCCGCAGCAGGTCCGGCGCCGCCGCCAGCATGGTCATGAATTTGTGGAAGGGCTGCGCCGCCTGGCCCTTGAAGGCGACGTCGTAGATCGCCTCGCTGTCCCGGATGAAGCGGTCGAACCCCGCCACGTCCGCCGGCTCGATCCGCCGCACCTCCGCCCGCATCGCGTCGAGGTCGGCGGTGCAACGCATCACCGTGCCGTCGTCGAAGCGGATCTGGTAGAAGGGGTCGATGCTGCGCAGGTCCACGTCGTCGGACAGCCGCCTGCCGCAGAGCGCCCATAATTCTTCCAGCAGATAGGGCGCGGTGATGATGGTCGGCCCGGCATCGAAGACGAAGCCATCCTGCCGGTAGACATAGGCCCGGCCGCCCGGCGCATCGAGCTTCTCCAGCACCGTCACCCGGAAGCCGCGCGCGCCCAGCCGCACCGCCGCCGCCAATCCGCCGAAGCCGGAGCCGATGACGATCGCATGCGGACGGGTCTCGGACATCGGCATTTCCTGCACAGCGGTTTCTTGGTTGTCAGCATGGCTCAGGTAAGGCCGAGCGTCACCCAGGCAAGCGTCGCATAGCGACCGGTCTTCGCCAGCGCCACCAGCAGCAGGAAGATGGGCAGCGGTTCCCGCAGCGCACCCGCCACCAGGGTCAGCGGATCGCCGATCAGCGGCATCCAGCTCAGCATCAGCGACCAGCGGCCCCAGCGCCGGTACCAGCCCTCGGCGCGGGCCAGCGCATCGTGCTTCAGCGGAAACCAGGGCCGGTCGCGGAAGCGGTGCAGCTGCCGCCCGAGCCACCAGTTCACCGCCGAGCCCAGCGTATTCCCGGCGCTCGCCACCGCCACCAGCAGCCAGGGCGGCAGGCGGCCGTCCAGCAGCAGCCCGACCAGCACCGCCTCCGACTGCAGGGGCAGGATCGTCGCCGCGGCCAGCGCCACAAGGAACAGGGTCGCACAGGCCAGCAGGCTCGCCATCATGCCGCCATCCTAGCGACGATTCGCCCTGGCATCTTCTGTCAATCCAGGCTTACACTCATAATGAAGGATAAATCTGACACTCGGGGAGGGGCACCGGATGCCATTGCTGCGCCAGAAACCGGTGCTGAGCCCGGCCGACCTCGAGGCCTGCCGGACCCTGCTCAAGGGCGGCTCCAAAAGCTTCCACGCCGCCTCCCGCCTGTTGCCGCGCCGCGTCTGCGAGCCGGCCGCGGCCCTCTATGCCTTCTGCCGCGTCGCCGATGATGCCATCGACCTCGACGGCTCGCTCGGCGCCCTCGCGCTGCTGCATCGGCGGCTGGATGCCGTCTACGCCGGCCAGCCAATGGATACGCCGGCCGACCGGGCGCTTGCCGCCGTCGTCGCCGCCTATGGCATCCCCCGCGCCCTGCCCGCCGCCCTGCTGGACGGCTTTGCCTGGGACCGCGAGGGCCGCCGCTACGAGACCATCGAGGCGCTGGAGGATTACGCCGCCCGCGTCGCCGGTTCGGTCGGGGCGATGATGACCCTGCTGATGGGTGCCCGCGCGCCCGAGGTCGTCGCCCGCGCCTGCGACCTCGGCGTCGCCATGCAGCTGTCCAATATCGCGCGCGACGTCGGCGAGGATGCCCGCGCCGGCCGCCTCTATCTGCCCATGGCCTGGCTGCGGGAAGCCGGGGTGGCGCCGGAGGCCTGGCTGCAAAATCCCGTCTTCGATCCGCGGATCGGCATCGTCGTCCGCCGCCTGCTGGCCCGCGCCGATGCGCTCTACCGGCGCTCCGAATCCGGCATCGCCCGGCTGCCGCTGGCCTGCCGCCCGGGCATCGGCGCCGCCCGCTACATCTATGCGGAGATCGGCGCGCAGGTGCTGCGCCAGGGCGGCGACAGCATCTCCCGCCGCGCCGTCGTCTCGGGCCGCCGCAAGCTGGCGCTGCTGGCCCGCAGCCTGGGCGCCATCGCTCTGCCGGCCCGGGCCCTCAGCGCGCCGCCGCTGGAGGCGACGCGCTACCTGGTGGAAGCCATCCCGCGCCGCCCTCAGGTCGAGGATCGCGGCATCGGGCGCCTCATGGACCTCTTCATGCTGGCGCAGGACCGCCAGCAGCTCAGCCGCTGAGGTTAGCCGACCATCCGGCGGTACAAATGCCAGGTCGCATGGCCCAGCACCGGCATCACCACCGCCAAGCCGATGAAGGCGGGCAGGGAGCCCAGCACCAGCAGCCCGACGACGATCAGCCCCCAGACCGCCATCGGCAGCGGATTGGCCAGGCAGGCGCGGACCGAGGTCTGCAGCGCCGCGGCGATGCCGACATTGCGGTCCAGCAGCAGCGGCACGGAAACCACCGTCAGCATCAGCACCACCACCGCGAAGCCGAAGCCGACGAGGTTGCCCAGCAGGATCAGCCGATGCCCTTCCGGGGTCTGGAACACCGCCTGCGCCAGCCCGCTGAAGCTGCCCGGCACCGCCCCCACCGTTGCCGCGAAGATCATCCGCGCCGCCGCCAGCCAGGCGACGAAGATCACCGTCAGCAGCAGGCCCACCCCGGCGATGGACAGGAAGGCCGGGTCGCGCAGCACGTCGAAGGCATTCAGCCAGCTCGCCGGCTGGCCGCGTTCCCGCCGCCGGCTGATCTCGTACAGCCCGACAGCCGCGACCGGCCCCACCAGGGACAGCCCCGCCACCAGCGGGAAGATCAGTTGGATGGTGTCATCCCCCGCCAGCATCCGCGCCGCCACCAACCCGACGATCGGGTACAACACGCAGAGGAAGATGAGCTGCGTCGGCGTGGCGAGGAAATCGTCCCAGCCCCGGGCGAGGGCCTGCCGCAGGTCCGGCAGTCCGATGCGGTGGATGACAGGGTCGGCGACCTCGACAGCGGCGCCATTGGTCCAGGCGATAGCCATGGGCGTTCTCCCTTGAGGGATCCCGACCCCGACCGGGGGTCGAGAACTCGCCCGCTGATATGGCACTGCCATACCGACAAATGGCGTTCACCATCCCGCGATGACAAAACTGATTGACGGTACTGTCCATTAAGAATGACACTCTTTACCGACAATGAAAGCTGACACGGGCCCCGTGCGCAGCTCCGGTGGGAGGTTCCATGGACGCCGTGACGCGGATCGAGCGTGCCCTCAACGCCTCCATGGACCTGGCCGCCTCGCCCGGCAGTCCGCCCCGCCTGGCGGAGGCCATGCGCTACGCCGTCTTCCCGCGCGGCGCCCGCATCCGCCCGCGGCTCTGCCTCGCCGTCGCCGGCGCCTGCGGCGATGACCAGCCCGGCCTGACCGATGCCGCCGCCGCCTCGATCGAGCTGCTGCACTGCGCCTCGCTCATCCACGACGACCTGCCCTGCTTCGACGATGCGGCGACCCGCCGCGGCAAGCCCAGCGTCCACCGCGCCTTCAGCGAGCCGCTGGCGGTCCTCGCCGGCGATGCGATGATCATCCTCGCCTTCCAGATCATGGCCCGCGCCTCGGCCGGGGCGCCGCAGCGGCTCGGCGGCCTGATGCTCACCATCGGCGATTCGGTCGGCATGCCGCAGGGCATCGTCGCCGGCCAGGGCTGGGAAAGCGAGCCGCGCTGCGACCTGGCGCAATACCAGCAGCAGAAGACCGGCTCCCTCTTCGCCGCGGCCACCGCCGCCGGCGCCGCCGCCGCGGGCGCCAATCCCTCCGAATGGCGCCGGCTCGGCGACCGCCTCGGCGAGGCCTACCAGGTCGCCGACGACATCCGCGACGCCGTCTCGGACGAGGCGGAACTCGGCAAGCCGATCGGCCAGGATGCCGCGCATCACCGGCCCAATGCCGTCGCGCTGTTTGGTCTCGACGGCGCCATCGACCGCCTGCGGGCGCTGGCCGCCGATGCGGTCGGCGCCATCCCGTCCTGCCCCGGCGCCGCCGAGCTCCGCGCCGTCATCCTGCTCGAGACCCAGCGCCTGCTGCCGCGCAGCCTCGCCGCCCGGGCCGCCTGAGTGTCGGCGAGCCTGATGGAGGCACCAAGCCTGCTGGACCGGCTGCGCGACCACTACGACCGCATCCTGGCCAGCCCGCGCTTTCGCCAGCTCGCCACCCGATTCCCGCTGACCCGGCCGGTGGTGCGCCGCCGGGTGCGCGCGCTCTTCGACCTCTGCGCCGGCTTCGTCTATTCCCAGGTGCTGCTCGCCTGCGTCCGGCTGCGGCTGTTCGAGATCCTGACCGAGGGCCCGCAGGATACCGCGACGCTCTCCGGCCGCCTCGCCCTCTCGCCCGATGCGACCCTGCGCCTGCTGAACGCCGCCGCCTCGCTGAAGCTGGTGGCGAAGCGCCGCGGCGGCCGCTGGGGCCTCGGTGCGCTCGGCGCCGCCATGGTGGACAACCCGGCGGTGACGGCGATGGTCGAGCACCACGCCATGGTCTACGGCGACCTCGCCGACCCTGTCGCGCTGCTACGCCGCGATCGCGGGGGCAACAGCCTCTCCGGCTACTGGCCCTATGCCGAGACCGACCGCCCCTCGGCGCTCCGCCCGGATCAGGTCGCCGCCTATACCACCCTGATGGCGGCCTCCCAGCCGATCATCGCCGCCGAGATCCTCGGCGCCTATCCGCTGCGCGGCCACCGGCGCCTGCTCGATGTCGGCGGCGGCGACGGCAGCTTCCTCCGCGCCGCCGCCGCCACCGCGCCCGACCTGCAGCTCATGCTCTTCGACCTGCCCGCCGTTGCCGAGCGCGCCCGCGCCCGTTTCGCCGAAGCCGGCCTCGCCCATCGCGCCCAGTGCTTCGGCGGCGACTTCGGCGCGGATGCGCTGCCCGAGGGCGCCGACCTGATCAGCCTGGTCCGCGTGGTGCACGACCACGACGACGACCGCGTGCTGCTGCTGCTGCGCGCCGCCCGCCGCGCGCTGGCCCCCGGCGGCACCCTGCTGCTGGCCGAGCCCATGTCCGGCACGCCCGGCGCCGAGCCCATCGCCGAGGCCTATTTCGGCTTCTACCTGCTCGCCATGGGCACCGGCCGCGCCCGCACGCCGGCGGAGCTGGAAGCCCTGCTGCGGGCCGCCGGATTTACCGCCCCGAGGCTGCTGCCGACCAGCACGCCGCTGCTCGCCCGCGTCATGGTTGCCAAGCCCGCCTGACACCGCTGCCGCTGAACTGTCGTTTCTGATTGACAGTCAAGGGCGTCAGGCTAAGGTGACAGTAAGCCGGAAAAGGGGAGGGCGGATTTCGTGGAAACCATCGCAGTCCTGCTCCAGGAACCCGAGCACCTCCTGCTCAGCCGCCTCGCGCTGACGCCGCCCGGCGACGCCGATGTCGTCGTCGACGTGGAGTGGAGCGGCATCAGCACCGGCACCGAGCGCCTGCTCTGGTCCGGCCGCATGCCGATGTTTCCCGGCATGGGCTACCCGCTGGTGCCCGGCTATGAATCCGTCGGCCGCATCGCCTTCGCCGGGCCTGAGTCGGGCCGGGAGATCGGCCAGCGCGTCTTCGTCCCCGGGGCCCGCTGCTTCGGCCCGGTGCGCGGGTTGTTCGGCGGCGCCGCCCGCCGCCTCGTCACCGCCGGCGCCAAGGTTGTCCCCGTCGCGGAGTCCCTGCGTGAGCAGGGCGTGTTGCTGGCGCTGGCCGCCACCGCCCATCACGCCGCCGCCGGCGCGGCGCAGCCCGACCTCATCATCGGCCACGGCGTGCTCGGCCGCCTGCTGGCCCGCCTGGCGCTGGTCGCCGGCGCCCCGCCGCCGACGGTGTGGGAGACCAATGCCGGCCGCCGCGACGGCGCCCTCGGCTATCCCGTCGTCGATCCCGCCGAGGATCCGCGCCGCGACTACCGCGCCATCTACGACGTCAGCGGCGACAGCGGCCTGCTCGATACGCTGATCGGCCGCCTGGCACCCGGCGGCGAGATCGTCCTCGCCGGTTTCTACTCGGCGCCGCTGTCCTTCGCCTTCCCGCCCGCCTTCCTGCGCGAGGCCCGCATCCGCGTCGCCGCCGAATGGCGCGAGCCCGACATCGCCGCGGTCAATGCGCTGATCGGCGACGGTCGTCTCTCGCTCGACGACCTCATCACCCACCGGGAAGCGGCGCCCGACGCGCCGGCCGCCTACCGCACCGCCTTCACCGACGCTGCCTGCCTGAAAATGGTCCTGGATTGGAGCGAGTGCTCATGAACGCTGCTGTCGGCAAACCCACTTCCGCCGCTGCCATGCAATCCGCGCTGCGCGACGAGGCCGCGCAGGAACCGGACGCCGTGCATACCGGGCCGGTCAAGAAGGAGACGCAGATCATCGCCATCTACGGGAAGGGCGGCATCGGCAAGTCCTTCACGCTGGCGAACCTGTCCTACATGATGGCGCAGCAGGGCAAGCGCGTGCTGCTCATCGGCTGCGACCCGAAATCCGACACCACCAGCCTGCTGTTCGGCGGCCGCGCCTGCCCGACCATCATCGAGACCAGCAGCAAGAAGAAGCTGGCCGGCGAGGCGGTGCAGATCGGCGACGTCTGCTTCAAGCGCGACGGCGTCTACGCCATGGAGCTCGGCGGCCCCGAGGTCGGCCGCGGCTGCGGCGGGCGGGGAATCATCCACGGCTTCGAGCTGCTGGAGAAGCTGGGCTTCCACCAATGGGACTTCGACTACGTCCTGCTCGACTTCCTCGGCGACGTGGTCTGCGGCGGCTTCGGCCTGCCGATCGCCCGCGACATGTGCCAGAAGGTCATCGTCGTCGGCAGCAACGACCTGCAGTCGCTCTACGTCGCCAACAACGTTTGCTCCGCGGTGGACTACTTCCGGCGCCTGGGCGGCAATGTCGGCGTCGCCGGCCTGGTCATCAACAAGGACGACGGCACCGGCGAGGCCCAGGCCTTCGCCGCCGCGGTCGGCATCCCCGTCCTTTCGGCCATCCCCGCCGACGACGACATCCGCCGCAAGTCCGCCAACTACGAGATCGTCGGCACCCCCGGCAGCCCCTGGGCCAGCGTCTTCGAGACCCTCGCCGAGCAGGTCGCGACGGCCCCACCGGTCCGCCCGACCCCGCTGACGCATGACGCGCTGCTCGGCCTGTTCAAGGGCGATGCGGTCGGCCGCGGCGTGGTGCTGAACCCCGCCACCATGGAAGACATGTGCGGCAGCGCCATCGTCGAGAAGCCCTCCCTCGAAGTCGTCTACGAGGGAAGCTGAGCCATGGAGTCCTGCCACGGCGGCCGTGAGACCATGCTGGATGCCGCCCGCACCGCGGGCAAGTCGGAGCAGGTGGCCCGCATGCTGGCGGACTACCCGCGCGGCCCGCACGACCAGCCGCAATCCATGTGCCCGGCCTTCGGCTCGCTGCGGGTCGGGCTGCGCATGCGCCGCACCGCGACCATCCTCTCGGGCAGCGCCTGCTGCGTCTATGGCCTGACCTTCACCAGCCACTTCTACGGCGCCAAGCGCACCGTCGGCTACGTGCCCTTCAATTCGGAATCCCTCGTCACCGGCAAGCTCTTCGAGGACATCCGCGAGGCGGTGCACGAGACCGCCAAGCCCGAGGACTACGACACCGTCATCGTCATTAACCTCTGCGTCCCGACCGCCTCCGGCGTGCCGCTGGATTTGCTGCCGAAGCAGATCGACGGCGTCCGCATCATCGGCATCGACGTCCCCGGCTTCGGCGTGCCGACCCATGCCGAAGCCAAGGACGTCCTCGCCGGCGCCATGCTCCGCTACGCCCGGAACGAGGCCGAGGCCGGCCCCGTCGCCCGCCCGCGCAACCTGGTCGACGGCGAGCCCACCGTCGCCCTGATCGGCGAGCTGTTTCCCGCCGACCCGATGGGCGTCGCCGCGCTGCTCTCGCCCATGGGCCTCGCCGTCGCGCCGCAGACCCCGGCGCGCGAATGGCGCGACCTTTATGCCGCACTGGACTGCGAGGTCGCCGCCGCGGTGCATCCCTTCTATACCGCCAGCATCCGCGAATTCCGCGCCGCCGGCCGCCCCGTCGTCGGCTCCGGCCCCGTCGGCGTGGAAGGGACCGAGGCCTGGCTGAACGCCATCGGCCGCGCCGCCGGCCTGCCGCAATCCCGCATCGACCTCGCCCTCGGCAAGGCGCTGCCGGCCATCCGCGCCGCGCTGGACGCCGCCCCGATCAAGGCCCGCGTCACCGTCTCCGGCTACGAGGGCTCCGAGCTGCTGGTCGCCCGCCTTCTGGTCGAGGCCGGCGCCGAAGTCCCCTATGTCGGCACCGCCTGCCCGCGCACCGAATGGTCCGAGGCCGACCGCGCCTGGCTCGCCTCCCGCGGCACCCATGTCCAGTACCGCGCCAGCCTGGAGCAGGACATGGCGGCGATGCTGGAGGTGAAGCCGGACCTGGCACTGGGCACCACGCCGCTGGTGCAGAAGGCCAAGGAGCAGGGCATCCCCGCCCTTTACTTCACCAACATGGTCTCCGCCCGGCCGCTCTTCGGCCCGGCCGGCGCCGGCTCCATGGCCGCCATCGTCGCCGCGCAGACCAAGGGGCGGGAACGCTTCGGCCGCATGGTCAGCTTCTTCGAGGGCGTCGGCACCCCCGATGGCGCCGGCTACGGCTTCCGCGAGAAGCCGGTCGACCCGCCCGGCTTCCGCGACCGCCAGCGCAAGCTGCGCGCCGCCAAGGCCAAGGCCGAAGAAGCGGTGGGGACGTAAGGCGATGCTCGTCCTCGACCATGATCGCGCCGGCGGCTACTGGGGCGCCGTCTATGCCTTCACCGCGGTGCGCGGCCTGCGCGTCGTCATCGACGGCCCGGTCGGCTGCGAGAACCTGCCCGTCACCGCCGTGCTGCACTACACCGACGCGCTGCCGCCGCACGAGCTGCCGGTCGTCGTCACCGGCCTCGACGAGGACAGCCTGTCGAAGAACGGCACCGAGGATTCCATGCGCCGCGCCTCGGCGACGCAGGACCCGGACCTGCCCGCGGTGGTGGTCACCGGCAGCATCGCCGAGATGATCGGCGGCGGCGTGACGCCCGAGGGCAGCAACCTCCGCCGCTTCATCCCCCGCACCATCGACGAGGACCAGTGGCAGGCGGCCGACCGCGCCATCAACTGGCTCTGGACCGAATTCGGCGCGAAGAAGGTGCGGGCGCGCAAGCCCGGCCTGCCGCCCCGCGTCAACATCATCGGCCCCATCTACGGCACCTTCAACATGCCGTCCGACCTCGCCGAGATCCGCCGTCTGGTCGAGGGCATCGGCTGCGCCATCAACCTGGTCTTCCCGCTCGGCTCGCATATCGAGGACGTGGCCAAGCTGCCGGATGCCGATGTCAACATCTGCATGTACCGCGAGTTCGGCCGCAAGCTCTGCGAGACGCTCGACCGCCCCTACCTGATGGCGCCGATCGGCCTGTTCGCCACCACCAATTTCCTTCGCAAGCTCGGCGAGCTGACCGGCCTCGACCCCGAGCCCTTCATCGAGCGCGAGAAGCACACCACGATCAAGCCGATCTGGGACCTCTGGCGCTCGGTGACCCAGGATTTCTTTGCGACGGCCAGCTTCGCCATCGTGGCGACCGAGACCTATGTCCGCGGCTTCCGCCGCTTCCTCGAGGAGGAGATGGGCGTGCCCTGCGCCTTCTCCTTCGCCCGCCAACCGGGGATGAAGACCGACAACGCCGCCGTCCGCGCCGCCATTCGCTCCACGCCGCATCTGGTGCTGTTCGGCTCCTACAACGAGCGCATGTATGCCGCCGAGGCGAAGTCGCGCGGCACCTTCATCCCGGCCAGCTTCCCCGGCGCGATCATCCGCCGCGCCACCGGCACGCCCTTCATGGGCTATGCCGGCGCGACCTACATCGTGCAGGAATACTGCAACGCGCTGTTCGACGCGCTGTTTCACATCCTCCCCCTCGGCACCGACCTCGACAAGGTCGAGGCGACGCCGGCGCGTCCCGCCGAGCGCTGGGACACGGAGGCGCAATCCCTGCTCGAGCAGCACCTCGAGACGGAGCCCTTCCTCATCCGCATCTCCGCCGCCAAGCGCCTGCGCGACCGCGCCGAGCGCGATGCGCGGGAGGCCGGTGAGCCCAGCGTCACCGCGGCCCGCGTCGCGCGGCTGCTGCACGAACTCGCGGAGGGCCGCGTCGCATGACCGCCCCCGCCATCGCCTCTGGCCCACCCGGCATCCCGGGCTGCCAGACAACCGTGGCATCACCCGCCACGGCCATCCCTGCTGCGCGGGTGAAGCGCGGTAACGGCCGTGAGGCCAGTTAAAGGAGATCCGAACCATGGCGGATACTTACAGGTCCCCTTCCGGATTGACGGAAGCGGAAGCGAAGGAAGTCCACACCCTGCTCATCAAGGGCTGGGCCTTCGCCGTCTTCGCCTCGATGGGCGCGCATATCCTGGTGTGGCTCTGGCGCCCGCTGGTCTACGGGAACTCGGTCGTGCCGCCCGATTGGCGCTTCTTCTGAGCAACCAGGCAGCGCCCTGACGCTGCCCAGGAAAGGAACAGACCATGGAAAACATGCATAAGATGTGGATGCTGTTCGATCCGCGGCGGGCCCTGGTGCTCGCCGCGATCGGCGTCGTCCTGGTCGCCCTGGTGATCCACTTCGCGGTGCTCAGCTCGCCGCGCTACTGCGATCATCTCGGCTGGTGCTCCACGGCGCAGAACTTCACGCCGGGGCAGCCCGCGGTGCGTCCGCCCGCACGCTAGTTCGGGACATCGCTCCAGAACAGTGGACGGGGCCGGCGCCACGCCGGTGTCGTCCACTGTCGCGGGGCACTGCGCGGCGGGTATGGCACTGTCACGCGCGGATGGGAGGGTCAAGCGATGGCCATGCTGAGCTTTGAACAAAAGTACCGTGTCCGCGGCGGTACACTCGTCGGCGGCGATCTCTTCGATTTCTGGATCGGCCCCTTCTGGGTCGGCTTCTTCGGCATCACCACGGCGTTCTTCACCTTCCTCGGCACGGCGCTGATCCTCTACGGCGCGGCGATCGGCGGAACCTGGAATCCGTGGCTGATCAACATCGCCCCGCCGGACCTGAAATACGGCCTCGGCTTCGCGCCGATGCGCGAGGGCGGTCTCTGGCAGGTCATCACCATCTGCGCGCTGGGCGCCTTCGTCTCCTGGACGCTGCGCCAGGCCGAAATCTCCCGCAAGCTCGGCATGGGCTATCACATCCCTGTCGCCTACAGCGTCGCGGTCTTCGCCTATTTCACGCTGGTGGTCATCCGCCCGGTGCTGATGGGCGCCTGGGGACACGGCTTCCCCTATGGCATCTTCAGCCATCTGGATTGGGTGTCGAACGTCGGCTACCAGCACCTGCACTTCCACTACAATCCCGCGCACATGATCGCGGTGACCTTCTTCTTCACCACCGTGCTCGCGCTGTCGCTGCACGGCGCCCTCGTCCTCTCCGCGCTGAACCCGGCCCGCGGCGAGCCGGTGAAGACCTCGGAGCACGAGAACACCTTCTTCCGCGACTTCATCGGCTATTCCATCGGCACGCTCGGCATCCACCGGCTCGGCCTGTTCGTGGCGCTGTCGGCCGCCTTCTGGAGCGCGATCTGCATCGTCATCAGCGGCCCCTTCTGGACCCATGGCTGGCCGGAATGGTGGAGCTGGTGGTCCAACCTGCCAGTCGGCCGTTAGGGGGAGGACGAGACCATGCCTGAATACCAGAACATCTTCACCCGGCTGCAGGTCCGCGGGCCGATCTATCCCGGCGTGCCGCTCGACCACCGGCACAACGGCCGCCAGGCCCGCACCGGCATCAACCATCTCTTCGGCATGCTGGGCGATGCCCAGGTCGGCCCGATCTACCTCGGGATGACCGGGGTGCTGTCGATCTTCTTCGGCTTCATCGCCTTCGAGATCATCGGCCTGGTGATGCTCGACAGCGTGAACTGGAACCTTTCCCAGTTCATCCGCCAGCTGCCCTGGCTGGCGCTGGAGCCACCCTCGCCGGCCTATGGCCTGCAGTTCCCGCCGCTGAACGAAGGCGGCTGGTGGATCATGGCGGGTTTCTTCCTGTCGCTCTCGGTCATCCTCTGGTGGGTGCGCACCTATCGCCGGGCCCGGGCGCTCGGCATGGGGACGCATGTCGCCTGGGCCTTCGCCGCGGCGCTGTGGCTGTACTTCGTGCTCGGCTTCATCCGCCCGCTGCTGATGGGCAGCTGGAGCGAGGCGGTGCCCTTCGGCATCTTCCCACACCTCGACTGGACCGCCGCCTTCTCGATCCGCTACGGCAACCTCTTCTACAACCCCTTCCACGCGCTCAGCATCGTCTTCCTCTACGGCTCGACCCTGCTCTTCGCCATGCATGGCGCGACCATCCTGGCGCTCGGCCGCTTCGGCGGCGAACGCGAGATCGAGCTGGTACTGGACCGCGGCACGGCGGCCGAGCGCGGCGCGCTGTTCTGGCGCTGGTGCATGGGCTTCAACGCCACCTTCGAGTCCATCCATCGCTGGGCCTGGTGGTTCGCCGTCCTCTGCCCGCTGACCGGGGGCATCGGCATCCTGCTGACCGGCACGGTGGTGGACAACTGGTACCTCTGGGCGGTGGAGCACCGCTTCGCGCCATCCTACCCGGCCAGCAGCTTCTCGGGCCTGCCCGACCCGGCAACCCTGGGAGTCCCGCAATGAGCCTCGTCCTCAAGGTCACGGCAGCGGCGGCGGCCCTGCTCGCCGGCGCCGGCCTGCTCACCACCTTCGAAACCCCGCCGGTCGAGACCGTCCAGGTCGGCTTCCGCGGCCTGGCGATGGAGCAGGTCTATACCAGCCGCAACCTGGCGCGCGACGAAGCGGCCAATGTGGTGCCCGCGGTCATCCCGCGGGTGGGTGCGGTCGGCCCCAAGGCCGGGACCATCTACCGCAACGTCCAGGTCCTCGGCGACCTCACGGTCACCGAATTCGCCCGGACCATGGCCGCGCTCACCACCTGGGTCTCCCCGGAGCAGGGCTGCAACTACTGCCACAACCCGGCCAACATGGCCTCCGACGAGATCTACACCAAGGTGGTCTCGCGCCGGATGCTGCAGATGGTCGCCCGCATCAATGCGGAATGGAAACCGCATGTGCAGGAAACCGGGGTCACCTGCTACACCTGCCACCGCGGCAACCCGGTCCCGGCCGCCGCCTGGACCCAGGTGACCACCCCGCCGCGCGCCGCCGGCCTTTCGGGCGGCACCGCCGGGCAGAACCTGGCCAGCCCCGCGGTCGGCCTGTCCTCGCTGCCCTACGATCCCTTCACGCCCTTCCTGGCGCAGGGCGACAGCCCGGCGAATATCCGGGTGGTGGCCCGGCAGGCGCAGGTCAGCACGCCCAATCCCGGCATCAAGGAGACCGAATGGACCTATGGTCTCATGATGCACATGTCGACCTCGCTCGGGGTCAACTGCACCGCCTGCCACAATAGCCGGGCCTTCTCCCGGTGGGAGGAGAGCACGCCGCAGCGGACCAATGCCTGGCACGGCATCCGCATGGTGCGCGACCTGAACCTCAACTACATCACCCCGCTGGCCCCGGTCTTCGCCGCCCATCCGAACGGCCCGGCCAATGGCCCCGCCACCGCCCGCGTCGGCCGGGAAGGGGACCCGCTGAAGGTGAATTGCGCGACCTGCCACCAGGGGGTGAACAAGCCGCTCCTCGGTGTCTCGATGCTGCGGGACTACCCGGAGCTGAACGCGGTCCGCGACCAGGGGGCCCCGCCGCCCATCCGCCAATAGGCGAGACGGCCCGGCGCCCCGCGCCGGGCCAAGCCAGCAAGGCCGGCATTGCCCGCAAGGGTGCTGCCGGCCTTGTCGTATCCGCGGCCGGTGCAAGGCTTTACCCCTGGGACGGGTTGCGGGGTTCCCGGCATCGGCTATATGGAACCTGAACTATCCCACGCGCCTGCCTGGCGCGGTCAACCGTCCGTTGCTGCTCCGAGGACGTCACCGCATATGAATTCGCTCGAGCTGAACAAGGTCTTCGCCGCGGTGCTCACCGCCGGCATTACCTTCATGGTGGCCGGCCAGGTCGGCAAGCTTCTGGTCCACGGCGAGAAGCCGCATGAAAGCGCCATCCTGATCGGCGACCCCTCGGGTGGCGCCCCCGCCGGCGGCGCCCCGGCTGCCCCGGCCGGGCCGGAGCCGATCGCCGGCCTCCTCGCCAGCGCCGATGCCGAAGCCGGCCAGCAGATCGCCGCCCGCAACTGCGGCGCCTGCCACAGCTTCACCCAGGGCGGCCGCAACGGGATCGGCCCCAACCTCTACGGCATCGTCGGCGCGCCGCATGGCCATGCGGAAGGCTTCAACTATTCCGCCGCCATCAAGGGCAAGGAAGGCCCCTGGAACTACGACGAGCTGAACCACTGGCTGTACAAGCCGGCCGCCTATGCCCCCGGCACCCGCATGGCCTATGCCGGCCTGGCCAATACCCAGCAGCGCGCCAACCTGATCGCCTATCTGCGCAGCCTGTCGCCGAACCCGGCCCCGCTGCCGCCCGCCGGCCAGGCGGCCGCCGCGCCGGCCCCGGCTACTGCCTCCCCGGCGGCCGCGGGCGCAGTGGCCAATAGCTCCCCCGCCGCGGCGACCACGCCCGCCGCCGCGGACCTGCCGCCGATCGGCCCGCTGCTCGCCGCCGCCAATCCCGAGAACGGCGCCGCCCTGGCCCGCCGCACCTGCGGCGTCTGCCACACCTTCACCGAGGGCGGCCGCAACGGCGTCGGCCCCAACCTCTATGACGTGGTTGGCAAGCCGCATGGCCACCTGGACAACTTCAACTACTCCGCGGCCCTGAAGGCCAAGACCGGCCCCTGGACCTACGAGGAACTGAACCACTGGCTGTACAAGCCCAGCACCTATGCGCCCGGCACGCGCATGGTCCTGGCCGGCGTTCCGAAGCCGGAAGACCGCGCCGACATCATCGCCTATCTCCGCAGCCTCTCGGCCAGCCCGCAGCCGCTGCCCTGATCGGCGCCTGAACGAAAAAGCCCCGGGGGAGACCCCGGGGCTTTTTTTGTGTCAGCGGCTCAGCTCCCGGGTCATCTCCTCGATCCCGCCGAGGGTCAGCGGGAACATCCGCTTCTCCATCAGCTGCAGCAGCAGCCCGGTCGAATGGGTGCGGTCCCAGGCCGGGCGCGGCATCGGGTTCAGCCAGGCGCTGCGGCGGAAATGCCCGGTGATGCGCTGCATCCAGACGGCGCCCGATTCCTCGTTCCAGTGCTCCACGCTGCCGCCGGGCTGGATGACCTCATAGGGGCTCATGCTGGCGTCGCCGACGAAGATCGCCTTGAAGTCCGGCCCGTATTTCCGCAGCACCTCGAGCGTCGGGACCTCGCTCTCCCGCCGCCGCCGGTTGTCGGTCCACAACCGCTCGTAGGGGCAGTTGTGGAAGTAGAAATGCTCGAGGTGCTTGAACTCCGCCCGGCAGGCCGAGAACAGCTCGGCCGAGATCCGCACGTGGTCGTCCATCGACCCGCCGATATCGAGGAAGAGCAGCACCTTCACCGTGTTGTGCCGCTCCGGCACCATCTTCAGGTCGAGTGACCCGGCATTGTTCGCGGTCGAGCGGATGGTATCCGGCAGGTCCAGCTCGGTCGCCGCGCCCTGCCGGGCGAAGCGCCTGAGGCGCCGCAGCGCCAGCTTGATGTTGCGGGTGCCGATCTCGATGCTGTCGTCGAGGTCGCGGAATTCCCGCTTGTCCCAGACCTTGATCGCCCGGCGGTGGCGGCTCTCCTCCTGGCCGATCCGCACGCCCTCGGGATTGTAGCCATGCGCCCCGAAAGGCGAGGTCCCCGCCGTGCCGATCCACTTGGAGCCGCCCTGGTGCCGCCCCTTCTGCTCCGCCAGACGCTGCTTCAGCATCTCCATGAGCTTGTCGAAGCCGCCGGCCGCCTCGATGGCCGCCTTCTCCTCCTCCGACAGCAGCTTCTCCGCCATCTTGCGGAGCCATTCCTCCGGCAGCTGGCGCGAGAGGTCGCCGTCCTCGCCGCCCTCGGGCGCCTCCAGCCCCTTGAAGACCTCGCCGAAGACCCGGTCGAAGCGGTCGAGGTGCCGCTCGTCCTTCACCAGCGTGGCGCGCGACAGGTGGTAGAAGTCGTCGACGCTGTAGTCGGCGACCCCTTCCTTCATCCCGCGCAGCAGGGTGAGGTATTCGGTGATGCTCGCCGGGATGCCGGCGCCGCGCAGCGCGTAGATGAAATGCGCCAGCATCGTGAAGCGCCCCCTACCGCTGCCGCTGCCGCGACAGGAAGGCCAGCCGCTCGAACAGGTGCACGTCCTGCTCGTTCTTCAGCAGCGCCCCATACAGCGGCGGGATGGCGGTCTTCGGGTCGGTGGACCGCAGCACCTCGGGCGGCAGGTCCTCGATCATCAGCAGCTTCAGCCAGTCCAGCAGCTCCGAGGTCGCCGGCTTCTTCTTCAACTCGGCCACGCCGCGGACCTGGAAGAAGACGTTCAGCGCCTCCCGCGCCAGCTCCTGCTTGATGTCGGGGAAGTGGGACTGGACGATCTTCTCCATCGTCTCCCGGTCGGGGAAGCGGATGTAGTGGAAGAAGCAGCGGCGCAGGAAGGCGTCCGGCAGCTCCTTCTCGTTGTTCGAGGTGATGATGACCACCGGCCGGTGCTTGGCCACGATGGTCTTCCGCGTCTCGTAGACGAAGAACTGCATCCGATCGAGCTCGAGCAGCAGGTCGTTCGGGAACTCGATGTCGGCCTTGTCGATCTCGTCGATCAGCAGCACCTGCGGCCGGTCCGCCTCGAAGGCATCCCACATCTTGCCGCGGACGATGTAGTTGGCGATGTCGTGCACCCGCTCGTCGCCGAGCTGGCCGTCCCGCAACCGGGACACCGCATCGTATTCGTACAGGCCCTGCTGCGCCTTGGTGGTGGACTTGATGTGCCACTCGACCAGCGGATAGCCGAGCGACCGCGCCACCTCATGCGCCAGCACGGTCTTGCCCGTCCCCGGCTCCCCCTTGACCAGCAGCGGCCGCTGCAGCGCCACGGCGGCATTCACCGCCACCTCCAGGTCGCGGGAGGCGATATAGGATGAGGTGCTCTTGAACCCGGCCACGCCTGCCCCCTTGCTAAGTTGCCTCAGAGGGTGGCGTCTCTCTCGGCATCGGGCAAGGTGCCATGCCGGCATCCCCCCGGCCGCCGGAGATCCCCCATGCCCGAGTCCACCCAGGATCCGGCCGCTCGCTGGTTCGGCCGCGTGGCTGCGGCGCTGAGCCCGGCGGAGCAATCGGTCCTCGCCGCGGCCGGCCGCCGCGCCATCATCAGCCGCAACGTCGAGGCCAGCTTCACCGAGGAGCTCAGCTTCGGCCAGCGGCTGGCCGACAAGGTCGCCATCTTCGGCGGCTCCTGGTCCTTCATCATCGTCTTCGGGGCGGTCCTGGCCGCCTGGGTGCTGCTCAACACCCTGCTGCTGGTCCGGCCCTTCGACGCCTACCCCTTCATCTTCCTCAACCTGATCCTGTCCATGCTGGCGGCGATCCAGGCCCCCGTCATCATGATGAGCCAGAACCGCCAGGCCGCCCGGGACCGGGCCGATGCAGCGCATGACTACGAGATCAACCTCAAGGCCGAGATCGAGATCATGGCGCTGCACGACAAGCTCGACCGGCTCCGCACCGAGCAGATCGAGGCGCTGCTGGCCAGGCAGCAGGAACAGATCGTCCTGCTGACCCGGCTGGTGCAGGGCGATCCGTCTGCGGGGTGAAGCAAGGCCGGGGAGGAGGTATCCTCCCCAACCTGTCTTCCCTTCACATCAAGACAACCCAGCCCTCAGACCTTCGCCAGCCCCGCCGCCTTCATCGCATCGCCGAGCGAGACATCGGCCTTGGCCATGTGCTCGCCGAAGCCGGCGGCATTGGCATAGACCATCCCGAAGCCGCGGGCGTTCAGGAAGTCCTTGTACTCCTGGCTGGCGAAGACCTTGCCCAGCGCCGCATCCATGGCCGAGACCACCGCGGCCGGCAGGCCCGGCGGCCCGGCGATCCCGCGCCAGGCGCCGGAATTGTAGTCCACCCCCATCGCCTCCTTCAGAGTCGGGATGTTCGGGAAGGCGGAAAGCCGCTCCGGCGCCATCACCGCCAGGCTACGCGCCCGCCCGGCATCCAGCATGGCGCGGGCCTCCGGCACCGAGCAGGTGGTGAAGTCGAGGCCGTTCGCCGCCAGGTCCTGCATCGCCGGCGCCGCGCCGTTCGACGGCACCCAGCGCACGTGGTCGGCCTTCAGCCCCATCGCGCCGAGCCAGCCGGCCAGCGCCAGGTGCCAGATGCCGCCCTGGCCGGTGCCGCTCGCCTTGAACTTGCCCGGGGTGCTGGCCTTGATCGCATCGGCGAGCTGCTTCACGTCCTTGTAGGGCGAGTTGATGTTCACCTGGATGCCCGGCGGGTCGTTGTTCATCAGCCCGAGCGGCGTGTAGTTCTTGTAGGTGACCTCGGTCAGCCCCTGCCAATGCAGCATGCAGATCTCGGCGGTGATGATGCCGAGCGTATAGCCATCCGCCGGCGCCGCCGCGATGGCGGCATGGCCCACCACGCCGGAGCCGCCGGTGCGGTTCACCACGTTGAAGGGCTGGCCCAGCTCCTTCTCCAGCAGGATGGCGATGATGCGCAGCACCGCATCGGTGCCGCCACCGGCCGCCCAGGGGCAGAGGAACTGCACCGGCCGTGCCGGCCAACGGGGTTGGGCCAGGGCAGGGGAGACAACGGCGGGTGCCGCCATCAGGGCGGTCGCGGCACCCAGCATCCCGCGGCGGGTCAGGTCATTCATTGGTTTTTTCCTCCGGCAATCATTACGAAAGACAGCTACTCCGCCGCGCCCCGCGGCTGCAAGCGCCGGTTGCCGAGGCGGTTGTAGATCCAGACCCCCGCCGGCCAGAGCAGCGCCCCGATGGTCATCGTCGCCAGCACCGCGCTCACCGGCCGCTCGAAGAAGGGCAGCACGTCGCCATCGGACTTGATCAGGCTGGTGACGAAGTTGGTCTCCACCATGCTGCCCATGACGATGCCGAGCACCAGCGCCGCCACCGGATAGCCGTTCCGCTCCATCACGAAGCCAAGGATGCCGAAGGCCCCCACCAGCCCGACCGAGAAGAGGTTGCTGCCGGTGGCGAAGGACCCGACCGCGCAGAGCAGCAGGATCACCGGCATGATCGAGGCCCGCGGCGCCCGCAGCACGGTGGAGGCCATGCGGATCATCACGATGCCCAAGGGGATCATGATGATGTTGGCGATGATGAAGATGAGATAGAGCGCATACATGCTGCGCGCATTCTCGGTGAACAGCGTCGGCCCGGGGTTCAGCCCCTTCATGTAGAGCACGCCGATGGCGATCGCCGTGATGGTATCGCCGGGGATGCCGAACAGCAGCGACGGCACCCAGCCGGAGGCGAGCGAGGCATTGTTCGACGCCCCCGCCTCGACCAGCCCTTCCGGATGGCCGGTGCCGAAGAGCTCCGGCGTCTTCGAGAATTTCTTCGACATCGCATAGCTGACCCAGGCCGCCATGTCGGCGCCGGCGCCCGGCAGCACGCCGATGATGATACCGATGAAATTGCCCCGCCACATTGGCCACTGGTACTTCTTCGTCAGCATCCACTGGTTGGCCAGGATGCTGCCGAACTTCCGCTTCGGCAGCTTCGGCGGTTCCGCCGTCACCATCGCCCGCATCACCTCGCTCACGGCGAAGACGCCGACCAGCGCCGGGATCGGCTCGATGCCGCCCAGCAGGTCGGCCATGCCCATGGTGAAGCGCGGCGTCCCCGCCGGATTCTCCATCCCGATGCAGGCGATCAGCAGGCCCAGCAGCATCGAGGCGATCGCCTTGATCGGGCTGGACCGCGCCACCAGGGTCGCGCACATCAGCCCGAGGAAGGCGAGCCAGAAATACTCGTAGGTCGAGAAGGACAGCGCCATCTCCGCCAGCAGCGGTGCCATCAGCACCAGCGACAGGGTGCCGACGATGCCGCCGATGGCCGAGAACCACAGCCCGGCGCCCAGCGCCATCTCCGCCTGGCCCTTGCGCGTCATCGCATAGGCCTCGTCGGTATAGGCCGCGCTCGCCGGGGTCCCCGGGATGCGCAGCAGGCAGCCCGGGATATCGCCCGAGAAGATCGCCATGGCCGAGGCGGTGATGATGGTGGCGATGGCCGCGATCGGCGAAAGCCAGAAGGTCACCGGCACCAGCAGCGCCGTCGCCATGGTGGCCGAGAGCCCGGGCATGGAGCCCACCACCAGCCCATAGACGGCGGAGGCGACGATGGCGATGACCACATCCGGCGCCGCGACCAGCCGGAAGGCTTCGAACAATTCGTTCATGCTACCGGACTTTCTACCATGGGGCCCCGATCAGACCTTCGGGCAAGGGCACCCGCAGGAGCTTGTAGAAAGCCAGATGAATGAACAGCGGCGCGATCAGCGCCAGCGGGATCGCCAGCTTCGGCTTGGCGCCCAGCGTGAAGGCCGCCGCCAGCACCATCAGGAAGCCGCAGAGCAGGAAGCCCAGCGGCTCCGAGGCGAACATGTAGAACAGCAGCAGGGCAGGGGGCACCAGCACCCGCAGCCCATAGAGGCGGGACCGCCCGGGCACCGCCTCCTCCTCCGCGTCCGGTCCCTCCGGCACCTCGAAGCTATGGCCGATGCCGAGCGCGATCATCGCGCCGCAGATGATCAGCCCGGAGCCGATGAGCATGGGGAAGGCCGCCGGCCCCACATCCTGCCCCGGCACGCCCGGCAGGCGGGAGCCGCTCCAGGCCGCGAGCCCGCCCAAGCCCACCAGGAAGACGCCGGTTACCCGGTCGGATAATTGCACGCCCAACTCTCCCTTGGATTTTTCCCCGCGGGCACCATACCGAACCGGTTGGTTCACTCCAGCCGGATATTCGACCCCGTAATGACTTGCTTCCAGAAGGCGAGCTGCGCCGCGATGAAGCCGGCGAGATGCGCCGGGGAGCTGGCGGGGAATTCCATCCCCAGCTCGGCATAGCGGGCCAGCACCGCGGGGCTGCGCGCCGCGGCGATCAGCCGGCCCAGCCTGTCCACCACCTCCGCCGGCATCCCCGCCGGCCCGGCGATGCCGTTCCAGGACTGCACCAGATACTCCGGCAGCCGCTCCCGCACCGCCGGCACCTCCGGCACCAGCGCCACCCGGCCGGTGCCGGTGAGGGCCAGGATGCGGGCGCGGCCGGACTGGTGATGCGGCAGCGCGTTCTGGATATTGTCCACGACCAGCTCCACCCGCCCGCCAAGCAGATCCGCCCAGGCCGGGCCGCTGCCGCGATAGGGCACGTGCACCAGCGGCAGCCGCCCCATCACCCGCAGCACCTCCCCGCCCAGGTGCCCGCTGGTGCCATTGCCGGAGGAGGCGAAATTGGTCTCCTTCCGCAGCGCCAGCAGGTCGTCGAGCGACGTGAGGCCGGAGCCCGCCGCCGCCACGATCGCCGCCGGCTGCAGCGAGACCAGCGCCACCGGGCTGAAATCCGCCACCGGGTCGAAGCCCAGCCGGGGGAACAGCCAGGGATTGGTCCCATGCGTCCCGATGGTGATGGTCCCGATGGTATAGCCATCCGGCGGGGATTTCGCGAGCTGCTCCGTCCCGACATTGCCGCCGGCGCCCGGCCGGTTGTCGATGACGATCTGCGGCCCGCCCGGCTGCTCCGACAGCGCCGGGGCCAGCAGCCGCGCCACCACATCCGCACCGCCGCCGGGCGGATAGGGCACGATCAGCCGCACCGGCCGCGCCGGCCAGCCTTCGGGCGCCGGAGTCCCTTGGGCACTCGCCCGCATCCCGGGCATGGCGGCCAGCAGCCCCAGGGCCGCACGGCGGTCGATTCCGACCATTGTTTCCTCCCGTTATGGTCCTCCCCGGTTGGCGCCCCGCCCTGGCCGGTCCATGATCGGCCGAAATCGATAGCCCGCTACCGGAGACGTTCCCACAATGGCACATCACGCCGCATGAGCATCGCCTGGCAAGACCAGCTTCATTCCATCGAGGCAACCGACCGCGGGCTCGAAAGCGCCGGCTATATCGCCAACCGCTCCATTTCCACCGCCGTCTACCTGGCGCATCACCTGCGCAAGCCGATCCTGGTCGAGGGCCCGGCCGGCGTCGGCAAGACCGAACTCGCCAAGGCGCTCTCCTCCTGGCTCGGCCTCAGCCTGATCCGCATGCAGTGCTACGAGGGGCTCGACGAGAGCAAGGCGCTGTACGAGTGGAAGTACGGCAAGCAGCTGCTCTACACGCAAATTTTGAAGGACCGCCTGGGCGCCGTGCTGGGCGATGAGCCCGGCCTCGAATCCGCGCTCACCAAGCTGCACGGCTTCAGCGACCTGTTCTTCTCCGAGCATTTCCTCGAACCCCGCCCGCTGCTGCGCGCCCTGCGGGAGCCGGGCGGCGCCATCCTGCTGGTGGATGAGGTCGACAAGGCCGACCAGGAATTCGAGGCCTTCCTGCTCGAGATCCTCTCGGACTACCAGGTCTCCATCCCCGAGATCGGCACCATCAAGGCCGATGTCCCGCCCATCGTGCTGCTGACCTCGAACAGCCAGCGTGACCTCGGCGACGCGCTGAAGCGCCGCTGCCTGCACCTGCACATCGGCCTGCCCGATGCCCGGCTGGAGGCGCGCATCATCGCCACCCGCGTCCCCGGCGTGGAGGAGAATCTCCGCCGCCAGCTCGTCGCCTTCGTCCAGCAGATCCGCACGCTCGACCTGAAGAAGCAGCCCTCGGTCAGCGAGACCATCGACTGGGCCCGCGTCCTGGTGCTGCTGCACGTCCGCGAGCTCGACCCGACCCTGGTGCGGGAGACGCTGAACGTGCTGCTGAAATTCGAGAGCGACATCGAGGCGGTGGAGCCGCAGCTCGGCGAGCTGCTGCTGAAGGCGAAGCGCGAGGCGGTGCCCGTCCGGTAATGGCCCAGGGGATGGAATCACCGCTGCTCGACTTCTTCCGCGCCGCCCGCAGCGCCGGGCTCCGCATCTCCCCGGCCGAAAGCATCGACGCCGTGCAGGCGGTGCAATTCGTCGGCTTCGAGGACCGCGCCCGGCTGCGCGACACCCTCGGCCTGGTGCTGGCCAAGACCGCGGAGGAGAAGCGCGCCTTCGCCCAATGCTTCGACCTCTTCTTCACCCGCAGCGGCTTCCGCGAGGAGGCGGCCGAGGACGGCGACCCGGCCGCCCCGCCGGAAGGCCAACCCGAAGGGCAGGGGGAGGGCCAGGGGCAGGGCCAGGGGCAGGGCCAGGGCGAAGGCGGCCTCTCTCGCCTGATCCTCGCCGGCGACCAGGCGGCGCTGGCCGCCGCCGCCGAAGAGGCCGCGGCCGAGGCCGGCGTCTCCAACATCACCATCTTCACCCAGGTGAACCTCTACACCCGCCGCATCCTCGAACGCATGGGCCTCGGCGCGGTGGAACGCGAGATCGCGGCCGCGCCCGAGGCGCCGCGCACCGCCCGGCTGCGGGCCGGCCGCGACCGGCTGCGGGAACAGGTCAAGGACCTGGTGCAGCAGAACCTGCTGCTCTACGCGCAAGGCCGCAACGAGGAGTTCCGCGAGCGCGTGCTGTCCCGCACCCGCATGTCCGCCATCGACCGCCGCGACCACGACCGCATGCGCCTGCTGGTCCGCGCCATGGCCCGGCGGCTGGCGACGCAGTACGGCCGCAAGCGCAAGCGGGACCGCCGCGGCGTGCTGGATGTGCGGAAGACCCTCCGCCGCAACATGGGCTGGGAGGGCGTGCCCTTCCTCACGGTCTGGAAGCAGGAGACCATCGACAAGCCGAAGCTCGTCGTGCTCTGCGACGTCAGCGGCTCGGTCGCGGCGCTGGCCCAGTTCCTGCTGCTGTTCCTCTACTCATTGAACGAGGCGCTGGCCGGCCTCCGTGCCTTCGCCTTCTCCGGCGCCCTGGCCGATGTCTCCGACCTGCTCGAGCACCAGCCGATCGACCGCGCCATCCCCGCCGTGATGGACCGTGCCGGCTTCGGCTCCTCGAACTACGGCCGCGCGCTGGCCGATTTCGAGGGCGGCTTCATGTCGCTGCTCGACAGCCAGACGACGGTGATCATCCTCGGCGACGGCCGCGGCAACCGTACCGATCCGCGGGTCGATATCCTCCAGCGCATGGCCAACCGCGCCAAGCAGATCGTCTGGCTGAACCCCGAGGTCCGCACCGTCTGGGGCACCGGCGACAGCGACATGCTGCGCTATGCCCACCACTGCCGGGTGACGGCGGTCTGCAACACGCTGGACCAGCTCGACCGCGTCATCAGCGACCTGCTGCGCGACGGGGCCTGATCACCCCGCCGGCGGCCGCGGCGCATTGTTCGGCGGCCCCAGCCACACCGCCCCCGGATGCAGCACCGCAGCGCGTGCCGCATCCGCCACGCTCACCGTCCCGGCCTGGGCGAAGGTTCCTCGCACCTCCTCCGTGAAGGCCGCCGCCGCATGGTCGCCGCCCGCCCGCCCCAGCGCCGCGACCGAATAAAGGAAGGCCCGCCCGGCGAAACACATGTCGACGCCCACCGCCAGCGCCCGGAACACGTCGAGCCCCGAGCGGATCGAGCCGTCGAACAGCACCTTCGCCTTGCCCGCGACCTCCGCCGCGATCGCCGGCACGCTGTCGATCGAGGCCGGCGCCGCATCGAACTGCCGCCCGCCATGGTTCGAGACCCAGATGCCGTCCACGCCGAGTTGCACCGCCTTCGCCGCATCCTCCGGATGCTGGATGCCCTTCAGCACCAGCGCCCGCGGCCAGGCCTCGCGGAAGCGGGCGATATCCTCCCAGGTCACGCCGGTCACCATGTTGCGCTGCACGAAGCCCGCCATCTCCGCCAACGAGGCATTCTCGCCGACGTATTTCCGCATGTTCGGGAAGGTCGGCTGCCCCTTGGTCAGCATCTCCAGCGCCCAGAAGGGCGCGCGGGCGATATCGAGGAAGGTCCGCGGCCGGTAGCGGAAGGGCATCACCAGCCCGTTGCGGATGTCGTGCACCCGCTTCTGCCGCATCGGCACATCGAGCGTCAGCACCAGCGCCTTGGCGCCTACCGCCTCCGCCCGGCGGATCAGGTCGAAGGACAGCGCATGCTTGTCCGCCGGAAGGCCATAGAGCTGGAACCAGAAGACATCCGGCGCCAGTGCCGCCAGCCGCTCCATCGGAACATTGGCAACGGTGGACGAAACATAGGGAATCCGCGCCGCCTGGGCCGAGGCCGCCAGGATCGCATCCGCCTCCGGCCAGACCATGCCGATATTGCCCATCGGCGCCACGCCCACCGGCGCCTCGTAGTCCTGGCCGAAGAGGTTGGTCCTGATCGAGACCGCGGAAACATCCACGGCGTAGCGCGGTACGATCCGCACCGCATCCATCGCCGCCCGGTTGTGCGCCACGTTCGGCGCGCCGTCGCCGACGCCGCCGGCGACAAAATCATAGGCGAAGCGTGCCACCCGCCACTTCGCCCGGCGTTGCAGGTCATTGAAGGTGGGAAAGCGCCGTCGCAGTGCCGCCGCCGGAGTCTCCGCCGGTATCGCTAACGACTTCGTGCTTCCGCTCATCGCCTATCCCCCCTGCCGCGCCGGCCCCCATCTTTGCGCCATACCCGCAACCAGGGAAGCAACCGGAGGAACAAGATCATGCTCCGCACCGCATCGAGTCGATTGCCCGCATTTGCATTGCTGCTGCTCGCCGGCTGCGTCACGCCGGACCAGCCGCCGCAGGGCTATGCCACCCTGCCGAATGATGCCGTCACCGGTGCCGGCGACCCGACCCGGGCCGCCATCATCGGCACCGCCTATGCCTTCAACACCCCCGCCAGCCTGGCCGGCCAGCCCGCCGCCGCCGCCCGTGCCGTCGCCAACTACGAATACCTGGCGACCGAGCTGCCCTATGGCCCGCGCTGGCGCGGCTTCTCCGGCACCATCAGCCCCGATTTCGCCACCGGATTGGCGGAGCTTCGTCCCACCGTCGGCATCGCCCCGAATGCCCCGGCGCAGCCGGTGGTGCAGTCGCTCTATGCCGCTTCCCGCGCGCTCTCGGCCGGGGACCAGCCCGCGGCGGAACGTGCCCTGTCGAACCCGGCCTTCCCCAATGGCGGCGCGGCCACGCTGCAGCGCCTGGCGGCGCTGCCGCCCATGCCCCGCGTCGCCGCCGCCACGGCCAATGCGGCGCAGGAACTGGACCGGCAGGACCGCCTCGGTTCGCCGCGCGGGGGTGGCGGCGGCGGCGGGGGTGGCGGCCAGTACCGC